>JANXYO010000091.1 GCA_025356015.1 Spirochaetaceae bacterium
CCTCGGCCTGGACCTGCCCTACTTCTGCTGGCACCCCGCCATGCACTCGGTCGGCGCCTGCCGGCAGTGCGCGGTCAAGGTCTTCAAGGACGAGAAGGATGCCCGCGGCAGGATCGTCATGTCCTGCATGACGCCAGTGGAGGAGGGCATGAGGGTCTCGGTCGAGGATCCCCAGGCGAAGTCCTTCCGCAAGGGCATCGTCGAGTTCCTCATGGTAAACCATCCCCACGACTGCCCGGTCTGCGACGAGGGGGGCGAATGCCACCTCCAGGACATGACCGTGATGACGGGGCACAATTACCGCCGCTACCGCTTTACCAAGCGGACCCACCGCAACCAGGACCTCGGGCCCTTCGTCAACCACGAGATGAACCGCTGCATCCAGTGCTACCGCTGCGCCCGCTTCTACCGCGACTACGCGGGGGGCCGCGACTTCGCTGTGCTTGGCTGCCACGACCACGTCTATTTCGGCCGCCACGAGAGCGGGACCCTCGAGAACCAGTTCTCGGGCAACCTCTGCGAGGTCTGTCCCACGGGTGTCTTCACCGACAAGACCCTCAAATCGCACTACGTGCGCAAGTGGGACCTGCACACGGCCCCGGCGGTCTGCCCCCACTGCGCCGTGGGCTGCGGCATCACCCCCGGAGAGCGCTACGGCTCGCTCAAACGCATCAAGCCCCGCTACAACGGCGAGGTGAATTCCTACTTCATCTGCGACCGCGGACGCTACGGCTACGAGTACGCGAATGCCGAAACGCGCATCCGGGGCGCCCTCATGAAGGGCTCTGGCGGCCTCGAGCCCGCCCAGGACCTTCTCGCCCTTGGCGAGGCTGCCCGGGCTCTTGGCGCGGGCAGGCCAATGGGCATAGGCTCGGCCAGGGCCTCGGTCGAGACGAACTACGCCCTGCGCGCCCTGGTGGGGCCCGGCGACTTCTACCTTAGCGAGAGCGACTCCACGGTCGAGCTCTACGGCCTTATGGCCCTCACACTGGCCGAGGGCGGCACCGCCTCGGCCTCGCCCCGCGAGGCCTCGCGTGCCGACGCCGTCCTTGTCCTCGGCGAGGACGTCTGGAACACGGCCCCCATCCTGGCCCTCAACCTCAGGCAGGCATCGCGCAACGCGCCAAATAGGGCTGCGACCGCGAAGATGCGGATCTCCCCCTGGGACGATGCGGCCCTCCGCGAGGCCGCCCAGGACAGGCCGGGGCCCTTCTACCTCGCCTTGAGCGAGGCGAGCGAGCTCGACGGCGTGGCCCGCGAGACCTACAGGGCTGGCCCCGACGATATCGCCAGGCTCGGCTTCGCAGTGGCGAAGGCAATTGACCCGGCGGCCCCAGGGCCCCAGGACCTCGCGCCGGCCGTGCAGGAGCTCGCCGCGAGGATCGCGGCCGAGCTCAAGGCCGCCGAGCGGCCCCTCGTGGTCGCGGGCTCCGCCCTGGGCAGTGCGGCCCTCATACAGGCCGCGGCCTGCGTCGCCAAAGCCCTGAAAGCCGCCGGCCGCTCGCCCCTCATCAGCCTCGTCTTCCCCGAGGCGAACTCCCTCGGCGCCGCCATGCTCGGGCCCCGCGGCCTCGGCTCGGCGGCAAGGGCGATGGGGGAGGGCAGGCCCCTGGTGATCGCCGAGGCCGAGCTCTTGCGCTCCATGGGGCCGGATGCGGCGGCCCTTCTCGAGCGCGCAACGCGTGTCGTCGCCATCGACCACACGGCGAACCGGACTACCGCCTTCTCCCACATCGTGCTGCCCGCGGCCGCCCTCGGTGAGGGCACCGGGACCTTCGTCTCGAGCGAAGGGAGGGCCCAGCGCTTCTTCCCCGCATTCAAGCCAGAATCGCCCATCGCCGATAGCTGGCGCTGGATCGGCAGGCTCGCAGGGGCCTCAGGGAAACCCGCCCAGGCCTGGTCCAGCCTCGAGGAGATACAGAAGGCGATCGCCGCCGAGTTCCCCGCCCTCGCCGGCATCCAGAAGGCCGCCCCCGGAGCCGACTGGCGTTTCGAGGGCCAGAGGATAGGCCGGGGCTCGCACAGGGAATCGGGCCGCACCTCGGTGAACGCCCACCGCGATGTGCACGAGGCGATGCCGCCCGCGGATCAGGACTCCGGCCTCGCCTACACGATGGAGGGCTCGCCCAGGGACCAGCCCTCGGCCCTCGTCCCGAGGTTCTGGTCGCCGGGCTGGAACTCAGACCAGGCTGTGAACAAGTTCCAGAGCGAGGTCAACGGCGAGCTTTACGGTGGAGACCCGGGCGAGAGGCTCTTTGAGCCCAGTGAGGTCCAAGGGGGCTATGAGGCGGGCGCCATACCCGCGGCCTTCGCGGCCAGGAAGGATGCCCTCCTCGCCCTGCCCCGCTTCCTCAGCTTCGGCTCAGACGAGCTCTCCTCCCTCGCACCTGCGGTGAAGCAGCGCATCCCCGCGCCCCATGTCGGGGTATCGAAGGCCGACGCCGGGCGCCTGGGCCTGTTTGATGGAGAGAGGGCCAGGCTGAGCTTCCTGGATGGAAGGCCCCCCGTGGTCCTGCCCGTCAAGATCAGGGACCTGGCCCCGGGCACCGCGTCCCTTCCCGTCGGCCTGCCCGGCTCGCCCCTCCTTCGGGAGCCGGCCTGGGTGAAGCTCGAGGCCCTGCTATGAACCCAGTCCTTTTCGCGATCGCCCTGGTCTTCGGCATCCTCTTCTTCGCGGCCTTCGTGATCTGGATCGAGCGCCGATTCCTCGCCCTGGTCCAGGAGCGCTACGGGCCCAACCGCGTGGGTCCCCTCGGCCTGGTCCAGGTCATCGCCGACATCATCAAGATCCTCACCAAGGAGAACTGGATACCTCCCTTCGCGGACAAGGGCGTCTTCGTCATAGCCCCGATGATCATCATGGTGACAGTCCTGGCCTCCTTTGCCGTCATTCCGCTCGGACCCGGCATCGTCGCCTCCGACCTCGATGTCGGCCTCCTTTTCTTCCTCGCCATGTCCTCCCTCGCCGTGTACAGCGTCGCCCTCGCGGGCTGGGCCTCGAACTCGAAGTTCGCCCTCCTTGGCGGCATCAGGGCCGTCGGCCAGATGGTGAGCTACGAGGTCTTCATGGGCATCTCCCTACTTGGGGTCGTCCTCCAGACCGGGTCCTTCAGCCTGGTCGCCATCATCGAGGCCCAGAGAAGGCTCTGGTTCTGCGTGCCCCAGTTCGTCGGCTTCGTCGTCTTCTTCATCGCCGGCCTCGCCGAGACGAGGCGCATCCCCTTCGACCTGCCCGAGGCCGAGAGCGAGCTCGTCGCGGGTTACCACACCGAGTACTCCGGTTTCAAGTTCGCGATGTTCTACCTTGGCGAGTACGTGGGCATCACCTTGATCTCGTCCATGATCGTCGTGCTCTTCTTCGGAGGATGGCTCGGTCCATGGCTCCCGCCCTTCCTCTGGTTCGTCGTGAAGACCCTGTTCTTTGTCGTCGTTTTCGTCCTCATCAGGGGCTCCCTGCCCCGGCCCCGATACGACCAACTGATAGGATTCGGCTGGAAGCTGATGTTCCCCCTCGCCCTGGCCAACCTCGTGGCCACGGGCGGCATCGTGCTCGCGCTCGCTCGATAAGGAGAGACCCATGATGAGCATACTGAGGGCGATCTGGGTCGTGCTGAAGCACATCTTCGGACCCAAGGTGACGGTCCTGTACCCCGAGGTGAAGCGTCGCCTGCCCGCGAGGTGGAGGGGGAGGATCATCCTCTCCCGCGATCCCGACGGCGAGGAGCGCTGCGTCGGCTGCTATCTCTGCGCCGTCGCCTGCCCGCCTTCCTGCATCTCCCTCCAGGCCGCGACCGCCGAGGACGGCAGGCGTTTCCCCTCATTCTTCCGCATCAATTTCTCGCGGTGCATCTTCTGCGGCTTCTGCGAGGAGGCCTGCCCCACCTACGCGATCCAGCTGACTCCCGACTACGAGATGGGCGAATACTCGAGGAAGAACCTCGTCTACGAGAAGGAAGACCTCCTCATCTCGGGCACGGGCAAGTATCCCGGCTACAATTTCTACCGCCACGCGGGCCTCGCCATCAAGGGCAAGGACAAGGGCCAGGCCGAGGGCGAGCGTCCGCCCGTCGACGTGAAGGATCTCCTGCCATGAAAAAAAGGGTGAGCCCATGAATGTCAGTTTCATCGTCGCCGGCGTGGTCGCGATCCTCGCCACCGTCATGGTCATCGTGCAGAGGAACGCCGTCCACGCCCTGCTCTACCTCATCGTGTCCCTCTTCGCACTCGCGGTGACGATGTTCCTCCTGGGAGCCCCCTTCGTCGCGGCCCTCGAGGTGATCGTGTACGCTGGGGCCATCATGGTCCTCTTCGTGTTCGTGGTCATGATGACAGGGGCCGAAAGCTCGAGGGTCGAGCCGCGCGCCTGGATCGGGCCCTCTATCCTTGGCATCGTCCTCCTGGCCGAACTCTCCTGGGTCCTCCTCTTCGCGCCCGCCGCGGCGGGAAGGGTGGTCGGCCAGGTCAAGGGTGTCAGTTCCAAGGAGCTGGGCATCGCCCTTCTGGGACCCTATCTGGTCGGCGTCGAGATCGCCGCCTTCCTCCTCCTCGCGGGCCTGGTCGGTGCCTACCATCTGGGGAGGCGGCACTCGCCGCCAAGCCTCCCCAAGGAAGGAGCCTAAAGCATGGCAGCGGTTTCCTTCGAGTACGGTCTCGCCCTCGCGGCGATCCTCTTCATCCTGGGCCTCGTGGGCCTGCTCACGCGTCGCAGCCTCGTGTTCATGCTCCTGTGCGTCGAGATAATGCTCAACGCCGCAGGTTTCGCCTTCATCGTCGCCGGAGCCCGCTGGGGCGGGGCCGACGGCCAGGTGATGTTCATCTTCCTCCTCACGATGGCTGCCGCCGAGGTCGCCGTCGGCCTCGCCCTCATCCTTGTACTTTCTGGACGGGTCCCCGGTGCCGTCCCCGACGAGGCTGCGGCCGGCGGAGAGCCGGCCCCGGTTGACATGAGAAGCCTCCTCGACACCGACTATCAGAAGGACGCCCAGGCGGGGAGGACCAGGCCATGAGCATCGTCGCCCTCATCCCCGCCTTCCCCTTCGCCGGAGCCCTCCTGATCTTCCTGGGCTGGAGGATGAAAGGAAGGACGGCCGCCATCATTGGCAGCGCGGCCGTGGGCCTTTCAATGGCCTCTGCCATCACCCTCGCGTCCATTTCCTCGCTCTCGCCCCAATCCGGATCGGCCTTTGGGCTGGTGCTCTGGAACTGGCTACAAGTGGGGTCCATCTCAGTGCCCATTGGCCTCGCCGTGGATGCCCTGTCCATCGTCATGTGCCTCGTCGTGACCGTCGTAGGCTTCCTCATCCACCTCTACTCGGTCGACCACATGGCAGGGGAGGAGGGCTACGGCCGCTTCTTCGGCTACATGAACCTCTTCGTCGGTTCCATGCTCACCCTCGTCCTCGCCGACAACCTCCTCTTGCTCTACCTCGGCTGGGAGGGCGTGGGCCTGTGCTCCTACCTCCTCATCGGCTTCTGGTACCGCGAAAGCGCCAACGGAAGGGCGGCGAGGAAGGCCTTCATAGTCACCAGGATCGGCGACATATCCCTCCTCGTTGGCATCTTCCTCCTCGCCACCTCCCTCGGGAGCCTCGACATCCAGGAGATCGGCAGGAGGGCGGCCTCGGCCTGGCCCCTGGGTTCGCCCATCGCGAGCCTCGCAGCGGCCCTCGTCCTGGGCGGAGCCCTCGGCAAGTCGGCCCAGCTGCCCCTTCATACCTGGCTGCCCGACGCCATGGCCGGCCCCTCCCCGGTTAGTGCCCTGATCCACGCGGCCACGATGGTCACCGCCGGTGTCTACCTCGTCGCCCGGACCAACGCCCTCTTCGCCCTCGCCCCCGCGGTCCAGCTCGCCGTGGCGATAATCGGCGCAGCGACCCTCCTCGTCGCCGGCTGGAGCGCCCTTTTCCAGACCGACATAAAGCGCGTACTCGCCTACTCCACGATGAGCCAGATCGGCTACATGTTCCTCGCCCTGGGCCTCGGGGCCTGGACGGGCGCGATCTTCCATCTCGCGATGCATGCCTTCTTCAAGGCCCTCCTCTTCCTCACCGCCGGCGTGATCATCAACGCCCTCCACCACGAGCACGACATCTTCAAGATGGGCGGCCTCGCCAGGAGGATGCCTTTCGCCTTCTGGGTCTTCCTGATCGGCAGCCTGGGCCTCACAGCCCTGCCACCGGTCACCTCGGGTTTCGCCAGCAAGGACGCCATAGTGGCAAGGGCCTGGACCTCGGGCGACCCGGGCCACCTGCTCTGGATCGCCGCGATGCTCGGCGTCCTCATCACCTCGGCCTACACCTTCCGCCTCCTCTTCGTGGTCTTCGCCGGGAGGGGCGCGAGCGCCGCGAACGCCGCGAACGCCGCCCATGGCAGCGCGCATGAGGGAGGCCAGGAGCTCGCGCGTCCCGGACCCCTCCTCACCATCCCCCTGGGCATCCTCGCGTTCTTCTGCCTCATTGGCGGGCTGGTCGACTTTCCGCGCATCCTGGGCGGTGTCCCCTGGTTCGGCACCTTCCTCGGCACGGCCCTTCCCCCCGCTAGGGAGGCCGAGGCAGGGGGCGGCAGCGAGCTCGCCCTTGCCCTCGCCTCGCTGGGGACTTCCCTCATGGGCATTCTGATCGGCGCTCTACTGTGGAGGCGCAGCCTGAAGCCCGGCTTTGTGAGCCCGAGTTCGGGCATCGCGTCATTCTTCAAGAAAGGCTGGGGCTTCGACAGGATCTACGCTGTCCTCTTCCAGACCCCCTTCGAGTGGCTCTGCCGCGTCAACAGAAGGGACGCCGTCAACCTGGCCTCGAACGGCATCGGCACGGCCAACCTGGCCTTCTCACGCGTCCTCAGGAGCAGCCAGACGGGGATGATCCGCTGGTATGTCGCATTCCTTGCAGTGGGCGGCGCCCTCGTCATCGCCGCAGCGGTGATCCTATGATGCTTGCCCTCTTCATCGTCCTACCCCTGGTCTGCGGTTTCGCGGCCTGGATCCTGGGATCACGCGGCTCCACAGCGGGCCGCTGGATCAGCCTCGCTGGCAACGCCTTCAACCTGGTCCTCGCGGCATGGCTGTGGATTGCCCAGGCTTCAGGCTCCCTTGTCCCGGTTGAAGGGACCTGGCTGGCCCTGAGCTCCATGCCCTGGATCCCGGCCTACGGCATATCCTTCACCCTGGGCCTGGACGGGCTTTCCCTCCTCTTCGTGGCCCTCACTTCCCTCCTTGGGATCGCGGCCGTCCTGGCCTCCTGGAAGGGCATCCAGGAGAAGGTAGCCTTCTTCCATTTCTGCCTCTGTCTCGTCCTCGCAGGCATCAACGGGGTCTTCCTCTCGATCGATCTCTTCCTCTTTGCCTTCATGTGGGAGCTCATGCTGATCCCCATGTACTTCCTGATCGACATCTGGGGCCACGAGGGAAGGCACCGCGCCGCCTTAAAGTTCTTTCTCTTCACCCAGATCGGCGGCCTCCTCATGTTTGTCGCCATCATCGGCCTCTACCTCGCCCACGCCGCAGCCACAGGCCTTAGGACCTTTGACTACCGCCTCCTCCTTGGCACGGCCCTAGATCCCACCAGAGGCATGCTCCTCATGCTAGGCTTCTTCGCAGCCTTCGCCGTGAAGCTTCCCGCCTTCCCCCTCCACGCCTGGCTGCCAGACGCCCACACGGAGGCGCCCACCGCGGGCAGCGTGATCCTCGCGGGCCTCCTGCTCAAGACCGGCGGCTACGGCCTCATCCGCTTCGTCCTGCCCCTTTTCCCCGAGGCCTCGCGCAGCTTCGCGCCCATCGCGATGTGGATAGGCGTCGCGGGCATCATCTACGGCGGCTTCATGGCCTTCAGCCAGACCGACATGAAGAGACTCGTCGCCTACACCTCGGTAAGCCACCTCGGCTTCGTCCTCCTGGGCGTCTTCGCCTTCAACGTCCAGGCATTGAACGGGGCGGTGATCCAGATGCTGAGCCATGGCCTCTCCACCGGCGCCCTCTTCATCCTCGTGGGTTCCCTGCAGGACAGGCTCCACACACGGGAGCTCTCCCGCATGGGCGGCCTGTGGTCAGCGGCTCCGAAGTTCGGGGCCTTCGGCCTGGTCCTCACCCTTGCCCTCCTGGGCCTGCCTGGCTTCGGCAACTTCATCGGGGAATTCCTCGTGCTGCTAGGGGCCTACCGCGCAAGCGTGAGCGTCGCCGTGGTGGCGGCCATCGGCCTCGTCTTCGCGATGGTCTACTCGCTGCGGATGTACCAGCTCGCCTTCCACGGTGAAAGTTCGGACACGAAAGAAGTGCGCGATCTCGGGGCCATCGAGATCGCGGCCCTCGGCGCTATGATCATCGCCCTCTTCTGGCTCGGCATATTCCCCCAGGGGGCGATGGACGCCGCATCGCGCGCCCTTGGCGGAATCCTAGGCATTCTTGGAGGCACCGCATGAGCGCGTCCGGCTACCTCGGCCTCCTGCCCCTCGCCATCCTGGCCGGAAGCGCCATCCTTGTCCTCTTCGGCCTCGCCTTTGCGAGGCAGCGCTACGAGACGGCCTTTGCCCTCTCGATGGCCGGCCTGGTCGCAGCCCTCGCGAGCCTCTTCTTCGCCTGGACCGGGGCCCCGCAGCGCTTCACCGCCCTCCTCGTCCTCGACCATTTCGCCTATCTCTCGATGGCCCTGAGCATCGGCGCGACCATCGTCGTCGAGTTCATGTCATTCGCCTATTTCCGCGCCCGGAGGGAGGAGAACGGGGAGTTCTATTTCCTCCTCCAGCTGGCCTGCCTCGGCTGCGCCGTCCTTGCCTCGAGCTCGAGCTTCGCCTCCTTCTTTCTCGGGCTCGAGCTCCTGAGCACGCCCCTGTTCACCCTCATAGGCTACCGCCGCGAGCGCGAGGCAGGGCTGCGCTCTGCCTTCATGTACCTCATCCTCGCCGGCGTTTCCTCGGCCTTCCTCCTCTTCGGCATGGCCCTGGTCTATCTCGAGACCGGCAGCCTCGACATCACGACGGCGGCCAGGGCGGCCTCAGGAAGCGCAAGCTTCACGGTCCTCGCCGGCCTCGCCCTCATGACGGTGGGCATCGGCTTCAAGCTTGCCGTCGCCCCCTTCCATGTCTGGACCCCGGACATCTACGATGCCGCCCCCGCGCCGGCGACGGCCTTCATCGCGACAGCCTCCAAGGGAGCCATGGCCATCCTCCTCGTGCGCTTCTTCGCGCCAGCCGGCATCGCGGGAGCGGGGCCCTTTGCCTGGATCTTCGCAGCCATCGCGGGCATATCGATGTTCACCGGCAATATCCTCGCTCTGCGTGAGGGCAACCTGAAGCGCCTCCTGGCCTACAGCTCGATCGCCCACCTTGGCTACATACTCGTCGCCTTTGTCGCGAGCGGGAACCAGGGAAGCGCGGCCGTGTCCTTCTACCTTGTCGCCTATTTTGTCTCCAACCTCGCAGCCTTCGCCGCCGTCGCTGGGCTCTCGACCAATGAGGCCGAGGCCGATTCCATCGAGCATTACCGCGGCCTCGCAAAGGGCCATCCCTGGGCCGCAGCCGCCCTCACCGCTTCCCTTCTGTCCCTGGCCGGCCTTCCGCTCACGGCTGGCTTCATGGGCAAGTTCGTGATCTTCGAGGCGGGCGCGGGCGCCTTCCTGTGGGTCCTCGTCGTGATCCTCGCGGTGAACAGCACCATCTCGATCTTCTACTACCTCAGGGTGGTCTCGGCCCTCTACCGCCCGGCAAGCGAGGCAGGCACGGGCTCCATGAGCCCGAGACCCGCCATGCCCGCCCTCGCTGCGATCGCACTCGCGGCCATGGCCATCGCGATCATCGTCATCGGTGCCATGCCCGGATCCCTCATGGCCTTCATAAGGGAGGTCGCCCGCGACATCGCCAGCAATGCCGCGGCCGCCCTCTAGAAATGGACCGGCAAAGGAGGACCGCAATGCGCGATCGCATGCTCGGCAAGACCGGCTTCCAGGTCTCCGAGATCGGACTCGGGACCTGGCAGCTCGGAGGCAAGTGGGGGGAGAAATTCGACGACGCCCTAGCCGACAGGACCATCGCGGCGGCACTGGATGCTGGCGTCAGCTTCATCGACACAGCCGACGTCTATTCCGACGGCCGTAGCGAGACGGCCGTGGGCAGGGCCCTCCACGCGAGGCCTGGGGCCTTTCGCCTCGCCACCAAGTGCGGCCGCCGCATTAGTCCCCACGTGAACCAGGGCTACACGCCCCAGGCGCTCCGCGGCTTTGTCGAGGATAGCCTCAGGCGGCTGGGGACGGAGTGCATCGACCTGGTCCAGATCCACTGTCCACCCACCGAAGTCTACTACCGGAGCGAGATCTTCGGGACCTTCGAGCGCCTCAAGGAGGAGGGCAAGATCCGGAATCTCGGCGTCAGCGTCGAGAAGATCGAGGAAGCCCTGAAGGCGATCGAGTTCCCCAACGTCACGACGGTCCAGGTAATCTTCAACATCTTCAGGCAGAGGCCGGCCGAGCTGCTTTTCGAGCAGGCCTTGAAACGCAAGGTGGGGATCATTGTCAGGGTCCCCCTGGCCTCGGGCCTCCTTGGCGGACGCTTCACCCGCGACACGAAGTTCGAGGCAAGGGACCACCGGGCCTACAACCGCGATGGGGCGGCCTTCGACAAGGGCGAGACCTTCTCGGGCGTCGACTACGAAAAGGGCCTCGCCGCCGTGGAGGCCCTGCGTTCCGTCCTTCCGCGCGAGGGCGCACTGGCGGCATGGGCACTGCGCTGGGTCCTCATGTTCGAGGCCGTGTCGGTGGTCATCCCGGGTGCCTCGAGGAGCGAGCAGGTGGGGGAGAACGTGGCGGCCTCAGGCCTGCGTCCTCTGTCGAGCGAGGAAATGGAAGGGGCGCGGAAGGTCTACGACAAGTACATCCGGGATCCCGTCCATTCGCTCTGGTAGGCCGTGGAGCCTGAAAGGATCAGCATGATCAAGGACATGAGCTTTCAATGGGCCAATCTCTGGATACCAGCCATCCTCCTTCTGCCCAACCTTGCCTACCTCATCTGGAAGCCCCGTGGGCCCAGACCGATAATAGGCGGTCTGTACATCACGATCCTGACTGTCCTGGAGCGCCTGGGCCAGGCCGGCTCCTTTGTCCTGCCCCTATTCTTCCCCTTCGAGCTCTCGGGTGACGCGGGCATCGTTGTGTCCTTCGTGATGGCGATGACCATGGTGGTCTACTACTCAGGCTGGGTGCGCTATTTCGGCAATGGCAGGGAGTACCGCCTGCTTTTCGAGAGGGTCTTCTCGATGCCCATCCCCATGGCGATCTGCCCGGTGGTCTTCCTCGCCTGCTTGGCCCTGCTTGAGCGATCCCTCCTTGTGTCGGTCTTCGTCGTCCTGCTCGCGGCTGGCCACCTGCCCCTGAGCCTCCTTGAAAAAAGGCTCTACGAAGAGGATGCGGCCGATAGGCAGGCTTGAGGGAACCAGAGAGGACCAAGCAGAGCACCGAAACCTGTCGCCCCCCCCGAGGGCCACTTTAGTAGATTGGAACTACGCGGGAATCCGGCCCCCATGGCCGGACGCGTCCATCTCTACAGACGGGGGTACGCATCGTGGTTTACCTTATCCGAAATGTGCGGGTTGCGCGGGATTGGGAGAAGATGGAGGGCACGGCCAAGGCCCTGACCGAATACTGGGCAAAGCAGCCCCAGGTCAAGAGCGTGGAAGTCTGGAGCAACATCGCCGGCCGCCAGGATGAGTACAGGTTCGTCGTCAAATTCGAGTCCCTTGCCGACGAGGAGAAGTTCGCGCTCAAGCTCTGGGACGACAAGGGCTATGAGGCGGTGATGATGCGGTTCGTCTCGGTCTTCGACCTCGAGGACGACGAGCTGGTGAGGAGCTTCTAGCCGCGATCCCACCAAGGCCTTGTGCGGAACATCTTGCGCGGCCTCCCAAGGTTGACTCAGGTCCCGGCGCGGTCCATACTGGCCCAACCGGAGGGATCGTGACGTCAGAGCGGCCGATGACTGGCAAGAGATACCTGTACACGCGGGAAGGAGGGGAGGGCCGGCTCGAGATCGAGACCATCATCGACGGCGACCTCCTCACCATCATCCCCACGCGCGAGGGCCTGGTGCTCAATGAGGGCATCAGGAAGGTCGCTCTTTCCCCGAGCATGGGGGTCGACGAGCTCATCCGCGAGAGCACGGGATCCCTGCTCCAAGGCTATGCCCTCGACGAGATCAGGGAGGACACTACCGAGATCGAGGCGACGGTCATCCACGAGATGAAGAAGACCCCGATCTCGCTCCGCGACGGGGTATACGAGAAGCGGTTCCTCGAGACCTTGATACTCTGCCTCGACCTCAGGAGTTTTTCGAGCTATGCGCGCGACCAGGGCAGGGACGAGGTGAAGGGCTTCCTCGAGCGCTACACCCAGGAGCTGCTCGCCGCGATCAACGCCTACGCGGTCTCCTACTACAAGCTCCTGGGCGACGGGGCCCTCATCCTCTGGGACAACCCGAGCCGGGGCGATGTCGACAACGCGGTGGAACTCTTCACACTCCTGCGCTGGGTCATCGGGGAGACGGGCCCTGCCTTCGGCTACCGCGACAGCCTGGCGGGGGCCCTGCTGGTGGACGAAGTCTACAAGTACGAGATCTACGCCGAGTCTTCGGGGCTGAAGTACCGCGACTACGTCGGCTACGGGATCAATTTCGCCTTCAGGCTCCAGGGGGCGGCGCGGTCCAAGGAGCTGCTCTCCACCAGGGACCTGGTCGAGCGCTTCGGACTCGCGGCGAGCCAGCTGCCCGAGGGTGCCAGGCCCACCAGCGAGTCCATGAAGGGCATCAGGGAAAGGGACTACGAGGACATCCAGATCCTCGTAGCCCCCGACTGAAGCTGGCCCTGGAGTCCCTAAAGCTGGGACCTCGCGCTGCCCCTCTCCAGGACTCGCGCGAGGGTTGCGGCCGGATCCTTCGACTTTCCGAGGAGGATCATCGCCGCGATGATGTAGGGCTTGTAGCTCGCCTCGCGGTAGGTGTCGTCGCGGTAGCGCTCGAAGACGCTCGCGGCGACCTCACCTGCTGTGCAGGAGACGTCGGTGATGTCGGCGGGCAGGCAGTGCATATAGAGCGCCTTTCCACCCTTGGTGAGCTTCATCTTCGCCTCGGTGCACTCCCAGTCCTTGAAGCGGGCGTTGTTAGCGAGGCACTGCTTCTCGAGATCCTTCAAGGCCGCCTGGTCCCCATTCTTGAGCAGGGGGACGCGCTTCTGCATCACATCAAAGGGGGCCCAGCTCTTCGGGTAGACGATATCCGCGTCGGCGAAGGCCTCGTCCATCGAGTTCACGTGCTTGAATGAGCCGCCCGATTCCTTGGCCTGCTTCGCCGAGAGGGCGACGACCTCGGGGATGAGGTCGTAGCCCTCGGGGTGGGCGAGGCTTATCTCCATGCCGAAGCGGCTGGCGAGGCCGATGATGCCCTGGGGCACCGAGAGGGGCTTGCCGTAGGAGGGGGAGTAGGCCCAGCTCATGGCGATCTTCTTGCCCTTGAGCTTGTCGAGGCCGCCGAAGTGGTGGGAGAGGTGGAGGAGGTCGGCCATCGACTGGGTGGGGTGGTCGATGTCGGATTGGAGGTTGACCACGGTGGGGCGGTCGGGGAGGACGCCCGCGGCAAGGCCCTCGTCGAGGGCCTTGCCCACCTCCCTCTGGTACTTGTCGCCCTCGCCCAGGTACATGTCGTCGCGGATGCCGATGGCCTCGGAGAGGAAGCTGATCATGTTCGCGGTCTCGCGCACGGTCTCGCCGTGGGCGATCTGGCTCTTGCCCTCGTCGAGGTCCTGGATGTAGAGGCCGAGGAGGTCGCAGGCGCTCGCAAAGGAGAAGCGGGTCCTGGTCGAGTTGTCGCGGAAATTGGACACGGCGATGCCGGAGTCCCAGATCCTGGGCGACAGACCGGCAGAGCGCATCGCGCGAAGGGTGTCGGCGACGATGAAGGTCGCCTCGAGCTCGTCGCGGCTCTTCTCCCAGGTCAGGAGGAAGTCCTTGTGGTACATGCCAAGCTTCTTGCCTCTTAGGCCCTCGATCATCTTGCCTATCTCGGTCTTTGTCATCTTCCTCTTCCTCCGGTCATGCATATCCCCAGGCGCCAGGCGCCGGTCTTGTACTACAAGATGATTTCACCGTGGAAGGCGCGGAGATGAGGAGGATGAGGTGGAGAGATCCGGCACCCTGGTGGCGGCGCCCACTCCTTCCCCATGATCCCTTCCATCTCTACTTCCGCCTCCATCGCAACAATTTCTCCGTGCCTCCGTGGCGTGCCTTTCTCAATTCCCTATCTTCTACAGTTTTCCCATGGCCCTGAGCACGCGCTCGCTCGTGAAGGGCCACTCGCGCAGCCAGGCGCCCACGGCATCGTGGATGGCGATTGAGATGGCTGGCGCGGCTCCGTTCAGCGCGATCTCCGAGACGCTCTTGCCTCCAAAGGGCCCCACCTCGTCGGCCACCGGCACGAGTTCCACGTGGAAGTCCTTCGGGATCTCGTTGATGGTCGGGATCTTGTAGTCGAGGAAGTTGGCGTTGATGCAGCGACCATTGTCGTCGTAGAGCATCTCCTCGTAGAGGGAGTGGCCGATGGCCTTCAGGACCCCGCCGTAGATCTGGCCGATGGCGAGGGCGGGGTTGATCGGTGTGCCGCAGTCCTGGTAGGCGTGATAGCGGTCGAGCCTCACTTCGCCCGTGCGCGTGTTCACCGCCACCTGGACGAAATGCGCCCCGTAGGGGAAGGCCGCGTGCTCGGTCTTGAAGTTGCCAAAGCCCACAAGCTCGCCGTGGCCCTCGCCCTGGGTGGACATGTGGGCGAGCCTCGCGAGGCTGATCTCGCCCTTCTTGCCCTTCACCATGCCGCGATGCGCGATCTTCAGGTCGGCAGGGTCCTCGCCGAGGATGAGGGCCGCCGTGGCGATGATCTTGTCCCGCAGGTCCTCGGCCGCGCGCACTGCGGCGTTGCCCGAGAAGAAGGTGCCCGATGAGGCGTAGGCCCCCTTGTCGAAGGGTGTGATGTCGGTGTCGCCCGAGATGACGGCGACATCACCCATCTCGAGGCCCAGGATCTCGGCGGCTGCCTTGGAGGTGAGGGTGTCGAGCCCCGTGCCGAGGTCAGCCCCACCCGAGAGCATCAGGACGGTGCCGTCGCGCAGGAGCCTGAGCTCGGCGTTCGCCGAGTCGAGGCCCGGCAGGCCAGAGCCCTGCTGTATGATGACGGCGCCTCGCCCTAGCCTCCAGTCCCTGTCGCTAGACTCAGGCCGTGGTCCCCTCCAGGCGAAGGCCTTCATGCCCCGGTCCAGCATCTCCCCTAGCCCGCACTCCCCGAGGGTGACGGCCGCGCCCGGCCTGCCTTCCCCGAGGCTCTTGAGGATCTCGATGCGGGCGCCCGATCGCACGCGGTTCTTCTCGATCATGTCGATCTGGTCAAGTCCGAGCTCGGCCGCCAGCTCGGCGAGGGCGGTCTGGAGGGCGAAGGAGCCCTTGGGGGCCCCATAGCCCTGGTAGGCCCCGGCGGGCGAGAGGTTTGTGTAGTAGGACTTCACCTCGAAGCGCGCGTTGTCGCACAGAAGTAGGGGAAGGCTCTTCGAGATCGCGTTCATGGGGACGGTGAGGCAGTGCTGGCCGTAAGGCCCCGTGTCGGCGTCGAGCCGCATGAGGATGGCGGTGAGAGTGCCGTCGCGCTTCGCGCCGAGCTTCACTGTCACTTCCATGACGTGCCTCGTGCGGCTCGCTACGAACTCCTCCTCGCGGCTGTAGCGCCAGAAGACGCTCCTGCCGGTCTTCCACGCGAGATAGCCCACGACGTCCTCGAGGACGATGTCCTGCTTGGCGCCGAAGCCACCCCCGACCCTTTCCTTGATGACCCTGACCTTGTTCTCACTGATCCCGACCGCCGTGGCCACGATGCGCCGCAGATGCCAGGGGACCTGGGTCGAGGCGTGGATCACGAGACGGCCCGAGTCGATCTTGGCGTAGACGACATGGGGCTCCATGGGTGTGCACTGGACGCGGTTGCCCTTGTACTTCCTCTCGATGACGACATCGGCCTCGGCAAAGCCCTTCTCGATGTCGCCTATCCCGTCTGCGACGGAGGCCGCGAGGTTGTGGTGGGGGTCGGCGTGGAGGGGGAACTGGTAGATTATGGGGTCGTCGCGTCCGTCGCCCTCGACCGAGGTCCCCGCGGGTGCCTCGCCGACGACATAGCTCACGGCGCCAGAGTGGACGACGGGAGCCCCGGCGGCCTTGGCCTGGGCTATCGAGAGGACGGGTTTTAGGACCTCGTACTCGACCTTGATGGCCTTGAGGGCCGCTGCGGCCTCCTCGGGGCTCTCGGCGAGGACGGCGGCCACCCTGTCGCCGACATGGCGCAGCTTCTTCGAGAACATCCTCTGGTCGTAGGGCGAGGGCTCGGGGAAGCCCTGGCCGGCGGTCGTGTAGACGGCGCCGGGGCAGTTAAGGTAGGTGAGGACCTCGACGACGCCGCTCATGGCCTCGGCTTCGGCTGTGTCTATGGACTTTATCCAGGCGTGGGCGTGGGGGCTGCGGAGCATGGCGAGGTGGCAGGCGCCGGCTTCGACCCTGTCCTCCACGAAGGCTTTCTCGCCAAGGGCGAGGGCCGCGGCGTCGACCTTCTCCCTGTCCTTGCCCACGTGCCGCAGGTCCTTCCTGAACTCTGGTCCCGCAGGATCGGCGTATCCAGGATCGGTGAGGCGTTTCGAGGCGATGCGTACCGCCGCGTAGAACTGCTCGTAGCCCGTGCAGCGGCAGAGGGTGCCCGAGAGGGCGTCGCGGATCTCTTCCTCGCTCGGATCCTTCGACCTCTCGAGGAGGTCCTGGACGGCGAGGGCGACGGCAGGGGTGCAGTAGCCGCACTGGACGCAGGACGCGTCGACGAGGGCGCGTTGCACGATCGAGAGCTTGCGCTCCCTGGACTGTTGCTCGACAGTCGCGAGCTCGCAGCCTTCGGCCTGGAGGGCCAGGATCTGGCAGGAGTTCACGGGCCTTCCGTCGAGGATCACGGCGCAGAGCCCGCAGGAGCCTTCGCCGTCGCAGCCGTTGCGCACCGAGGTGATGCCCTTGCGGCGCAGGGCGTCGCGCAGGCTCTCATTCGCCTCGCAGTCCCACTTGACGGAGCGGCCGTTGAGCTTGAAGGATACTTTCACTGTCGGACTCCTGGGGTCGCGGCTGGACTGGAAGCTGCCAGGGCGGAGCCGGCCGCGGCGTGCATGGCGTCGGCGAGGAGGGTGGCTGCCCGCAGGCGCTTGAAGGCCGCGCTCGCCCTGAGGTCATCGATGGGGTTGAACAGTGGCGCCGAGGCGGCTTCGATCGCCTCACGCGGGGGGAGGGCCATGCCTTCGAAGAGGGCCTCGAGCTCGCCGAAGCGCCGGGCATGGGAGGCAAGGCCTCCCATGGCGATGCGCAGGGAGGAGAGCCCTGCGGATGTCACGATGCACGATACAGCCACGGTCAGGACCGAGAGGTCGCAGGAGGACCTGGCCCAGCGCAGGTAGGAGGAGCGGCGTCCGGGATCGCTGGCTATGGCCGCCTCGAGGACGAGGCCCGATCTGTCGGCTAGCCACTCCGCCGCGCCGAGGCGGGTCTTCTTCCCTCCCTCGACGATGAGCTTCGCGTCCAGCACCAGAAGCAAGGGTATGAGGCTCGCGCAGGACTTGTTCGCCCCGAGGTTGCCTCCGATGGTTGCCCTGTTGCGCGTGTTGCGGTTGACCATGGTAAGCGCCGCCTCGCGCAGGGAGGCGGGGACGAGGTCACAGTCCGCTATGTCCTGGAAGCTGGCCCCGGCCCCCATGAGCAGCTCTCCGTCGGCCATCCTGATCGCGCGGGGCAGGAGCCTGCCCACATCGATCAGAGCCGCGGGCCTTGGCCTCGAATCGCCGGCAAGGATCCCCGTGCCGCCCGCGAGCCAGGCTGCTCCGGGATTGGCCGCCTTCTGTTCCAGGGCCTCGGCCAGCGAGGAGGGCCTCGTGTAATCTACTATTCCGTTCATCGCGCTATTCCCGCCTTTTCGAGGAGCCTGCGAGAGGTCCTGTCGGCATTGCTGCGTATCTGTTCTTCCTGGCCGCCGGCGAGGCGGCCTTTGTCCACGGCGAGCTTGCCGTCGACGATGACGTAGTCGGCTCCGTGGTCGTAGCCGCAGAAAAGGAGGGCCGCCGCGGGATCGGAGAGCGAGCCCGCGTACTCGAGCTTCATCACGTCGAAGAGGGCAATGTCGGCGAGATAGCCCTCCTCGAGGCGGCCGAGCTGCTCGTAGCCGAGGATCCTCGCCCCGCCCTCGCTCGCTATGCCCATGACCTCATCGGCCGTGATACCTCCCGCCCCGTACCTGACGCGCTGCAGGAGGAGGGCCTGCCTCGCTTCGCCGAGCATGTCGGAGGAGTCGTTGGAGGCCGAGCCGTCGACAGCGAGGCCGACGGGGATGCCGCGGTTGAGCATCTCCCTGACCCTCGCTATCCCCGAGCCCAGGCGCATGTTGGAGGAGGGGCAGTGGGCCACCCCCGTCTTTGTCCTGGCGAGGAGCTCGAGCTCCTCGTCGTTGAAGTGGATGCCGTGGGCGAACCAGACGTCCGGACCCAGGAAGCCGCAATCCTCCATGAGCTCGAGGGGGCGGCGGCAGTAGCTCTTGACGCAGTACTCGTCCTCGTCGGCCGTCTCGGCGAGGTGGGTGTGGAGGCGCACCCCGTGCTTCCTTGCGAGCATCGCAGAGCGCTTCATGAGGTCCTCGGAGACCGAGAAGGGGGAGCAGGGGGCGAGGGCGACCTTCCTCATGGCGTCGGGAGCGCTGTCGTGGTAGCGGCCTATCGTCGCCTCGCACTCGGCGAGGATGGTGTCCTCGTCCTGCACGACCGAGTCGGGGGGCAGTCCCCCGTCCTTCTTCGAACGCGACATCGAGCCCCGGGTGGGGGAGAAGCGCATGCCGAGCTCGGAGGCAGCCTCGAACTGGATGCCAGGAAGGTCGGCGCCGAAGCCCTTCGGGTAGAGATAGTGGTGGTCCGTGCTCAAGGTGCAGCCGGTCTTGAGGAGCTCGGCCATCGCGAGGCGGGAGGACCAGTAGACGGCCTCTTCGTCGACGCCCTTCCAGACCTCGTAGAGGTAGACGAGCCAGTCGAAGAGCTTCGCGTTCTGAACCGCCTTGAGATTGCGGGTGAGGGTCTGGTAGAAGTGGTGGTGGGTGTTCACCAGACCGGGCATGACGACGTGGCGCGATGCGTCGATCACCCTCGCGCCCGCGGGCGGCACGATGCCCGGGGCGATGCTCTTTATGCGGTTTCCCTCCACGAGGACGTCCACTCCGGAACGCTCGTGAGTCGTCACGTAGTAGCAGTCCTTGAGGAGTATCAAGCAAGGACCTCCGCGTTGAACTCCTCAATCATCACGTCGAGGTCCGTGGCCTGGGCGCGCAGGCCCCCCCAGTAGTTGCGGTGGTCCTCCCACTGGGCGCGGAGCTCGGCTATGTCCTTGCCGAGCTGCTCGATCCAGGTGAAGTACTTGAGGTTGTGGACGCGGCGCTTGTCGACCTGGGAAAGCTCGAGGACGTGGTCGACGCCCTGGCCGTGGAGACGCTCGAGGTCGCGGTCGGCCTGGCGCTGGTCGTACTTCCCGCGCTCGGCGCTGAGCTCGGTGAGGCGGCTGCCATAGAGGGCCATCGAGTCTGTGAAGACCGTGAACACCACGTCGTGCTCGTCCATCTCGTAGTACTTGGCCAGCTTGATGGCGCCGACGAGGTTGCCGATGCCCGAGATGCCGAGGAGCTCGAGCTTGGCTATCGTGTCGGCGCTCACAGCGTTCTCGGCGAGGACCTTGCGTCCCTCGCTCTCGTTGAAGAGGCGCAGGAAGCGCATCGGCAGCTCGTCGTCAACGCCGACAGCGGCGTCGGTGTCGCGGAGGTTGTGGATCCAGGGGATGTGCTTGTCGCCGATGCCCTCGATGCGGTGCTCGCCAAAGCCGTTCTCGAGGATGGTGGGGCACTGGAGGGCCTCGGCGACGGCGACCTTGGCGCCGGGGAAGGTGTCGCGGAGATAGGAGCCCGAGCCCAGGGTGCCGGCAGAGCCAGAGGAGAGGATGGCGCCAGCGACCCTATCGCCTGGCTTGGCGAGGGCGCGGAAGGCCTCCTCCATCGCGGGGCCGGTGACCGAGTAGTGCCACAGGTGGTTGGGCAGCTGGTCGAACTGGTTGAAGATGACGCACTCGGGGCGCGTCCTCTCGATCTCGATGCACTTGTCGAAGATCTCCTTGACGTTGCTCTCGCTGCCGGGGGTGGAGATGACCTCCTCGGCCATGGTGCGCAGCCACTCGAAGCGCTCCTTGGACATGCCGGCCGGGAGGATCGCGACGCTGGGGCAGGCGAGGAGGCGGGATATGTAGGCCCCGCCGCGGCAGTAGTTTCCGGTGCTCGGCCAGACGGCCTTCTTGGTCGTGGGATCGAAGCGGCCGGTGACAAGCTCGGGCAGGAGGCAGGAGAGGGCGGCTCCGACCTTGTGGGCGCCGGTGGGAAACCACTTGCCGACGAGGCCCACGATGCGCGCCTTTGTCCCGGTGATTGAGCGAGGGATCTCGAGGTAGTTGACGCCGCCAAAGGAACCGCCCCTCTCCTTGGGCTCGTTGTGCCAAGTCACGCGGAAGAGGTTGCGGCTGTGGACGTCCCAGAGCCCTACGCCCGAGAGCTCCTTCTTGACGGATTCGGGAACCTTCGAGGGATCGCGCATCTGATCGTAGGTCGGGAGGATGATCCCCTTCTCCTTGCAGCGCTGTATGTTCTTCTTCCTCTGGTCCTTGTTCACGTGAAGGTCGATCATGCTTTTCCCCTTGTGTGGTCTTTAGGATGCCGCGGCCTAGAGCTCGACGCCGACCGCGAGGGCGGCCGACTTGAGGTCCTTGAGGCCAGAACCGGTGACGAGGAGGACGACCGTCGACGACGGATCGATCTCCCCCCTTGTCTTGAGGAAGCCCGCGAGACTGGCGCTCGAGGAGGGCTCGGCGAAGAGCCCGGCGCGGGATGAGAGCATTCTCTGGGCCTCGAGGATCTCGTCGTCGCTCACGACGACCGCGCGGCCTCCGTACTTCTTGAGCTTTGAGAGGGCATAGGCCCCGTTGCGCGGCACATCAACCGCTATCGAATCGGCCAGGGTCGAGCTCGCCACAGGCGCCCCGAAGGAGCCCGAGGCGAGGGCCCGGGCCAGGGCGCTCGAGCCCTCGGCCTGGCAGGCCCAGAACCTCGGCATGCGCGTTATGCGGCCGAGCCTTATGAGGTCCTCGAAGCCCCGCACGAGGCCGGTCAGGATCACCCCGTCGCCCGATGGCACGAAGACCTCGAGGGGACGGTCGTCCAGGGCCTCGCCCGAGCGGCGGAGATCCTTGACGATCTCGAAGGCCGCCGTCTTCTTGCCCTCGATGGTGAGGGGGTTGTAGGCGGTGTTGCGCGAGAGCACGCCCGTGGCCTTTGTGTAGGCTAGGGACTCCTCGAAGGCCTGGTCGTAGTTGCCGTCGACCTGGCGTAGCTCGGCCCCGTACTGGAGGACCTGGAGACGCTTGGCAGCAGGGGCGGCCTTGGGCAGGAAGACCGTGATCTTCAGGCCTGCCGCCGCGCCGATGCCGGCCATCGAGGAGGCGGCGTTGCCTGTCGAGGCGAGGGCTATCTCCTTTATGCCGAACTTGAGCGCGAAGGCCGCGACGAGGATGCTCGCCCTGTCCTTGTAGGAGCCCGTGGGCTGGCAGGTGTCGTCCTTGACGAAGAGCCGGGGGAAGCCTAGCTCGGAGCGCAGCCGCTCTGGCGCCCACAGGGGGGTGTCGCCCACGGGCATCCTGGGGAACCACTCCCTCTCCACCGGCAGGGGCGTGCCCTGGGGGAAGGCCTCGGCCCCCTCGAGCTCCCAGGCGCACTCGAGGACGCCCTCGAGAGGCTGGTCCTTCTCGCGCTTGGGTGCGCAATGGTCGCAGAGATAGCGGCCCGGCTCTATGGCGTACTCGGCGCCGCAGGCCGGGCAGCGGTAGCTCCATCTCATGCCTGGGACTCCAGGGCGTAGGGCAGACCCGCATAGAAGGCGGCGCACTTCTCGAGGTCGTCGATCCGGTTGATCTCGTTGGGTGCGTGGGCCTGGGACTCGTCGCCGGGGCCAAAGCCGATCGAGGGGATCTTGTGGCGGCCGCAGACGGCGACGCCGTTCGTGGAGAAGGTCCACTTGTCGACCACGGCCTTCGAGCCGAAGAGGGCCTGGTGGGCGTCCTCGCCGGCGCGCACGAGGGGATGGTCGGCGCTTATCTTCCAGGTCGGGAAGTAAAGCTCCTGGGCGTGGATAGTGCCTTTCCAGCTCGGTTTGTCATAGTTGGGAACACTCACCTCGACGCTCTCGACGCCGGCGGCGAGGATGGCCTTTCGCACCTGCTCGACGGCGAGCTCAAGGGTCTCGCCCCAGGTGAGGCGCCTGTCCATGTAGATCATGCCCTGGTCGGGCACTGCGCAGAGGCTGGGGCCGCGGACGTCAATCTTCGAGACGGTGATCGTGCCCTTGCCAAGGAAGCCGTCGTCGTCGCTCTTTAGCTCGGTGTTGAGCTTCTCGATGGCGAGGGCGGCCTTGGCGGCCATGTAGGCCGCGCTCTTCCCGCGCTCGGGGGCGGAGCCGTGGCAGGAAACGCCCTTGAAGCGGGCCTCGATCTCCATGCGGCCCCGGTGGCCGCGGTAGATCCTGCAGCTTGTGGGCTCGGTGGACACAAAGAAGTCGGGCCTGAAGCCCTCCTTCTCGATGAGGTACTTCCAGCACAGGCCGTCGCAGTCCTCCTCCATGACGGTGAAGGCGAACCAGACCGAGTAGTCCCCGGCGTAGCCGAGGTCGGTGAGGATGCGGCCGGCGGTGATCATGCTCGCCGCCCCGCCCAGCTGGTCCGAGGCGCCGCGGCCGTGCACGAGGCCGTCCTTGACGAGGCCCGAGAAGGGATCGAGCTTCCACTGGCTCCTGTCACCGGTCTCGACAGTGTCGATGTGGGCGTCGAACACAAGCTTCTTGGGACCATTGCCGACGCGGGCAAGGAGGTTGCCAAGGCCGTCGACCCTGACCTCGGCGAAGCCGGCCTTCTGGCAGAGCTCCTGGAGGAGGGCTATGCGCTCCTTCTCGGTGCCGGAATAGGCAGGCACCTTGATGATCTTCGACAGCATCTCGGCGGTGCTGTCCCTGTAGGCCTTGGCCTTCTCGTTTACCTTCTGCGCGTTCAGGTGCATGATTACCTCGCTTCCATTCTCTTCCAGAGTCTTCTTGCCTGCTCGCGCGCGCTCTCTGATATCCGCACGAGGTCGAAGGCTGGTTTCCTGTCTTCGATCACAAAGCTGCCGTCGACCATCACGGAGCGCACCGATCGGGCGCCGAGTCCGAAGGCGAGGTGGCCGGCGAGGTTCTCGCCGACCAGGGGTGTGGGGGGCTCGTAGTCCCAGAGCACGAGGTCGGCCGCCGCCCCCGCGACGATCTTGCCAAAGGCCGCAGGGCCTCCGGCGGCCGCCTGAGCGCCGGTGGCTGCGCCCATGTAGCGCTCCATGAGGCGGTTGCCGCGGTCAAGGCAGGCGAGGAAGTCGCCCGGCCACCAGGGTCCCAGGCTCTCGCGGTGGCGGAAACAGGCGAATTTGAACTCCTCGAGCATGTCGGCGCTCATGCCATCGGTCCCGAGGACGACGTTCTTGAAGGTGTGCAGCAGGGCGTTGTAGCCTACCGCGTTGTTCATGTTGCTGCGCGCGTTGTGCGCGAGGAAGGAGTCGCGCTCGTTGATGAGCTCGGCCTCGGCAGGGGAAAGCCACACGCCGTGGCCGATGATGGACTTTGGACCCAGGCAGCCCGCCTTGTCGAGGCGGCTGGCGAGGTCGGCGCCGAAGCGGTAGCGCGAGTCAACGGCATCGTACTTGTCCTCGCCGGCGTGGATGTGGATGCCCCGTCCCGTGGTCTTGACAGCCTCGGCGAGGGCCTCAAGGGTCTCCTCGCCGACGGTAAAGCCGGCGTGGCCGCCGATGGAAGCGTCGGTCAGGGGGGGCCTGGCTCCCTTGCCTCCGGCCCGGGCCGCGGCCCGGGCCGCGTCGACTTCCTTGGCGAAGCGCACATTCTCGCGGACTCCCGCTTTCGCTCCCTCCATGCCGTTGCGGTCCGTCGTCTCGTAGCACAGGAGGCCGCGGATGCCGATCTCCTCGTAGGCCTTGGCGATGACGCTTAAGGAACCGTCGATGGCCTCGGGACTCGCGTGGTGGTCCACGAGGCTCGTGACGCCCGAAGCCGCCGCGTCGGCGCAGCCGGCGAGGGCGCTCGCCTCGAGGATGGGCAGGTCGATGGCCCTGTCGAGCCGCCACCAGAGGTTCTTGAGCTGCTGGGCGAAGTCCTTCGAGGGGCTGATGTCGACCATGAGGCCGCGGGCGAGGGCCGAGTACAGATGGGTGTGGGAACACACAAGACCTGGGCTCAGGTAGGCGCCCTTGATCCGTCTGGCATTCGGATATTTGGCAGCGAGGGCGCTGCCCGCCTCGACGATCCTGCCCTCGCGGCCGCCGGCATCGGCGTCGCCACGCTGTGCGACGGCGACATCCATGGGTTCTGACACCGAGGCAGGTGAGAAGGAGATCACGCGGACGTTTTCGAAGAGTATCACTTTGAGCCTCCGTTCAGGTAAGCGTGGTCCTTGTGGATGCTCCGGGCGAGGACGACCATGGGCTCCCTTGAGGCGGCCATGGCTGAGGCCTCGATCTCGGCCACGGGGCCCTCGTAGGCCGTCCGGTAGGCGAGGCGGCCCGTTCCGGCAAATGCGAAGCCCGAGTTCTTCGAGGCCTCGAGCGCCTTTCGGCCCGAGAAGAGGGTGGCCTTGTGCCGGTAGGGCTCGCCCCCCTCGAAGGGGCAGAAGACCCCGCAGTTCCCGCACTCGTTGCACAGGGCGTCCACGTGGAGGATCTGGAAGGCATCGCGCCACGGCTCGGCGATGCTGGTGTCGCTCCATGGCGCGGCGACGCCGGGGATCGCCATGTTCGCCCTGTTCGGGCAGACCTCGACGCAGCGCAGGCAGGCCGAGTCGCAGGAGAGGCAGCGGTCCGCCTCGCGTTGGGCGAAACCGGCAGCCACGGGGGCCAGTGGGCCCTGGAGGCGGCCGCGGGCGGCGAGCCTGGCCGCCTCGGGGGCGATCGCGCGGTAGCCCTGCTTCGGGGGTTCGATGCCCGCCTCGCGCATGATCGCGTAGGCTGCCCTCCTGCCGTCGGCTGCCGCCGAGATGATCGAGGAGGGGCCGCGGGCGGCGTCTCCGCCCAGGTAGAGGCCCTTGCGAGCCGTGGCCTGGCTCTCCTTGTCGTAGACGGGTTTGCCGTCCTTGCCATAGGTGGCGCCGAGCTTCTCGAGGAGGGAGCGGTCGGCGCTCTCCCCGATGGCGGCCACAAGAAGGTCGCAGTGGACGCTCTCGGTCCTGTCGGAAGGCCGTGGCGAGCGGCGGCCCGAGGCGTCCTTCTCGCCGAGCTCCATGAGCCTCAGGACGAGGCTGCTGGGCGCGGCGCCCGAGGCCGGGATGGCGCGCTCGGGCAGGCTCAAGGCCATGAGCTTTCCGCCCTCGGCGAGGGCGTTGCCGAGCTCTTCCTTGTCGGCTGGCATCTCCTCGAGGCTGCGGCGGTAGGAAAGACGCACCTCATTGATCCCGGGGATGCGGGTGGCGACGCGGACAGCGTCCATGGCGGTGTTGCCTCCGCCGGCGACGACGACATGCTTGATGCCGGCGAAGTCCCCAGCCCCGCCACCCGTGGCGACGCCGCGGGCGGACTCGAGGAAGGCGAGGGCGTCGACGACGCGCACACCCGAGCCTTCGATGGCGAGGGGCTTGGGCACAGGTGCGCCCGAGCAGGCGAAGAAGGAGGTGAAGCCCTCGGCCTCGAGCTTGCCAAGGGAGTCGACATCGGCGCCGAAGCGGAACTCGACCCCGAGGGACTCGATGCGCTCGATGTCCTTCTTGAGGGCCGAGGCCTCGATGCGGAAGGCAGGCAGGGTGTTGGCGGGTACGCCGCCGGCGCCAGAGGCCCTGTCGAAGACCGTGACGGGGACACCAGCGAGGGCGAGGTGGTGGGCGCAGGCCAGGCCCGCGGGGCCAGCCCCGATGACGGCCACCCTGCCCTTGAAGGCCGCGGGTTTGGCCCTGACGACGGGCAATGAGGCGGCCTTCGCGCAGCCAAGCTTTGAGGCCCTGATCTCGACCGAGCCCTCGTAATCGTTGCGGTTGCAGGCCTCCTGGCAGACGTGGTCGCACAAAGTACCAGTTATGAAGGGCAGGGGATTGTCGGCGAGGATGGTCTCGATGGCGGCGCGGGAGTCACCGGCCGCGGCGAGGCGGATGTAGGCCGGGGCCTTCTGCTTGACGGGGCAGGCCTCGATGCAGGGGGCCGCGAAGCAGTCGAAGAGGGGGAGCTTGCGCTCGATCCTGCCCCTGCCCTGTTTCCAGGCCTTGCGGTACTCGGGGCGCTCGAGGGCTGCCGCGGCGAGGGCAGCGAGCTTTTTCGCGTCGGGCCTCTCCGGCGATCCGGGAAGGGCGCGGACCGCCTCCTCGGCCATCTGGCCGAAGCGGAGATAGCCGCCCGGCTTGAGGACGTCGGTCGCGACGGTGACCGGCCCCATGCCCGCGGCGATGAGCTCTGCGACGTTGAGGGCCGAGGCGCCCCCGCAGTAGGAGAAGCGCTGGTCGAACTCCGGCAGTGCGGCCGCCAGGTCCGCGGCGAGCCTTGTGGTGACCGCGAAGAGGGCGCGGCCCGACATGTAGCGCTCGGCCCCTGGGAGGAAGCCACCCGTGTTCTCGTTCGCGAGGGTGTTCGAGAGCTTGATCCCGAAGCGGAGGCCTGAGTCCTCGGCTTTTTTCGATAGGGATCTGATGAGTCCGAGGGCATCCTTGAACTGGAGGTCGTGCTCGAAGGTATCGCGTTTCAGGCCGATGTCCTTCCAGCCCGTGTGATCGAGGATGCCGCGCACCGTGTAGTAGCCGAGGAGGGTGGGGTTGAGCTTTACGAAGGTGTCGAAGCCCTTTTCCTCGATGAGGTAGGCTCCGATGCCCTCGATCTCGGCGGGAGGGCAGCCGTGCATCGTGGAGATCGTGACCGAATGCACCGGCTTCGCGGGGAAGGCCGCGACCAGGGCCCTCGCCTTCGCGAGGGCATCGCTTCCGAAGGCCGCTAGGAAGCCGGGGGATTCTACGAAGGCAGAGACCTCGTGCATGTCATTGGCCCACTGGGGCAGGCGGGAAGGCGAGCGCATGGCCTCGATGTAGGCGTTGACCCTCGCGCCCTTGATTCCCGCGAGGGTGTAACCCACCGAGATGTTGAAGAGGAAGGACTTCGGTTTCGAGGAGAAGACAGCCGCGAGGAGGTTCACGGCGATCCAGGCGTTGAGGTACTCGTCTCTTGCCTGGTCGAGGGAGAGCTCGGTGGACCACTCGGTGTTGTGCCCCTCGTCGAAGGCCTCGATGCAGGGCTTTTCGATGTCGAGGCTGTCGTTCTCCTGGACGGTCTTGAGCTCGAAGGTCCTGGCGCCCGCGAGATAGGCTGCCACGATATTGGGCGCTATCTGGCTGTGGGGGCCGGCTGCCGGGCCCACGGGAAGGCTCGCCACGCCCGACATCACCTTCAGGTCGGGACTGCGGGCCTCGAGGGCGAAGGTCTCGCGGAATCCCGCCTCGGGAATCTCGAAGATCGTGCGCTTGGCTGCGTATTCGCCTGCCATGCGCCCCAGCAGCTGCTTAAGCGCGGTCGTGTCCATTACCTTGCTCACCTGTACCCCCATGTCAGATATGCTCCGAAGCCAGGCTCCACGAGGATGCCCGATCGGTCCGATGAATCCATGTTCTTGTCGAAATTGTGAACATCAAAGACGCAGGTGCCGCGGACCCAGGTCGATTCGATCCGACCCTTGAGCTCCATCCCCTCGAAGGGAGTGATCCTGCCCTTTGAGAGGAGGCGCCTGCCCTCGATTCGCGTCGTGCCATCGGGGTCGACCAGGACGAAGTCGGCGTCCTTGCCTGCGGCGACCGAGCCCTTGCGCGCGTCGAGGCCATAGCGTGCCGCCGCGGCCCCCGAGCTCGCCTCGAGGAAGCGCCGCAGGCCGAGGCGGCCCGAGAGCCAGGCCTCGGAGATGAGGTAGGGGAACATCGTGCCAGTCCCCGGTATTCCGCCGTAGGCCGTCCAGATGTCCCCGGTGTTCTTCTCGGCCTCAGGCGCAGGGGCGTGGTCGCTCGCCACAAAGCCGATCTTCCCCTCGGCGAGGAGGGCCCATAGCCCCTCACGCTCATGCGTGGACTTCACCACGGGAGCTGTCTTCAGCGAGGCGCCGAGGCGGGGGAAATCATCACGCGTGAAGGCCAGATAGTGGGCGCAGGTCTCACAGGTGGCGCCCGCGGCGGTCGCTGAGCGGGCGGCCTCGGCCGTGCCGACGTGCACAATGTGAAGGGAGGCCTCGTGGCCACGCGCCAGCGCGAGGGCCGTGGCGACGGCGGCGAGCTCGGCCGGCTCGGCCCTGCTCTCGGCGTAGTCCGACCACTCGGCCTTGGAAGAGCCCCGCCTCGTCTTGACCCTGGCCGTGGCGGCGGTCACGTAGTCGAGGTCCTCGGCGTGCAGGAGGATGGGGCGGCCAAGGGCGGCCCCTTCGGCGACGATGCGGGGGAAGTCGGCGTGGCTGACCCTCTTGAAGGTCTCCATGCCCGAGATGAAGTAGGACTTGAAGCCTACGACGCCTCCGGCGAGTTCGGCCATCGCGCCCGCGAGGCTGGACTCGACGCTGCCGCCCTCGACCCCGCCGAAGAGGGCGTAGTCGACGACGGCCCGGCCGCGTATGGCGGCGAGCTTGCCCTCGAGGGCAAGCCTGTTTGTCACCGGTGGCAGGGAGGTGCAGGGCATGTCGATGACCGTCGTCACTCCGCCCTTCGCGGCCTCCATCGTGCCGTGGTGGAAGTCCTCCCGGTGGGTGAAGCCCGGCTCGTCGAAGTGGACATGGGGATCGATCGCCCCCGGCAGGAGGACCAGGCCCCTGGCCTCGACCACGGCCTCCCCGGGCTCCGATGCGATGAGCGGGGCTATCCTCTCGAAGCGGCCCTCGCGCACGCGGATCGAAACCTGTCGGGGCTCGTCCTCCCCGGGAAGGGCGGCGAGGCAATCCCTTATGATCATGACAGGGCCCCTTCGGCGCACTCGGGCTTTGGCGGCGCCAAGGCGCTGGCATCCTGGGCCCCCTTGGCCGGGGCCCCTGCCCCGGTGAGTATCGCGAGGGCCTTCTCGGGCGTCATGGGAAGGTCGTAGGAAGGCGCGAGGTCGGGCCTCGCCGATCGCAGCGCGTCGAGGACGGCGAAGTAGCCCGCGATCCCGTACATGAAGGGAGGCTCGCCGATCGCCTTCGAGCGCATGACAGCCTTGGGGTTGCCCGCGTCGGCAAGGAACTCGACCTCCATCTCGGGCATGAAGTGGATGTCCGGAAGCTTGTAGGTCGAGAGTGTGTCGGTGAGGAGGCTGCCCTTGGAGTCGAAGCGGAGGTCCTCGAGGGCTGCCCAGCCGAGGCCCTGGGCGAAGGCTCCCTCGGTCTGGCCGAGGTCGACCGAGAGGTCAAGGCTCTCGCCTGAGTCGTGGACGATGGTGGCGGTGTCAAAGCGGTAGGTGCCGCGCAGGACGTCGAGCGTGGCAGTGACGGCGGCGCAGCCGTAGACGTGGTAGGCGAAGGGGCTGCCGCGCTCGGCCTTCATGTCGTAGAAGAGGCCGGGGGTCGCGTAGAAGCCGTGGGCCGAGAGGTCGACGCGCTCGAGGTGGGCCTCGTCGACGAGCTTGTTCCAGCCGAGGTCTGTGGGCTCGCAGCCGTTCACGACGAACTCGCCCTCGAGCCTCAAATTGCCGAGCTCCGCACCGAGCCTCTTCGCGGCGAAGGAAAGCAGGCGGGCCCTGATCTCCTCGCAGGCCGCGAGGGCGGCCATGCCGTTGATGTCGGCTCCCGTGCTCGCTGCCGTGGGGAAGGTGTTCGCCACCGTGCCGGTCTTCGTCGACTCGACCCGAATACGAGCTTCCGAGATGCCGAGTGCACGGGCGGCGATGACCTGAATCTTCCGCGAGACCTGCTGGCCCATCTCGACAGCCCCCGTGGACACCGAGACCGAGCCGTCGTGGAAGACGTGCACCAAGGCCCCGCCCTGGTTCATGACGAGCTTGGTGAAGGATACGCCGAAGGCCAGGGGGAGGATGGCCGCCCCGCGCTTCTCGAGGGCGTGGGAAGCGTTGAAGCTATCCATCTCGGCCCGCAGCGATTTCCATCCCGACTTCTCGAGGAGCCGGTCCACGGAGCGCCCGGTGTGGCAGTTCGCGAGGGGCTGGCCAAAGTGGAAGACATCACCCTCCTTTAGGAGGTTCTTCCTGCGAAGCTCGATGGGGTCCCAGCCGCCGGCGCGCGCGGCCGCGTCAAGGGCGCACTCCATGACAAAGATGCCCTGGGGAGCACCGAAGCCGCGGAAGGCGGTGAAGGGTATGAGGTTGGTGCGGCACATCCTGCCGGTCACCCTGAGGTTGGGGACGCGGTAGGCGCTCGCGGCGTGGAAGAGGGTGCGCGAGAGGATGGCGGGGGAGAGGTCGCAGGCCGCGCCCGAGTTCTGGTAGTAGTCTGCCTCGAAGGCGAGGATGCGCCCCTCGGCGTCGAGGCCGAGGCGGAAGTCGGCCGAGTAGGGGTGGCGCTTTCCAGTCCAGGCCATGTCCTCGCGGCGGCTCAGGTAGACCTTGACCTGCCTTTTAGTGGCAAGGGCGCCCAGGGCGGCGAGGGCGGCCCAGCCCGCTGCCTGGTCCTCCTTGCCGCCGAAGCCCCCGCCGAGGCGGCGGGTCTCGATCTCGACAGCGTTCATGCTCAGGCCGAGGACACGGGCCACGGCGTGCTGCACTCCGGAAGGGGCCTGGGTGCCCGAGAGCACGAAGACCCGGCCGCCTTCCCTGGGTTCGGCTATCGCGCCCTGGGTCTCGAGATAGACGTGCTCTTGACCGCCCGACTCTGTCCTGCCCGAGACCACGATGGCCGAGCGGGCGAAGGCTGAAGACGTGTCGCCCGAGGCCATGGTCCTCGAGGGAAGTATGTAGGAGCCCCGGCTTGAGGCCTCGCGCGCGTCGAGGACGGGCTCAAGCTCCTCGTAGTCGATGGCGACGAGGGTCGCGGCCTTGCGGGCCATCGCCTGGGTCGCGGCGAGGACGAGGGCTATGCCCTGGCCCTTGAAGCCCCACTCGCCCTCGACAAGGAGGGGCTCGTCGGGCACCGAGGCACCGAGCTGGTTCTCCCCGGGGACACAGGCGGCGCTGAGGACACGGACAGAGGGGTCGAGGGCGAGGGCGGGCCTTGGGTCGATGCCAAGGAGCCTGCCTCGGGCGCAGGGAGTGACGGCGAGGGTCCCGTGGAGCATGCCCCGCGGCTCGTCGGAATCGTCGATGTAGGCGGTGAGGCCTTGGACGTTCAGCTCGGATTCGAGGATGCGGCTCACGCGAGGACCTCCCTGGCCAGCTCGGCCTCGAGCTCGGGGAAGAGGGCGATGAAATGGGCGAGCACGAGACGGCCGAGGATCTTCTTGCGGTACTCGGCGCTCCCCCTCGCGTCGTCGATGGGGGAGACCTCGGCCATGGCCTGGCGCATCGCGGCCAGGGCTGTGGAAGCCTCGGCCTCCCGGCCCACGAGGAGGCGGGAGGTCTTCTCGAGGAGGAGTGGCACGGCCGCCACCCCGCCTGCCGAGATCCGCGCCCGGGCGATGCGCGGGCGGCCGGGCTGGGCCTCGAGCTCGATGCAGGCGGCGCTGTTGACAGCGGCTATGTCGAGGTTCGCCCTCTTGGCGATCTTCTCAAAATTGAAGACTCGGCCCGGGGCCCTCCCGATAAGGAAGGAGGCGATGATCTCGCCGGGAAGGAGGTCGAGCTTCTTGTAGCCAAGGAAGAGGCGCTCGAGGGGGAGCTCTCGCTCTCCGTGGGGACCACGCAGCCTGGCCACTGCAGCCAGGGCGAGGAGGATCGACGTGAGATCGCCGACCGGAGAGGCGTTGGCGACATTGCCGCCGACCGTCGCGCGGTTTCTCACGAGGATGCTCGCAAGGGCGCCCTCGAAGGCCCCGATCCCGCTCACGCAGGAGCGCACCAGGGGCGAGGAGAAGAAGTCCCTCCAGGCTACCGCGGCGCCCACTTCTATCCCTCCCGGGAACTCCACGATCCCGCGCAGATCCTCGTCGCGGGCCAGGAGTGCCAGGGGCTCGCGTCTGTCGGGCTTGGGATTGCGGACAAAGAAGTCGCTTCCTCCCGCGATGACGAGGGCCGGACCCGCGCCAGGGGCAGGCTGGGCCGTCTGCGAGCCGGGGGGCTGCGTCTGAGCGGCGGCCACGTTGGCTGGGAGGAGCTCGCCCCGGGCGAAGGCCCCGACCGAGGCCGGTATGACGGCGGCCTTCTCGAGCTCCGCGACGCGAGCGAGGAAATCGGTTGGCAGAGACGAGAACTCGGCCACCAGACGGGCAGCCGCCCGCTTGATCGCCCCATAGCCCGTGCAGCGGCAGAGGTTGCCCTCGACAGCCACGATGGCCGATTCTATGGAGTAGGGAGGTCCCTCGAGGAGGAAGGCGGTGAGGGAGACCACGATGCCCGGCGAGCAGAAGCCGCACTGACTCCCGTTCTCATCGAGCATGGCCCTCATGACCGGAGTGATGCCCGAGGCGGCCGCCTCGCGCAAACCTTCGATCGTGAGGAGATGGGCCTCCTCGAGATCGCCAAGGGCGAGGAGGCAGGAGGGCATGGCGCGGTAGCGGACCCATGGCGCCTGGCCCGGCCCAGAGGCGAGCCTCTCCCCGACCAGCACGGCGCAAGCTCCGCAGTCCCCCTCGCGGCAGCCCTCCTTCGTCCCGGTAAGGGCGAGGTCCCGCCTTATGAAATCGAGGGCGGGCGAGCCCCTCCAGGCCTCGGTCTCGACGGGAAGGCTGTTGGCGAGGAAGCGGAGCTTGCTGTCTTTCTTCGTCACTTGAAGGTCCTTCCTTTTTCAGGAGCCGAATAGTCCGGTTTCCATCTCGAAGCCCTCATCGCCCCGGTATACCTCGTGGGCGATCATCAGGGGCCGTCTCGAGGCGTCGAAATAGACGGCCTCGATGGACAGGAGGGGGGAGCCCTGTGGCAGCTCGAGCAGGCCAGCGAGCTCGGCGTCGGCGGCGATGGCCCTGAAGTGCATCTCTCCGTCCCTGGCCCTGCGTTCGTGGTAGAGCTCGAGGAAGCGGTGGGGAGGGAAGGCCGCCTCCCCTGCGGGGATCACGGCCGCGAGCCCTTCGGCGACGATGCTGCTCGAGATGAGGCCCACGGGCAGCCTGTCGGCCTTGAAGAGACGGCGGATTGAGTAGATCTCCTGGCCCTGGTCGAGACCAAGCCTCGTGGCGTCCTCGCCGCTGGGCCTCACGAGGCCCTGGGCGAGGACCTTCATCGTGGCCACGCGGCCCGACTGCTCGATCTGGCGCTCGATGTCCCAGTCGCTGCCAGAGCGCAGGGTCACGCGGAAGGTTGGCGGGCATGGATAGGTGCCGTCGCCGTGGCGCCTCCTGATGTGGCCCTCGGCCGCGAGGCTCGCGAGGGCGGTGCGGAGGGAGGACCTCGATACGCGGAACTCCTCGGCGAGCTGGGCTTCGGAGGGCATGCGCTGGTCGGCCTGGTAGAGACCGGCCAGGATGCGTTCCCTGAGGATGTCCGTCACCTGGTCTGCCAGGTTCCGCGATCTGATTACGGGCGGTAGGTCGGCCATGTTCGGTATGAATATCCCCCTGCAAAGATGGAACCGCGGAGGCGCATCTCATTATTCGGCAGTCGTCATACATCTATACCACTGAAAGGCCGAATGCGCCAGTGGCCTTCTGATCAAATCAGTCGACGAAGAGGTCGACGGGACTGAAGCTCACGACATCGATGAGGCCGCGGTCGGTGATCTTGAGGCTCGGGATGACGGGCAGGGCCATGAAGGAGAGGGTCATGAGGGGGGAACCCAGTGCCAGTCCCTCGCGCTCGAAGAGCTCCTCGAAGGCCCGGAGCCGCTCCACCACGAAGGCCGCGCCGCGGTCGCTCATGAGGCCGGCGACGGGCAGGGGGAGATCGAGGATGACCTCATCCTCCACGGCGAAGACAAAGCCGCCCTTCATCTTGTTGAGATGGCGGGCCGCCTTGAAGATCGAGGCGTCGTCGACACCGGCCACGATCATGTTGTGCGAGTCGTGGCTCACCGTTCCGCCAAGGGCTCCGCGCTTGAGGCCAAGGCCCGTGATGAAGCCCTTGCCAATGTTCCCCGAGCCAGTGTGCCGCTCGATGACGAAGATCCTCACGAGGTCACGCTCGAGGTCGCTGACGCACAGGCCAGCCTCGACCCTGGGCTCCACGATCCTCTCGCCTGTGATGATCGAGCCCGGGGATGCCTCGATGACCCTGATCCTCCTGCCCTGGGCCGGGATGCGGAAATCGTCCTCGGTGAGCCACTTGATGTTGACCGAGTCGCGGACCGGCGGCCTCGCCGAGGGCGTCTCTGTGATCATGCGCCCTTCCTCGGCGACCAGGAGGCCGTCCTTGTAGACGAACTTGGCCCTAAAGTCCTCGAGACTCTCGAAGGCGACGAGGTCGGCCTTGAAGCCGGGGGCGATCGCCCCCGCGTCGGGAATGCCGAACCAGTGGGCTGGGTTCAGGCAGGCGATGGTGAAGGCGTCGATCACCGAGACGCCCCCCGCGAGGAGGAGGCGCAGGGCATGGTCCATGTGGCCCTCATCGACCAGGTCGTTGGCATGGCGGTCGTCTGAGCAGATGAGGAAGCGCGAGGCCGTGCGCGCGTTCACCGCTGGCAGGAGGGATTTCAGGTCCTTGGCCGTCGATCCCTCCCTGAGCATGACATACATTCCCTTGGAGACCTTCTCCTCGGCCTCCCGGGGGTTCGTGCACTCGTGGTCTGAGCCGATGCCAGCGGCTATGTAGGCAGAGAGGGGCCCGCCTGAGAGCCCTGGCGCGTGACCGTCCACTGGCTTCCCCGCGTCGCGGAAGAGGGCGATCTTGTCGAGGAGCTTCTGGTCCTTGTACAGGACGCCCGGGTAGTTCATCACCTCGCCAAGGCCGAGGACCCTGGCCTCGCGGAGGAAGGGGTGCATGTCCGAGGCGTAGAGGGCGGCTCCGGCGGTGTCGAAGTCCGTGGCGGGGACGCAGGAGGGGACCATGAGGTAGACGTCGATCGGGAGGCCCTCGCTCGCGGCGAGCATGTAGCGCATGCCCTCATAGCCCATGACATTGGCGATCTCGTGGGGGTCGGCGACCACCGTCGTCGTGCCGTGGGGGGCGACGACCCTGGCGTACTCGGGCGGGGAGAGGAGTGATGACTCGATGTGGACGTGGGCGTCGATGAGGCCGGGGGCGAGATAGAGGCCCTTGAGGTCGATGGTGCGCTCGGCCCTAAGCCCGTCGTTCACCCCGGCTATCCTTCCCTTCCTGATCGAGACCGTCGAGCCCTTTCGCAGCTCCCCGCGGAAGAGGTCGACTATCGTGCAGTTGGCGAGGTTGAGGTCGCAGGGCGCCGCGCCCTGGGCTGCGTCGATCAGGTCCTTTCCGGTCACGTGTTCCCCCTTAGAAAGGCGTGCGCCGCCAGAACTAGTTTCGCGCACGCGGGCGAAACTGCAAGGACCCTAGCCCGGTCCCGCGCGAAACTGCCCTATTTTTCCTCCCTCATGTAGGCGTTTCCAAGGGAGGCCGGGGCGCCCACCCGCTTGGAAAGGGCCTCCCACCAGGTTATCAGGACGAGGACGACGATCGTGGCGACATAGGGGAGCATGTTGAGGATGCCGGCGGGGATGGTCGTGCCCGCGGCCTGGAGCCTGAACTGCACGGCGTTGATCCCGCCAAAGAGGAGGGCGCCCCAGATGGCGCGGGCCGGGTTCCAGGTCGAGAAGATCACGAGGGCGATGACTATCCAGCCGCGGCCGCCCGTGATGTTCTCGGACCAGCCGGGGGTGTAGGCCAGGGAGAGGTGTGCCCCTCCAAGACCCACGAAGGCCCCGCCCAGCATGGTATAGAGGTACTTCGTGCGGAAGACGTTGATACCCATGGCGTCGGCGGTCTGGGGATCCTCGCCCACGGCGCGCAGCCACAGGCCTGAGCGGGTGCGGTAGAGGTAGAACCAGGCCAGGGGTATGAGGAGGTACATGCCGTATGTGAGGAGGTCCTGGTTGAAGAAGGCGCGCAGGAAGGGGATGTCGCCCAGGCCCGGGACAGCGATGGGCGAGAAGCGATCGGCGGTGAGGCCCACAAGGCGGTGGCTGTTGGACTCCGGTCCCAGCCTCTGGCCCAGGAAACTCGCGAAGCCCGTGCCAAAGAGGGTGATCGAGAGCCCCGAGACGACCTGGTTGGCCCGCATCGTCGTCGTCAGGAAGGCGTGGACAGCCGCGAGGGCAGCGCCCACGGCCGCGCCCACGAGGAGGGCGAGGGCGAGGCTGCCCGTGTAGTAGACCGTCGCGAAGGAGGAGACGGCGGCCATCAGCATCATGCCCTCGAGGCCGAGGTTGAGGATGCCCGAGCGCTCGGTGAAGGTCTCGCCCACGGTCGCGTACACGAGGCTCGTGCCCGCCCGCAGGGTGATGGTCAATATCGAGGCTATGAGGTCCATCTAGGCTGCCCCTCCCGGGGCCATCGTCTGGGCGTCCTTCGCGGCCTTGCCCGCGCGCCGTATCCTGAACTCCGTGAACAGGGAGCCCGCGAGCATGGGGAAGAGGATCATGCCCTGCATCACGAGGCTCATCGCGGCGGGCAGGCCCATCTTCATCTGCACCTGGTCCCCGCCAACGAGGAGGCCGGCCATCAGGATGGAGACGGGCACCACGGCCAGGGGATTGAGCTGGGACATCCAGGCCACGATGATCGCAGTGTAGCCGTAGCCGACCGAGAGGCCCTGCTGGAGACGGTGGGAGATGCCGGTCACCTCGGTGGCGCCCGCGAGCCCGCAGAGGGCACCCGACAGGAGTATGGCGGCGAGGATCTTGCGCTCGACACTGATGCCCTGGTAGCGGGCCGCCTTGTGGCTCGAGCCGATGATCTTGAGCTCGAAGCCCCAGCGCGTGCGGTTTATGAGGAACCAGAGGATGAGGGCCAGGGCGATCGCGAAATACAGGCCAATGTGGGCCCTGCCTGCGATGTGGGGAAGGAGGACCGAGTCGGGGAAGGGGGCAGAGCCGGGGAAGCCGAAACCCTTGGGGTCGCGCCAGGGCCCATAGTAGAGGCTCTCGGCGAAGAGAATGGCCACGTAATTGAGCATCAGGGTGACGAGGGTCTCGTCGACCTTGAGCGAGGTCTTGAGGAGGGCGGGGATGCCAGCCCAGAGGGCACCGGCCATGCAGCCCACGAGGAGGGCGGCGGGCAGGAGGAGGAAGGGGGGCATCCAGGAGTTCCAGAACAGGGCGACCCAGGAGGCGGCGACGCCGGCGACCACGAGCTGGCCCTCGGCGCCGATGTTCCAGAACCGCAGCTTGAAGGCCAGGCCCACGCCGAGGCCCGTGAGCATGAGGGGCACAGCCTTGACCAGGGTCTCGGTGAAGGCGCGGCCCGAACCGAAGGCACCTTTTAGCATCGCCGCGTAGGTCGCCATCGGGTCGGCCCCGAAGGCCACCAGGAGGAGGCCGGTGAGCAGGAGGGAGGCGAGGAAGGATATGGCCGGCACGAGAAAGAGGGCGCCGATCGACAGGGACTTGCGCTTCTCGAAGTGTAGTCTCATCGCGGGACGCTCCTTCTAGACTTCGGCGGGGATGGCCCCGCTCATGAGCAGGCCGAGGCGCTCGGCCTCGGCGTCGCAGGCCGGCATGACGGCCATGATCCTGCCCTCGAACATGACGGCGATCGTGTCGGCGACCTGGGCGAGCTCCTCGAGGTCCTCGGAGACCAGGAGGACCCCCAGGCCGGCGTCGCGCTGGGCCACAAGCTCCTTGCGCACCGCCTCGGTGGCGCCGATGTCGAGGCCACGGGAGGGATAGACCGCGATGAGGAGGGAGGAGCAGGCCTCGATCTCTCGGGCGAGGATGGTCTTCTGGATGTTGCCGCCCGAGAGGAACTTGGTCCGGGTTGAAGGCGAGGGGGTGGCGATCTTGAAGGCCTCGATCATCCGTTTCGCGAGCTCGAGGAAGCGCTTCGGACGCAGGACCCCGCCCGAGGCCAGGGGAGCCGAGCGGTAGGCCTTCATGGCTAGGTTGTCGGAGACGCTCATGTCACCCACGACACCCACCGCGACCCTGTCCTGGGGGACATGTCCGACCCCTCGGCGTATGACCGACATGGGGCTCGCGTTCGTGGAGTCGACGCAGTTGATCGAGATCGCCCCGGCCGTCGTCGGCCGCAGACCCGTTATCGTCTCGGCCAGCTCCCTCTGCCCGTTGCCCGCGACCCCGGCGATGCCCAAGATCTCGCCCGAGCGCAGCCTGAGGTCCACCCCGCGCAGTGCCGGAAGGCCGCGCTCGTTCAGGGCCTCGACGCCGGAGAGCTCGAGGACGAGGCCCTTGGGCTCGAAGGGCCGCTTGTCGATGCAGAAGAGGATCTCGCGGCCCACCATGAGGCGGGCCAGGTCGCGGGGATCGGTGTCGCGGGTGAGCTTCTCGGCGACGACCTTGCCCTTGCGAAGGACCATGACCCTGTCGGAGAAGCTCATGACCTCGTCCATCTTGTGGGTTATGAAGACCGCCGACTTGCCCTCGGCCTGCATGAGCTTGACGACGGCGTTGAGCTCCTTGGACTCCTGGGGGGTGAGGACGGCCGTCGGCTCGTCGAGGATGAGGATCTCGGCCTTGCGGTACAGGAGCTTGAGGATCTCGACCCTCTGCTGCTCGCCGACCGAGAGCTGCCAGACGAAGGCCTCGGGCTCGACCTTGAGGTTGTAGCGCTCCGAGAGCTCGAGGATCTCTCGGCGTATGCGGGCCGCGTTGGGGACGAAGGGCAGCTTGGGGATCCCCAGGACGACATTCTCCGCGACCGTCATGGAATCGACCAGCATGAAGTTCTGGTGGACCATGCCCACGCCCAGGGCCGATGCGTCCCGGGGGGAGGCGATGCGAGCGAGCTTGCCGCGTATGCGTATCTCGCCCGAGTCGGGGCGGTAGAGCCCCGCGAGGATGTTCATGAGGGTGGACTTGCCTGCCCCGTTCTCGCCGAGGAGGGCGAGGACCTCGCCCTTTCGCAGGACCAGGGCGACATCGTCGGAGGCCTGGACGCCGGGGAAGCTCTTCCTGATGCCCTTCATCTCCACGAGGAGCTCGGCATTCTCGCGCGTCGATTCTGTCATGCTGGTGGACTGCCTCTACTGTGGATTTGGAAAGCTAAAGAGCCAATTCGGTGGAAGAAACCGCAGAGACGCGGAGCCGAGAGAGGAAATGGGAGATCATCCCCATTCGAAGACCGCTCTGCGGATGCTCTGCGCCTCAGCGCCTCTGCGGCATGATTACTTCACCTTGCCCACGACGCCTTCGACGAACCAGTCCATGCCGGCGCGGTCGTCGACGGAGATCGTCGTGCCAGCGGGAACCTTGACGGCTCCGCTCTGGTCCTTGATGGGACCCGCGAAGACATTGAGGGTTCCCGCGAGGATCTTCTTGGAGGCTGCGTCCACGAGGCCCGCGACATCCTTGGGGACCTTGGGGCTGATCGTGCCGAGCTGGACTACGCCGGCCTTCATGCCTTCCCAGTAGCCGTGGCTCTTCCAGGTTCCGGCCATCGCGGCCTGGATGGTCTGCTTGTAGTAGACCGACCAGTTCCACACGGGGCTCGTGAGGACGGTGTCGCCGACGATCTTGCCCATGTCGGAGTCATAGCCGATGGAGAGCTTGCCGCGCTCCTTGGCCGCCTTCTGGGGCTCGGTGGTGTCCTGGTGCTGGGCGATGATGTCGACGCCAGAGTCGAGGAGGGCCACGGCGGCCTCGCGCTCCTTGACGGGGTCATACCAGGTGTTCGTCCAGACGACGTTGACCGTGGCCTTGGGGTTGACCGAGCGCACACCCAGGGTGAACCAGTTGATGCCGCGCACGACCTCGGGGATGGGGAATGCGGCGACATAGCCGATCTTGTTGGCCTTGGACATCTTGCCCGCGATGATGCCGGAGAGGTAGCGGGGCTCCTCTATCCAGCCAAAGTAGGTCGCCATGTTCGGCGCGGTCTTGTATCCCGAGCAGTGCTCGAAATAGACCTTCGGAAATTCCTTGGCCACGTTGAACATGGGATCCATGTAGCCGAAGGAAGTGGCGAAGATCATGTTGTAGCCATCCTGGGCGTACTGGCGGATGATGCGCTCGGCATCGGGGCCTTCGGGGACGTTCTCGATGAAGTCGAGCTTGACCTTGTCGCCCAGATCGGCGGCGACGGCCTTGCGGGCGCGGTCGTGCTCGTAGGTCCAGCCCAGGTCACCGGGGGGACCGATGTAGATGAAGGCGACCTTGAACGGGGCGGCCTTCTGGGCGGCGACCGGCAGGGCCACAGCGAGGGCCAGCAGGACGATCATGACGGCGAAAAGCGTTTTCTTCATCGGCGACTCCTTCTCGTGGTTGATGACATCGGGGAAGGACCCATTCGGGGCCCCTGCCCGCATGCCGGACCGATGGGAGCCTAGAGGGCCGAACCCGCTGGATAATAAATGCCCGACTTTGGCCGGATGTCAACGCGTATTCCGAGAAAAAGGTAGGACGACTTTGGTAGGAGCTCTTGGGAGGGGAGGAGATGGGCGCCCGGCCCCCTTGGGCGGGGGCCGGGGAGCGGGGAACCGGACGCTGCTGGGCCTGGGTGCGGCCTGCTAGAGGCTGCGTTCGACCAGGTTCTTGGCCACGTAGGCCTCTGAGCAGTTCGGGAGGCCCTTCAGGCGCCCAAGCCAGCCCTCGGCCTCGGTCTTGGCGGTGTAGGGACCCACCCTGACCCGGTACCAGCTCTTGCCGTCGATGTCCTTGACGCTGATGAGGGTGGCGATGCCCTTGGCTGCCAGAAGATCGCGGAGCTCGTCGGCCCTGCCCCTCGAGGAGAAGCTGGCCGCCTGGATCCAGTATTCGCTAACCTTGACCTTTTTCGTGGTCTTGGGCGGCAAGGCGGCCTTGGCAGGTACAGGGGCAGGAGCCTTGGTGATGGCCTTGGCAGCGGCAGGATTGGCCGGGGCGGCGGCAGCGGGCACGGCGCCGGCGAGGGCAGCCGGGTTTGCCGGGGCGGCCGGCAGGGGAGGGGGGGCCGGTTTGTCGCCGTAGATGACCACTACCCCACCGTCGGGACCCTTGGTCTGGTCTGCTGCAGGCAGGGGTGGGGGAGCCTGGAGGAAGTCCTGGGGATCGGCTGCCTTGGGCGCCGCCGTGTTGCCGATCGTGGCCGGAGCCGTGGCACCGCCCTTACGGGGCGCAAAGAGGAAGAAACCCGTTCCGGCGAGGACAAGGACAAAGACACAGGCCGAAATCGAGATCCAGAGCAGCTTCTTGTTCTCCGCGGACATATCCAGGCCCTCCACACTTAACCTATCGGAAGGCAAGGCCTAGGGGTCAAGGGAGAATGGGGCAAAAGGGGGCTCTAGGATGGCTCCTTGACTACCGAGATGAAATTGCCTGCCGGGTCCTTGAACCAGGCGATGTCGGGGCCACGCCCCGCGGCTATCCCCCGGGCTATGCCCTTGACATCGGTGCCGAACTCGCCCTCGTAGCGCTCGAAACGGACGCCCTTCCGGCCGAGCTCGTCCACGGCCTCGTCAATGTCACTGACCACGAGGTTTAGGATGGTGAAGCTGGCCGCCTTGTGGTCGCCCTTCTGGTAGATGAAGACCGCCGCGCCTCCCGGCAGCTTAAGGCGCAGGTCCATCTGGCCATCCTCGACCTCGAGGCCAAGAATTCCCGAGTAGAACGCCTTCGCCTTTCCCAGGTCGTCGACGGAGAAGCCGCTGTACGCGGCCCGTAGCTTGAACATCGCCCAGCCTCCCAATAGTAGATCCGTCGCGGGAATTACGGATCTTCTGTTGAATATACTCCGGAGACGGGTCGCCAGGCCGGTCGTCCCGGCCTGGCGATGGCCGGGACGGGAAGCATCGATGGTTAGGGCAGCGCGGTCACCATCCTGAAGTCCGTTGACACCGCCGAGAGCTTTTCCGCGCCGGGGGCGACAAAGTCGGCCTGGCTGATCAGGAGCTCCCCGTTCTGCACGAGGCCAGCGAATCTGTTCGGCATCGTCAGGCTGCCTGCGCCGAGGGCGAGGCTGCCCGAGTACTGCTGGGCCACGGGGCTGGGATTGGAGGACAGCTGGTCCATGTAGTAGTCGAAGGTGTAGATGTCGGCCGTCCCCCGGTTCGTGATCCCACCGATCGCGGTGGGCCCGATCGGGCTTGCCAGGGCGTAGAGCAGCCCGCCGGAGTACATGAGGTCGGTGAAGACCGAATCGGAGGAGCTCCAGCCGCCGCTCGTGTCGGGGACGTAGGCTGCATAGAGGTAGCCGAAATTGTACTCGAGGACCCCCGATACCACAGGCCCCGTGGATGGCACGGCGTTGTAGAAACTCACAAAGACGTCCCCATAGCTGTCGGCTGCGAGCCCGGTCACCGCTTTGCCGCCTCCGGGATTATAGGAGTCCAGGTCGGGCCCGAGGTCTACATAGGGGTAGGAGTACACGCTCCCCGGGCCGGCCGTCGCATCGATCTCGATCAGCCCAATGCTTGAACCGTCTAGTGCCAGGGCGAAGAACCAGCCGGGATAGTCCTGCTCGGGGCAGACTGCATAGAGCTGGGTGATGGTGGGGATATCGGTGGAGATGGCCGCCAAGTCGAACAGGGGTGTCGCGGTGGAGAGCGGGGCTCCGACATTCGTCCACTCGTAGAGGGCGCTGGCCGTCCTGTTGAAGTAATACAGCAGGCCCTGGGCGGTGTAGAAGAACTTGTCGCCCGGGAGGGCCGTCACGCTGGATACGCTGCCTGTCTGGTAAGTAGACGGGGCCGCGGGGTTCCAGTATCGGATGCTCGTGCCTGTGATTGCCTGGTTGTAGAAGGCCAGGCCAACCGGGTGGACGAAGAGGTCGACGTAGGCATCTTCTCCGTTGTCCGGTACCGTGAAGCTGGCGGAATCGCCGAACTTGCCAATGCCCACGGGCGCGAGGCTCGCCGCCAGGCTGTCGCTCAGGGTGACGTCGACGGTGACTGTGTAGCTCTGGCCGGGGCTGAGGAAGATGTCGATGTAGGGGTAGTTCGGGTCGACGACGTCGACTATCGGCGATTCTCCGGAATTGGGATCGAGGTTCACGATCTGGAAGTCGATCGAGTTGATGTCGTAATAGGCCGAGAGGTCCCTGGGCTTCGCCTGGCCCAGGTTCCTCGAAGCCGCCAGCGGGGCCCTGAGCCGGCTCTTGGAGAGGGTCTTCGGCTGCTTGGGCAGGCTCGACAGGAGGTGGCGGCCCGGCGCAAGGCCCTTGGACACGTTGTGCGCCGCACTTCGGGCGGTGATGATGGTCCTCACCTTGCCCTTTGTCCTCGGCCCGGCGACCTGGAGGGTGCAGCTGGCCAGGAGGGCGGCTATTCCCAGGGCTGCCAGGATCTTGGTCGCTGTCTTCACGGCCCTATCCCTCCGATGTAGATATGGGTGTTGGGAAGCTCGGCCGACCAATCATAGCCGTCCAGGCTCGAGAGGAGGGATGAGTAGTCCCATCCGTCGATGGAGTAGTAGTCCCATTCGTCATAGGTCGCGTCGGTCTGGCCGAAGTCCGAGGCCGTATTGGCCTGGACCGTGGACTCCTGGGTCGCCACCGCGCGCGGGGTGACGATGCCCTGGTAGGTCCCCGGGGCCGAGGCCCTGGCCGATTCCCCGACGGGGACCCTGACCACGTTGCCCCGAAGGTCGCCGAAGTCCACTACGCCGCGCTGCACCGAGAGCCTCACCCCGTCGAAGGTGAAGGAGGTGCCCCGCACCGAGGCCGTGGAGACGGGGCTGCCGACCGTGAAGCTCTGGGACGTGACAGCCTCGGACTTGTTCACCTCGGCGTCGATCTTGCCCACCTTGAGATAGAGGTCGGTCTTCGCGGCGCTGCCCGTCTGGACAAGGTCCTTGATGGTGAGCCTGCTAAGGGCCTTCACGGTTACGATCGAAGGCCCGATCTTGAGCTGGAGCTCAGACCGGAAACCCGTGGAGATCGTGGCGCCGATGGGCAGGATCTCGCCAACCGTGAGGGGGGCCCAGGCCTCGCCCTTCTGGATCTCGGCCTTGCCGCTGATCTTGGCCACGGTGGCGCTGAGGTCGGCTGCCCCGAGGGATCCGGCGGCGAATATCAGGAGGGCCAGCAGGCTGGCCAGGATCGCTGATCGTCTCATGGAATCCTCCTTTAAGTCAGAAGCTCAGGTTGAGGCTCGCCTGGAACCTCAACTCGTTGCCCCGGGTCATGGCCTTGCTGGGGGCCAGGAAGCCGAAGCCGAATGAGGCGCCCCAGTCCGAGGCGGGGCGCCAGAGGAAACTCACGTCGAGCTCGGTTCCCAGGTAGAGCCCCGAGCTGCTGGGGTCGAGCCCGGCCTCGGCGATGGGGCCCGTGGTCGGGCGGACAAAGATAAAGCAGTTTGTCGCCATCTGGAGGTTGGCCCAATCGCTCTTCGACCTGCCCAGGGGCTTGAACGAATAGAGGAGCTGGGTGATCACCAGATTGGTCGGCTGGGGATTGAAGATGAGGGCCGAGCCGGTGCGGCTGATCCCGAAATATCCCGTGTAGAGGCTTGGCTTGTCGCCCTGGGGTTTTGTCGGGAGGTTCTGGTCTGGCGATATCCCGTCGGGGTCCCAGCTGCCCACCATGATGCCGAGGTTCACGATCGTGTCGTTCAGGCTGGGCAATAGGAGGGTGAGGTCCATGTTGCCTATCCCGTTGACTATGTAGCTGGTCTTCCAGACCTGCATGAGCTCGGGGATCGGCTGTTTTGTCACCGGGTCGAAGCCCTTCTGGGCATAGGGACCGGTCGGGGTGAGGGAGGTCCCGAGGCCGAGATAGGACCAGAGGTCCCAGTAGAATGGACCGCTTAGCCGGCCCGAGACCCCGAGGCCCGTATAGCTCATGTGGACGGGTGCTGTCGGCCCGCCCGGCGTGAAGTGGCTGTGCGTCCCCCCGTTCTTGGCGATGTTGTCCGTCCTCAAGTCGAACTGGGCAGCCTCGGCCACCTGGAAGGTCTGGCCGGGGAGGAGGGTGGTGAAGGAGGCCTCCAGATAGGCCATCGCCCGCTTCGGCGCGAAGAGGGTCGAGGCCTTCCTCCAGTCCTCGGCCACCGTCCTCTCGTTCAGGTCGGCCTCGCTGATGACCACGGTGCTTCCCGACTTGAAGATGAGGGCCGAGCTGCCGGCGGCCAGGTTGAAGTCGACTCCATGGGCGCCGAAGGAATACTGGATCCCGTCAAGGGTGGTGTTGAGCACGGTGGAGCCGAAATCCCTGAAGGTGGTCCTGCCGACGGCGAGGCCCCCGCTCGACCAGACGAAGGCATCCAGGTCCGCCGTCACCGCGTTGGAGACGGAGCGGGGGAAGGTGAAGCTCAGGGCGTCGCTCACATTGGCCTTGGCCAGCAGGCTTGCCGAGGATCCGAACTTCTGGATTGCCCAGAGCCTGAAGGTCTCGGTCTGGACAGCCGATCCTGCGGAGAGCTTTGACAGGGGCAGGTTGGTCGAGCTGTCATCCTCGAGACTCCCGCCCCAGTCAAGGGAAAAGGCCGGGAAGCCCAGGGCGAGGACGGCCAGGAAGGGAAGGATCCTGCGGGTCAAGTGTGTGCCTCCTTCCAGTCCTGGGCCGCCTGGAGGTAGCGCATGGCGTCCTCCCCCTTCACAGCTTCGTCCGGGCCGAGGGTCGCTGGCACGATTTTGCGGTAGATCAGCTCGCGCAGGGCGTAGCGGGGACCGGGGAAGAGGCCGTACATGAGGCCTGTGGGGATGGCAAGGGCCTTCACCACGATGAGGCTGAAGGACTTCAGGTCGACGGGCGCATCGGGCGGGATGCCCGGAGGACCCCAGCCGGCCTTGGCAGCCTTGTCGGCGGCTGCCGTAGGGCTGGTGGCCTCGTCGAAGATCCCGCTCGCCCGGCCGACAAGCCAGGTGGCGTTGGCCCAGGAGATCGCGTTCTGGCCCAAGATCGAGTCTATCACCTCGTCGTCCCCGGTCTTGGCCTGGCCCAGGGCCGGAGTCAGGAAGAGGACCGCCCCAAGGGCGGCAAGGAATAATAACCGCACGGGTCCCTCCATTTTTTCCAGTGTTCCTCACTATTCTAGTCCACTTTGCCGGCCATTGCCCTATAATTTCGAATATGAAAATGTCACGGCGCCTTTCCGAACTTTCGCTCACCCTCGGGGTCATCGCCTTGGTGGCTGTCCTGGTTCTCTCGGGCTCGGCCCGTCCTCTTGAGCTGAAGCTCATGGACCTCTACACCCACCTGATTTCCGCCCCCGCGGAACGTCCCGAGATCACCCTTGTCGATGTCGACGACCTGGCCATGCAAAAGGTTGGCCAGTGGCCCTGGAGCAGGGACATCCATGCAGGCTTCCTGGCCGATCTCAGGGCCCTTGGCACCGACTCCCTATCCTTCGATGTGGAGTTCGCCGACCGCGGCCCTGTGGGTGTGACCAGCCGCGAAAGGGAAGCGACCCTGTCCGCGAAGACAGCCGAGCTCGACGATGTCTTCCAGGCACTTCAGGCCAGGCAGATCAAGCTTCCCGAGGCCTCTGATTACGCGAGGACAATCCTCCACGACGGGATCTTCCTCACCGCGAGGGACAACGACACCTATCTGGGCCAGGCGATGGCCGTCTTTGGCAGGGCCTACACCACTCTCAACTACTTCCTCGAGAACGACAGCGAGGACGCCAAGGCCGCACTTGCCTATCTGCGGGACCATTCGGCCATCGGTCCCGTAACCGGAAGACTCGATCTCGTGAAGGAAGTCCCCGACCTAAGAGGGGCCATCGTACCCATCGCGAGCAGGGCCACTGGGGCCGCCGTCACCAACGTCCAGAAGGACGAGGACGGGGTCCTCCGGCGGATCCACCTTTTGTACCGGATCAAGGGAAGCGACAGGATCTACGGCCAGATGGCCTTCGTCCCCCTCTGGGTCCGCCTGGGAAAGCCAGCCATCGATGTGGAGGAGGGAAGGATCACCTTGAGGACCTCGGAGCTCAAGGAAAACCCGAGGCCCGACCTCGTCATTCCCCTGGATTCCAAGGGGATGATGGTCATCAACTGGCCCCACAAGAGCTACGGTCCGAGCTTCAGGCATGTCGGGATCAGCGAGCTGCAGCGTCTCAGGGAAGCCTGGGAAAGCCTCAAGGCCCAGGTTGTCGCCATGCGGAGGGCAGGCTATCTCGAAACCGATCTTGAGGCCCCCGTCCTCCAGTATGAGGCCGATAGGGCCACAGCCCTCGCCGCCGGCGACCAGACGGGCTTCGACCAGGCCGAGAAGGCCGCCGTGGCATGGCGGGCCGCGGTCGCCGAGCTCGGCAGGGGAAGCCGCGAGGCCGCCATCAAGGCGAGCCTCCAGACCCAGGCCGCCGACCAAAAGATTCCCCAGGCCTCCCGCGACAAGATCCCCGGTCTGATCGACGAGGTGGGGACCACCTTCACCAAGCTGCGCGAGAAGGATTCGGCCTACGAATCCATGAGGCAGGGCCTCGAGACCAAGCTGAAAGGGGCCATGGCCTTCTACGGCTGGACGGCCGTCGCCACCACGGACATCGGGGTCAATCCCTTCGACTCGGTCTACTACAACGTGGGCACCCACGCCTCTGTCGCCAACACGATACTCACCGGCTCCTATCTCAACGAGCTGCCGGCCTGGGTCTCCTTCCTGATCGGCGCCCTCCTCGCCATCCTCATCTACCTGGTCATAGCCAGGATGGGGACCCTTGTCGGGGTGAGCGTGGGCTTCGCCTCCTTCGTCCTTCTCATGGCGGGCATTGGCTTTTTCTACTCGGCCACAGGAGTGTACCCGGGGGCCCTGGTTCCGGGCCTGACAGTCTTCCTCACTGTCCTCGGCCTCACCTTGGTGAAGTTCTGGGGCACCGAGGCCGAGAAGCGCTACATACGCGGGGCCTTCAGCACCTACCTGAGCCCCGAGGTCATCAAGGAGCTCGAGTCCAATCCCGACAAGCTAAAGCTGGGTGGCGAGAAGAAGAACCTCACCGCCATGTTCACCGACGTGAGGGGCTTCTCGACGATCAGCGAGACCATGGACCCCAACGAGCTGGTCACCCTCCTCAACCACTACCTCACCGGGATGAGCGACCTCGTCCTCGACACCCGCGGCACCATCGACAAGTTCGAGGGAGACGCGATCATCGCCTTCTGGGGCGCCCCCCTCTCCTTCGACGACCATGCCCAGGCCGCCGTCCAGGCCGCCCTGCGCATGAAGAAGGCCGAGGCCGAGATGAACGAGCGCTTCATCAGGGAAAAGCTGACTCCAGGCCCCCTCCTCACCCGCATCGGCATCAACACCGGGGAGATGACGGTCGGCAACATGGGCACCGCGCGGCGCATGGACTACACGATGATGGGCAACGCCGTGAACCTCGCCGCCCGGCTCGAGGGGGTGAACAAGCAGTACGGCACCTGGATCCTCACCAGCGAGACGACCCGGGTCCTCCTCGACGACCGCGTGGTCGTACGCAAGCTGGACCGCGTGAGGGTGGTCGGCATCCGTACCCCGGTGCGGCTCTTCGAGGTCTGCGCCTTCCGCGCCGACATCGGCGAGCGCGGCCTCGAGAAGATCGCCCTCTTCGAGAAGGGGATCGACGCCTACGAGGGGCGGGACTGGGAGGGGGCGGAGCGGCTCTTCAATGCCGTGCTCGCCCTCGATGGCGCCGACGGCCCGGCCAGTACCTTCCTCGAGCGCACAGCCAAGAGCCGCGCGGCCGGTTTCGGGCCAGACTGGGACGGGGTCTTCAGCCTGACGAGCAAGTAGGGCTGCCCAGCACGCCGCGCCTCCTGGCACCTGGCCACGGCCAAAGCCTCGGCGGCCCCTTTGCAGGGACGCCGAAACCTGCCGCCTAGCCTATGGCCGCGATCGGGTCGCCCTCGTTGATGGCGAGGGAACTCGCTACATAGAGGACTGTCCCGTCCTGGGAGGCCAGATACTCCCCAAGCCTGTTCGCGAAGAAGTCACGCATCTCGCCGAGCTTCTGGCCCTTGGCCACCCTGTCCCCGGCCCTGACCGCAGGGTACCAGCAGGCTGTCTGCTCGGAGGTGGAGACGATCATCTTCGGCAGCTTCACGACGCTTCCGAGATCCTCGGGCCCGCCGGGAAGGAGGCCCAGGTACTTGAGGACATTCCTGACACCCTTCAGATAGGCCAGGACCTCCTCCTCGGACCACAGGCCGCACTGGCCGATTTCCGCGAGGAAGCCGGGGACGCCTGCGACAGCGGCCGAGCCGAAAGTGCCGTTGGTGGAAACCGAGCCCACGACGTACTTCAGCCCCAGGAGGGAAGAGGCTTCCTCCGAGATCCTGTTCACTTCCGGCCTGCCCGCGAGGGAGTAGAGCACAAATGGCACCAGTGCCTCGTGGATGTCCCCTCCATGGAGGTCCATGAAGAAATCGGCCTGGGAGATGAGCTCTGAGCTGATGGTCCAGGCTATCCTCTCGCTGACCGTCCCGGTCGCCTTGCCGGGGAACATCCGGTTCAGGTTTTTTCCGTCGTCGGGGCCGAAATACTGCATTTTGGCGAAATAAGCCTTTGTGTTGACCGGGTGGACTATGACGAGGCGGCCGCTCACGTCCTCGGGCTTGAGCTGGACTGCGAGACGGATCGATGCCTCGATCCCTGGATATTCTCCGCCGTGGATCCCTCCGGTGATGACGACGGTCTTGCCGGGTCTCGTGCCATGTATCAGGGTAGCGGGCATCTTCATGTCGCTCCCATGGACGTTTAGATAGCCCTGTACCTTTGTACCGGGCTCGGCCCTCAGGTTTCCTGCCTTGAATTCTTCGCTCATGTTTGTGTCACTCCCTTCTGTTCCTGCCCTGTGCGCGGGCCATTGTAGTCAGTTGTCCTTCGCGATCCTGTGAAGCTCGATCAGCGCATTGCCCAGGGAAGCCGAGGGGCTGGTCCTGATGACATTGACAAGACCGTCTATTGGCGAGCGGACTTCCTCGATGAGCTCACCAAAGTAGCCCCTGATCTCCCCGACGACCTCGTCCTTGGCTACGACCTGGTTGAGCCTCACGAAGGGGTACCACATGCCCAGCCTGTCGCAGCGCACAGCGCCGTGGGATTCGAGCCTGATCCGCTTCACGGTGTCAACTATCTTCCCGTCCATCATGCCCAGTTCGAAAAGGATGTTCCTGAGGCCGGTCAGATGGACCTTGGTTCCCTCTGCGCTCAGGATGCCCTGCTGACCGGACTCGGCGAGGATCGAGGGGACGCCCCGTAGCGCGGCCTTCCTGTAGGCCGCCCCGAGCTTGTCGTCCGCTCTGATCTTCCTGTCGATCACGAGCTCGACATTGTAGGCCCTGGCCATCCTCTCCATCTTCCCGTCGAGCTCGGCATTGCCGGTCTTCAGCGCCACAGCGAATGGAGAGAGGGCCTCGGGGATGTCTCCTCCGTGGAGTTCCACGAAGTAGTCGGCACGGCTGAGCACCTGCCTCTCGAAATGCCAGGCCATGACTTCACCAAAGGAGCCGTCCTGCCTGCCCGGGAAGTCGGACATCGGGCTCTTGTTGTCCTGGGGTACCACGAAGCCCGTGTGGTTCGTGAAGGCGCCCATGTTGTAGATGGTAGCGACTATGAGGGTGCCCCGCAGCTTACCCGGCTCGACCGAGTTGAAGAGCTCGATCGCCGCCTGGATGCCGCAGAACTCGCTACCGTGCATGCCGCCGAGGACCACGAGGGTGGGGCCGTCCTGCCCGCCGACGACAGTACCGATCGGGAAGCGCATGGGCTCACCGCTCCTGAGATACCTGAACTCGAGGGTCTCGGTCTTCCTGTACCCGCCCGGATTCTTGTGGTCCATCGCCCTATTCCACGACTTTGTGCATCTCGATCAGGACATTGCCGATGCCGACCGAGGGACTGGTCCTTATCACGGTGATCTGGCCATCGATAGGCGCCTTGATGTCGAGGATGGGATTGCCGAAGTAGTCCCGGATCCAGCCCACGACATCGCCCTTGGCCACCCTCTGGTTCAGGCCGACGTTGGGGTACCACATGCCGACAAGCTCGCTCCTGATCGCCCCGTTGAACTCCATCATGACGCGCTTGGCGGTGTCGACGATCTTGCCCTCGAGCATGCCAAGCTTCTTCATGACATTGAGGAGGCCTGTGAGGTGGACCTTGGCGTCGTCCATGTCAAGGATGCCCTGCTGACCGGATTCCGTGAGGATGGCGGGGATGCCGCGCAGGACAGCCTTGCCGAAGGCGCTTCCGGGATTTGTGGAGGGCTGCCTGGGCGGGGTCTTGATGATGAGGGGGATGTTGTAGGCCACGCACATGTCCATGATCTTCGCATCCAGGGCCGTGTCGCCGGTGACGGTCGCGATCGAGAAGGGGGTCAGAGCCTCGGGGATGTCGCCGCCATGGAGCTCGACGTAATAGTCGGCCATGCTCAGGATGTTCTCGTTGAAGTGGTGGGCCATGACCTCGCCGTAGGTGCCGTCGAGCTTGCCGGGGAATGTGGCCATCGGGTTCTTGCCGTCCTGGGGAACGAGGAAACCGGTGTGGTTCAGGAAGGCCGGCATGTTGTAGATGGTACCGACTATGAGGGTCCCCTTGAGCTCCTCGGGGTTGACCTCGTTGAAGAGGTCGATCGCCGCCTGGATTCCGCAGAACTCGCTGCCGTGCATTCCGCCCACGACCACAAGTGTTGGGCCCTCGCCCTTGCCGTGGATTGTCCCCACCGGGAACTGTATGAGCTCGCCGGAGTTCCTGTACTTGAATTTCAGCATCTCGGTCTTCTTTACGTTGCGCATCTCCATGGCTGTTCCTCCCCTTTGTTCTTGTCTGTCTCTTCCTTGAGCGCTATCGCATCGCGGCCTCTAGATAAGGTCGTGGACCGCCTTGACCGCGGCGCCGGGATCGCCCTCGATCCATGAGCTGATCACCTTGTCCTGCATGACCGAGGCCTTGACCGCTGTTCCCGTGGCCTCGATGGCCTCGCAGAAGGCTTGCTGCATGGCCTTGGTGGATCCCTTTCCCGAAAGGATCATGCTTATCTTGCTCAGCCCGCCCTCCTTGAGCAGGGCGATGCCGACAGGACGGCCATCCTCCATCGGGCCTGCGCCCGGGGCTGGGCCGCCCCCGATCAGGGTCCCGGGATGGTCGCTGAACACCGAACGCACGCGCAGCTCGATTTCCGGCTTCTGCGAGGCGACCTCGACCGACCTGGGGTGCATCACCTTCGCTCCCTGGTAGGCCATGAGGCAGCAATCCTCGTAGCTTATCCGTCGAATGAGCCTGGCCTCGGCCACGAGCCTTGGGTCGGTGGTGAAGATCCCTTCCACGTCCGTGTAGATATCGATCCTCTCGGCATCGAGGGCGACACCCAGGGCGCAGGCTGTCGTGTCGCTTCCGCCCCTTCCCAGGCTTGTGAGCTCTCCGTTCCCGGTAGCGCCCTGTCCGCCGGCCACGACCACGATCTTCCCCTCGCCGAGGAGGGCCCTGATCCTGGCCGTGTCCACCCTTAGTATCCTTGCATCGCCGAAATCGCCCGAGCTGACGATGCCGGCCTGCTGGCCCGTGAGGTAGGCCGCGCCCTGCTTCCTCTGCTGGAGGGCTGCGGTGACGATGGTCCCTGCTATGACTTCCCCGCAGGTGAAGATGAGGTCCAGTTCCCTTCTCTCGGCCTCGGGGCTTTCCAGCCTTATGAGATCGAGCAGGGTGTCGGTGGCGTAGGGAGCACCGATCCTGCCCATGGCCGATATGACGACCACCAGGCCCAGGCCTGCCTCCCTGGCAGCGAGGATCTTGCGGTAGACCAGCTCCCTCGATTCGCCCGTGGCGACCGAGGTGCCTCCGTACTTCTGGACCAGGATCCTCATGGAGCCTTCATCCTGCCAACCATGCCCCCCTCGAGGAGGAGTTCGGCGATCTGCACCGCGTTGGTCGCCGCACCCTTCCTGACCTGGTCGCCGCAGACCCACAGAGCGAGGGAATTGCCGGCGCTGATGTCCTCCCTGATCCTTCCGGCGAAGATGAGGTCCTGGTCAGAGCTGTCGAGGGGCATGGGGTAGGCAAAGCTGGCCGGGTCGTCGACGACCCGCAGTCCCGGCGCCTTCCCCAGGAGTTCCCTGGCTTTCCCAGGGCCGAGCTTCCGCTTGGTCTCGATGATGATGGATTCCGAGTGGCTCCTGAAGACCGGGACGCGGACGCAGGTGGCGCTGACCAGAAGCTCGGGAGCGTGCAGGATCTTCCTGCTCTCGTGCAGCATCTTCATCTCTTCCTTCGTGTAGGCGTTTTCCTGGAATTCGTCGATGTGGGGGATGACGTTGTACGCTATCTGGTACCTGAAGACCCCTGGCCTCACCACCTTGCCGTCCAGGTAGTCCCTCGCCTGGGTCTCGAGCTCGGCCGTGCCCAGCCTCCCCGCGCCGGAGACGGCCTGGTAGGTAGAGACGACCATCCTCTGGATCACGGCGAAGTCATGCAGGGGTTTCAGGGCCACGAGGGCAATGATCGTGGAGCAGTTCGGGTTCGCGATGATGCCCTTGTGCCAGCCGATGTCCTCGGGATTGACCTCGGGTATCACGAGGGGCACGCCAGGGTCGAGGCGGTAGGCGCTCGAGTTGTCGATCACGACAGAGCCGCGCTTCACCGCCTCGGGGCTGAACAGGAGGCTGACGGGGTTGCCCACCGCGACCAGGGTAATGTCGATGTCGCGAAAGGAGTCGGGTCTCGCCTCCTCGACGACATGGTCCCTGCCCTCGTAGCGGATCGTCTGTCCCGCGTCGTTGGCGTCGGCCAGGAGCCTCAGGCCGGACAGGGGGAACTTCCTCTCGGCGAGGATCTTGAGCATCTCGCTGCCCACCGCTCCCGTGGCTCCGAGTATGGCGAGGCGCACTGGTTTCACCATTCTTTCCTTTTCCAGATCCTAGACCAGGCTCTTCTCGAAGAGCTCGGCTATCTTCAGCTCGCTCGCCAAGGCCACGTTGAACTCGACATAGGCCTCGATCATCTGCCTGCCCAGCTCGGCATTGGCCCCGAAGGGAGGATTGCCGACATTCCCGTACTTGTGGACCTTGTAGACATCGACGGGGAGGGGGATCGGGGCGCCTCCATACTGCCAGCCATGCTTGTACTCGATACCGGCGCTGAGCGGGTTCACAGGGGTGGCCCTGGCCCTCTCCATGTGGACGAGCTCGGGATTGACGCCCATCATCATCGAGGTCTCGAAATGGCCGCCGTGGTCGGCGCAGTCCCAGTCCTTCCTGAGCGAGGGCAGGACCTCCCACCACTGGTTGAAGAGGCAGATGCAGCCGTACTTGTCGAAGAGGTCGCCGCAGACCAGGCCCAGGGTGTTGGTATTGCCACCGTGGCCGTTGATGAAGAGGAAGCGCCTGGCCCCGTGCCTGACATAGCTCTCCGCATAGGAGAACAGGACCCTGCGGTAGAGCTCGGGATCCAGGGAGTTGGTGCCGGGGAAGCTCACCAGGTTGGCCGAGTATCCGAAAGGCATCGCGGGAGCCACCGGCACCTTGGCCCTTTCCCCCACGAGGCGGGCGCAGGCCTCGGCGATGAGGGTATCGGTCCCGAGTGGATTGTGGCAGCCATGCTCCTCGATGACCCCCACCGGTATGATGATCAGGTCGGTTTCCTTCATCGCGTCCCTGAACTCTGTCCAGGACATTTCCTCGATCAGTGTTTTCTCCACCGCGTGTGCCTCCTGTTACGCTGTGCTAGTGAGCGAGCGATCGCCTAGAGGACGATCTTCCTGAGTTCCTCTGCCAGGCCGACGCAGTAGTCGACATAGGTATCGAACATCTTCCTTCCCATCTTCGCGTCGGCCTCCTCGGCCGGGGCTCCGTAGTTGCCCAGGGGACTGATCCTGTCCAGGGGCACGTTCATGGCCAGCTTGACTCCGCGGAATTCCAGGCCGTTCGCGAAGGCCACCGCCGGGCTGAGGTTCTTGCGCGGCACGGTCCTGGCCTTGCTCATGTCGACCAGGCCCTCGTCGATCGCCATCACCATCGAGGTCTCGTATTTCCCGCCGTGGTCGTTGCAGGGGAACTCCGATATCTTGGGGAGGGTGAGCCACCACTCGGTCTGGGTGGAGATCGCGCCGTGCCTGGCGTAGAGGTCGGCCGCGACGTTCTTCAGGGTGGAGGCATTGCCCCCGTGTCCGTTGATGAAGAGGAAGCGCTTCGCCCCGTGGCGTATGTAGGCCTCGCAGAGCTGGACCATCACCTGGCGCAGGAGCTCGGGGTCGAGGGTGGCCGTCCCGGGAAAGCCAATGAGGTTGCGCGCGTTGCCTATCGGCATGACGGGGGCCACCGGGGCCTGGGCCTTCTGGCCGATCGCCTTGGCCGTCTCCAGGGCGATCAGCATGTCAGTGCCCAGGGGATTGTGCGGGCCATGCTGCTCGATGCTGCCAGCGGGGATGACGACCAGGTCGTTCGTGGCCATGAGGTCGCGGAATTCCGTCCAGGACATTTCGGAGATCATTACAGTCTTCACGAAGCACTCTCCTTGGTTTTTCAGGCGATCAAGGGAAAATGGCAGGCCGCCAGCCTTCCCGGCTTCACTTCCTCCAGGCGCGGTTCCTCTCTCCTGCAGATATCCTTCGCGTAGCTGCAGCGCGGATTGAAGCGGCATCCGGCAGGCAGGTTGATGGGGCTCGGGGGCTCTCCCTCGATCGCGTACTCCCTTGTGCGGTTCCTTGGATCCAGGACGGGCGCGGCCTTGATGAGGACCTTGGTGTAGGGATGGGCCGCCTCCTTGAAGAGGGCCTCGGTCTCGGCCATCTCCACGATCTTGCCCAGGTACATGACAGCGACGCGATGCGTGACATGGCGGACGACCCGCAGGTCGTGGGAGATGAAGAGGAGGGTCAGGTTTAGGGCCTCTTGGATGTCGGCCAGGAGGTTGATCACCTGGGCCTGGATGGACACGTCCAGGGCCGAGACGGGCTCGTCGGCGATGATGAAGCTCGGATTCAGGGCGAGGGCGCGGGCAATGCCGAGGCGCTGCCTCTGGCCGCCCGAGAACTCCCCGGGGAATCTCTCCGCCGTCGCTTCGCTCATGCCCACCGTCCTGAGGAGCTCGGCGATGTGGTGGTCCACCTCGCTGCGCGTGCAGATCCGGTGGAAGAGCATGACCTCCGTGAGCATGTCGCGGACCGACATCCTGGGATTGAGGGAGGAGTAGGGGTCCTGGAAGATCATCTGGAACTTCTTGCGTTCCTCCCTGAGTGCCTTGCCCTCGAGGGCCGCGATGTCCAGGCCATCGAAGAAGATCTTCCCCTGGTCGGGCTCGTAGAGGCGGACGATGGTCCTGGCGAGGGTGCTCTTTCCGCAGCCCGACTCTCCCACGAGCCCCAGGGTCTCGCCCTTCTCAATGGTGAAGCTGACGTCATCGACGGCCTTCAGGAGCTTCCTCGGCTTCTTCATGAGGATGTCGATGATGGGGTGCTTGAGCTTGAAGGTCTTCGAGAGTCCCTCGACCTGGATGTACTGCTTTTCTGCCACGTGGGTGTCCACCTTAGGAAGCCCTCCCTTCGGGCTCTATCAGGCCCTTGATGCCTGCCATCTTCTCGATGTAGTGGCACCGGGACATGTGGCCGGGGGAGACCTCCCTCATTTCGGGCATGGTCCTGGTGCAGAGCTCCCCGACGAACCTGCATCGCGGGGCGAAGGGGCAGCCGGGGCCTAGGCTCCCCAGGTCTGGCGGAGCGCCCTGGATGGGCTCCAGCCTGGCTCCCCTCTCCTTGCCCGACGGCAGGGAGCTTATCAGCCCGTAGGTGTATGGGTGCCTGGGCTCGGAGAAGAGGGTGATGGTGTCCGCGAGTTCCATGATGAAGCCTGCGTACATGACGGCAACCCTGTCGCACATCTGGGAGACGACGCCAAGGTCGTGGGTCACCAGGAGGACGCTCATGCCCAGGCGGGTCTTCAGGCTGTTGATGAGCTTGATGATCTGGTCCTGGATGGTCACGTCGAGGGCCGTCGTCGGCTCGTCGGCCAGCAGGAGCTTGGGCTGGGCAGCGAGGGCAATGGCGATCATCGCCCTCTGCCTCATCCCCCCCGAGAACTGGTGGGCGTACTCCTCGATCCTCACCTCGGGCGTCGGTATCCCGATAATCCTCAAGAGCTCGATGGCCCTTTCGTATTTCTGGGCCGTGCTCATCCTCATGCCCTCGAAGGACTCGAAGATCTGCTCCTTGATCTTCAGCACGGGATTGAGGGCTGTCATCGGCTCCTGGAAGATCATGCCGATCTCCTTGCCGCGGATCTTCCTCATCCCTTCCTCGGAAAGCTTCACGAGGTCCTGGCCCTTGTACGTGATGCTGCCCGAGACGATGCGGCCCGGCTCGTGCACGAGCCGGAGGATCGAGCGGCAGGTCGCGCTCTTGCCGCAGCCGCTCTCGCCCACCAGTCCGAAGGTCTCTCCCTGCATGATGCTGAAGCTCACGCCGTCCACGGCCTTGACGGTGCTGTCCTTGGCAAAGAACCAGGTCTTCAGCTCGGCGACTTCCAAAATTGGATCCATCTTTTTTCCCGTTCCCTTCGCCAGTAGGCTATCGGCCCTTCGTTCTCAGCAGGTCGGACAATCCGTCTCCCAGGAGGCTGAAGCCCGTTCCCGCGAACACGAGGGCCAGGCCGGGGAAGGCGCAGATCCACCATGCCTGGGACAGGTAGGCCCGGCCTTCGGATATGATCGCTCCCCACTCCGGGGTCGGCGGCTGGACTCCGAGACCGAGGAAGCTCAGGGACGCGCCAGAGAGCATGCACATCACGACGTCGGCCGCCGCGAACACGATGCTCACGCTCAGGACGTTCGGGAGGATGTGACGCAGGAGGATCCGCAGATCGCCGAAGCCGAGGATCTTGGCTGCCTGGACGTATTCCGCGTTCTTGGCGACCATGACCTCGCTCCTCACCAGCCGGGCATAGTCCTTCCAGCCCACGAGCCAGATGGCGATGTACAGGTTGTTCAGGCCCGGCCCGAGTATCGCCACGATGGCGATGACGAGGACGATGAAGGGGAAGGCCATGAAGATGTCCAGGATCCGCATGAGGACACTGTCGACCCATTTGCCGTAGTAGCCCGCGATCAGGCCGATGAGGCTGCCGGTGATGAAGGGCACGAGGGTCGCGAGAAGGCCGATCGTCAGGTCGATGCGCGTGCCATGGACGACCCGGGCGAAGACGTCCCTCCCGAAGTTGTCCGTCCCGAAGGGATGGGCGAGGGAGGGCGCCTCGAGGATATGGTCCGCGTCCTGGGACGTGGGGCTGAAGGCCGCGATGAGGCCTGGCAGACCAGCGAAGATGAGGACCAGGCCCACCATCACCACCCCCGCGTTCAGGGAGGGGCTCTTCTTCCAGATGGATATCTTCTTCTTGCGGTTCAAGGCTGCCGGTGGCAGGGCGGTGATATCAAGGGTATCCATATGACCTTCTATTCCAGTTTGACTCGTGGATCGAGGAAGGAGTAGGAGACGTCGGTGATCAGGTTCACGACAAGCACGAGGGAGGCGAACATGAAGACGACGGCCTGCACGACGGAATAGTCCCGGCTGAAGACCGACTGCACCATGAGGGATCCGACACCCGGGAGGGCGAACACGGTCTCGATGATGACCGCTCCTCCGAGCATGCCGCCTATGCGCAGTGCCAGGAGGGTTACCGTGGATATCAGGGCGTTCCTGACAATGTGCCTGGAGCGGACGACGCTCTCCTTGAGGCCCTTGCTGCGGGCGAAGTCCACGTAGTCGCTGCGCGCGACGTCGACGACGTTGTTGCGGAGGTTGCGAATCATCAGGGCGCTGGTCGCGAGGGCCTCGGTGAAGGCAGGCAGCACGAGGGAGCGCAGGTGCTCGCCCCAGTCGCTTCCCCATCCTCCCACCGGGAACCAGCGCAGCTTGAGGCCGAAGAGGAGGAGGCAGAGGATGCCCAGCCAGAACTGCGGCATGGAAAGGGCGACGAGGGCGCTTGTGCGGATAATCTGGTCTGGAAGCCTGTCCTTTTTCCTGCCGGCGAGATAGCCCAGGGGGAAACTGATGACTATGACGAAGATCGCAGCCATGATGGTGAGGGTCAGGGTCACCACGATCCGCTTCGCGAGGAGCTGGCTCACGGGTACGACATACAGAAGCGAGTTGCCGAAATCAAAGGACAGGAGGTTGCGGAGGAAGATCAGGTACTGGACAAGGTAGGGCTTGTCCAGACCCATGCGTGCCTGGACCTGCTTGAGCAGCTCGGGCGTGGCCTTGTCCCCGAGCATGACCGAGGCCGGATCCCCCGGTATGAGGCGCATCATGACGAAGATCAGGATCGTGACGAAAAAAAGGACGGGGATGATCTGCAGTGTGCGCTTGAGGATATAGTTAAGCTGCTCCATTCACTCACCAACCTTGCCTAGAGCGACTAATGCCAATTCGGAAAAGGAGGCGGCAGAGGGACCAGGAAGGCTCCCCCCGCCACTTGTGCGGGTCAGATCTCTCTTACTTCTCGAGCACCAGGTTCTCGAAGCGGTAGTTGCCAAGGGGGGTCTGGACGAAACCCTTCAGCTTCTTGTTCATGGCGACGGGGTAGGGTACGTGGAAGAGCGTGACCATGGGCATGGCCTGCTGGTACAGCTCCTGGATCTGGTAGTACATCGCCTTCCGCTTGTTGTTGTCCAGTTCGGACTTGGCGTCGGCGGCCAGCTTCTCGACCTTGGCATCCTGCCAGCCGGTGGAGAAATTCTTGATGTTGGCGTAGACGCAGGCGTAGTCGACCTGCTGTGAGGCGTCGACCATGTCGTTTGTCCAGGCGCGGAGCGTGATGTCGAGCTCGAGCCTCTTGTAGGCGGGTGTGAGGGTCGCGGCCTCGAGGGTCTGGATGGTCACCTTGACCCCGACCTTGCTCCACTGCTCCTTGAGGACAGTGGCGATCGAAGCGTTGACCGTGTTGCCCGAGGGGACGGTGATTGTCACGTCGAAGCCATCCGGATATCCGGCGTCGGCCAGGAGCTTCTTCGCCTTCGCGGGGTCATAGGGGTTGGTCTTGAGGCCGGCGTTCCAGAAGGGGCCGGACTTCGCCATGAAGCCCTTGGCCGGCTCGCCGTAGCCGAAGAGGATGAGCTTGGACATGGAGGCCTTGTCGGTCGCCATGTCGAGGGCCTGGCGCACGCGGACGTCGCTCAGGACCTTCTTGGTCGAGTTCATCTGGATGTAGCGGGTCTCGGTCGAGGGGAGGGCGACGCCGTTCAGCTCTGCCATCCTGTTCCAGGGCACGAAGGTCGTCGCGTCGACGTCTCCGGCCTGGAGCTGCAGCATGCGCGTGTTGTCGTCGGCCACGACGGTGACCTTGATCTGGGGGGTCTTGGGGAGGCCCGGCCGCCAGTAGTACTGGTTCTTGTCGAAGAGTATGTATTCGCCCTTCTTCCATTCGGTGATCGCGTAGGGGCCGGTGCCGATGGGCTTCTGGCTGAAGCCTTCCGCCCCCACCTTCTCGAAATAGGCTTTGGAGGTGACGGAGGCGTTGAACATCGCCAGGTCGGCGAGGATCGGGGCCCAGGGCTTTATGAGGGTGATGACGACCGTGGTGTCATTCGGCGCCTTGATTTCCTTGATCCCCTCGAGCGAGAAGGCCCAGGCACTGCCCTTGGCGTCTCGGGCGCGGGTCAGGGAGAAGACCCAGTCCGCTCCGGTTACCGGCGTTCCGTCCGAGAACTTGAGACCCTTCTTGAGGTGGAAGGTGTAGGTGAGCATGTCCTTGCTGATGTCCCAGCTGTCGGCGAGCATCGGCTCGATCTTGGTGCCATCGTCGCTGCTCTTGACCAGGCCCTCAAGGGTGAGGTTGAACATCCAGATGTTGACGTTTCCGTCCTGCATCACGTAATCGAGGTTGTCAGAGTCCGCGGGGCGGGAAATGACGATGGGCGACTTGATCTTTCCCTGGGCCATCGCGGCGGCCATGGACGTCACGAGCATCACGGCTGCCAGAAGCACGGCGCCCGTCCTTAGAGATTTCCTAGACTTGAGCATCTTCCCTCCTGCTTTTCCTTTGTGTGTGATGAGTTCCAACGTGATCCGATCCTCCTTGTCATATGGATGCTGACCGCGCGATGCGGTGCCTAAGAGCCATTCATGCCGGATGGCCGGCCCACGCTGTCATTTCCCGCGGCCGCGGGATGCGGCGGGCTTCGCCGGCTGTGCCACGGCGGGGTTCATGGAGAGCAGCTCCCTTCCTGTCCCCAGGTAGTGCTCCCTGATGCACTGGCAGGCTGTCTTCTTCGTGCAGGAGCGCAGGACCTCGAGGACCTTCCTGTGTTTCGTGGCCATCTCGGACATGGACCGGATCTTGGCCGAGCTGACGGTGAGGAAGATCGCATAGCTCGTGTTGTTGAGGCTCGACCAGAGTTTGAACAGCCGCTTCCTTCTGGGGGCATTGCAGATGAGACCGTGGAAGTTGTTGTCCTCTTCGACAATCGCGCCCAGGTCGTCGTTTCTGGCGGCCAGCTCCATCCTCTTTACGCAGAGCTCCATTTCATCGAGGGCTTCCGCCCCTATGTCGCCGTTGCAGAGCTCAAGCGCGAGGCTCTCGAGGTCGGCCCGCAGGAGATAGATCTCCCATGCGTCCTCCGGGTCGAGGGTTGTCACCGAGCAGCCCTTGTTGTTCGAGTAGGTGACGAGGCCCTCTTCCTCCAGCTGCCTGATGGCCTCCCGTACGGGACCCCGGCTGATCTTTAGGTCGGCGGCGATCTCGGCCTCGACGATCCTGTCGCCCGGGAGGTACTTCCCGTGGAGGATATCCCTGCGCAGGATCAGACCCACTTGCTGCCTCAGGGTGAAATGCTGGACACGGCTTTTCTTGGCCTCTGGCTCTTTCGCCATAGCTGATCACACCCCTTGACCGGACCACGGGCGGCCGGAAGGACACATAATGTGTTCACTGTTGACAGTTGTCAAACTAATTTTTCTTTTTTTCCTTGTGTGCAATTTAATAGCTAGGAAAATATCCATTCCGGGCCCCTGGCCTCGGGCCAGGGGCCCGTTTGTGTCATGGCGTGGATGGTGGTTCGCGGGCTGCAGATAGAAACCCAGCTCGAGCCAAGGCCCGCAGTGAGGCCCTTGCGGGGTCAGTCAGCGCTTTGCGTGGCTCGGGACGGGAAAGGCCGCCACGCCTGGCCAGCGGGGACCATTGGGGGGCAGGGACAGGTCGAAGCGATTGGGCTGGACCCCCGGGGCTCGGCCCCCGAGGGTGCGCCCAGTCCTAGTCCTTTGCGAAAGGCGTCCCCAGCGCAGCCGGCGGGGTCGCGTTCATCGCGCGCAGCAGGCGGGAGATGGAACGCCGCGCCCGTGGCGGCAGGTGGGCCAGGCTCAGCTCCACCCATTCCGCGTTGCCGATGTTGACCAACAGGAGGCTCAGGATCATGAGGGGGAAGGGAGCGACCTGGAGGACCTGGGAGGGCAGGCCGGGCAGGGCCGGCTGGAGGACCAGGCCCAGCCACTGGAGGAAGGCGAAGAGGTAGGCGCCAAAGGCAGCCTTGAAGGGGTTCCAGCCGCCAAAGATGGTGATGGCGAGGACTATCCAGCCTATTCCGTCGAGGCCCGAGATCGTGCCCTTCCAGCCAGCCTTCACCGACAGGGAGAAGATGGGGCCGGCGAGGCCGGCTATCGCCCCGCCCAGGACGGTGTAGAGGTAGCGCAGGCGGTTGACGTTGGCCCCTCGCACATAGGCGGCCGCCGGCTTCTCGCCGATGCCCCGAAGGACCAGACCCGGCCTGGTGCGGAAGATGAAGAACCAGGCGGCAAGGATCAGGATGAAGCTTAGCCAGGTCATCAAGTCCTGTCTGAAGAAGAGGGCGCCGATGACGGGGAGGTCCTTCAGCATTGGTATGGAGGCCGAGGGCAGGCGCGGGCCGGCCTCGCCCATGATGGGGTTGCCAAGGAAATAGGAGAGGTCGCGGCACAGCAGGGCGAGGACAAAGCCCACGGCCACCTGGGAGGCCTTGATGGTGATGCTCGCGAAGGCCACGATGAGGGCCACGAGGGCCCCGATCGCCGCCCCGGCGAGGAAGCCAAGAATGAGGCTCCCCGTCGCGAGGGAGACCGCGAAGCCCCCCATGGCCGTGAGGAGGATCATGCCGTTCATCGAGAGGTTGATGACGCCGGCGCGCTCGCTGATAGTCTCGCCGACGACGCCGAAGATGATGGGCGCGGCGGAGCTCAAGACCCCGGCCAGGCCGATCAGTATGATGTCGCCGCTCATCTAGAGGCCTTCCTTTTTGAGCATCCGCGTCCTGGCGCCCTGGGCCAGGAGGACCACCAGGACCAGGGTCCCCTGGAGGACGCCGGCGAGGCTCGAGTCGAGCTGGAGGACGATGGGCAGCTGGATCGAGCCGACGTTCAGGGCAGCGAAGAAGAGGGCGACGGGGGCGGCGATGGCGGCCTTGTAGTTGACGAGCATCGCGACCATGAGGCCCATGTAGCCGTAGCCGCTCGATATCGAGGGGATCAGGCGGTGGTAGACCGAGGCGACCTGTACGGCTCCCGCGAGGCCCGCGAAAAGGCCGCAGAGGGCGAAGGAGGCCATCATGTACTGCCAGGTGGGGATGCCCAGGAGGAAGGCGGCCCGGGGGTTCTTGCCCACCGCCTTGAGCCGCAGGCCAAAGTAGGTGCCGCGCAGCATCCCATAGACAACCAGGATGGCGGCCACGGCTATGCCCACGGCGATGGGGCTCAGGCGGGACTGGGGATTGAGGGTTGGCAGCCACAGCGAGGGATCGAAGGGGACTGTCCCCGACATCGAGGCAACGCCCGGGCGCTTCCATGGCCCGAAGATGAGCCAGAGGTTCAGGGCCGTGGCCACGAAGTTGAGGCCCAGGCCGCCGAAGATCTCGTTGACCCCGCCAAAGGTCTTGAGGGCCCCGGCGAGCATGGCCCAGAGGGCCCCACCGAGCATGCCGGCGAGGAAGGCCGCGAGGATCACGAGGCCCGGGGCCATGCCCGAACCAAGGAGGAGGCGGAAGGCCCAGGTCGAGAAGATCGCGCCAACGGTGATCTGCCCCTCGATGCCGATGTTCCACAGCCCCACGGTGAAGGTAAGCAGGAGTCCCGAGGTCACGAGGAGCAGGGGCACCCAGGACACGAGGACGTTGGAGATGACCTCCCAGGAGCCCAGGGCGCCGAGGCCGAGGTTCAGGTAGGCCGCGAGGGGAGGGGCCTTTGCCGCCAAGAGCACGAAGGTCGTGAAGAGGAGCGCGAGGGCGATGGCCCCGATCTGCAGTAGTGTCCGGTTGGGGCGGCTATCACGCATGGGCGACCTCGCTCTCCAGTTCCTCCCAGAGCTTGCCGCCGATCAGGGCGCCGAGCCTGTCGACGTTCAGGCTCGATGCGGGCAGGGGGGGAGAGACCTTGCCCGCGAAGAAGACGATGACACGGTCCGAGTACTGGAGGATCTCGTCGAGGTCGGCCGAGATGAAGACGATGCCCGTGCCCTCGGCGCAGCGCGCCTTGAGCTTGCTCCAGATGTAGATCGTCGACTCGATGTCGAGGCCCCTCGTGGGATGCTCGACGAGGATGAGGGAGAGGGGCGAGCGCAGGAGGGCCAGGAGCATGCGCTGCTGGTTCCCGCCCGAGAGGGACTCGACAGTGCTCTCGGGCCTGCCCTTGATGTTGTAGAGCTCGATGCGCTCCTGGGCCAGCCTCCTGGCCTTGCGGCGGTCGATGAAGACCCCCTTCTTCTCCTCGGCGAGGACGAAGTGCTCGGTGAGGCTCAGGCCCGGCACCAGGCCTTCCTCGAGCCTCGCCGCGGGCAGATAGGCTACCCCTTCCTTCTTGTAGTCATGGTGGGAGCGGCCCGTCATGTCCTGCTCCTCGATGCAGAAGGAGCCCTCGACCGGCCTGCTCAGGCCTGCGCAGGCCCCGAGGAAGGTGGACTGGCCCGAGCCCTCCATGCCGGCGAGGCCGATGACCTCGCCCGCGCGAACCTCGAAGCTCACGTTGCGCATCTGGATGCGCAGGCCCTCGAGGGAGACGTCCCTCACCTGGAGTATCCCCGACTCCCTGACTGTCGTCCGCCTCTCCGCGAGGGGGACTTCCTTGCCGAACATCATCTCGACGAGGGTCCTTGTATCGAAGGGAGGCCGGGCCTCCCCGACCAGGGAGCCCTGGCGCAGGACGGCGGCCCTGTCGCAGAGGAACTCGACGTCCTCGAGCTTGTGCGAGACGAAGAGTATCGACATGCCCTCGGCCGCGAGGCGCTTCAGGGTGGCGAAGAGCTTCTCCTTCTGGGGCAGGCTGATGCCCGTCGTCGGCTCGTCCAGGATGAGGACGCGGGCGCCGAGCCAGAGGAGGCGCAGGATCTCGAGCTGCTGGCGCTCGCCGACAGTCAGGGAGTCGACCCAGGCCTCGGGTTCGAGGGCGAAGTCAAACTGCTCGGCGAGGGCGCGGAACTCGCGGGCCGCCGCGGCCTTTCCGAGGCCTAGGGCACCCGGGTGGCCGAGGATGAAGTCGTCGATAAGCTTCATGGGGGGGAAGTCGAGGGGGTCCTGGTGGAGCATGCCGATGCCGTTCCTGATCGAGTCAGCCGGGCTGCGAATCGAGACGGCCTGGCCGTCGAGGAAGATCTCGCCCGAGTCGGGGAGGATGAAGCCCGAGAGGATCTTCATCAGGGTGGACTTGCCAGCCCCGTTCTCGCCGAGGATGCCCTGGATCGACGCGGCCGGAATGCGGAGGGATATCCCCGCGTTAGCCTTCACCGGCCCATAGGTCTTGCGGATGTCGCGCAACTCGACCTGCATTCATTAACCCCTTCAGAAAAAGGCAACCACAGAGGCAGGGAGTCTAGGAGAGAGCACGGAGAAGGATTTGATCTCCCCTCCGTGATCTCCTCTTCCTTCCGTGCCTCCGTGGTTCCTCTTACATTCTTGAGAACCTGATCAGGACGCTATTACTTCGAGACGCTCTGGCCCTGCATGCCCTGGAGGAGTTGGGGCAGGTACCAGACCTGCTGGTCGGTGGCGGCCTGCCCGTCCTTGAGGTATGCACTGCCGTCCTGGAGGTTCAGCGGGCCCTTCCAGAGCCTGAGGCCCTTGGCAAGCTCGGCCACAAACTTGTCGATGCCCGCGGACGCGTCCTTCGAGAGGGCGGCGCCCTTGTTGAAGCCCACGGCCGAGGTATCGGGGTTGTTGATGTTCTTCCAGTCCGGGCCGTTCCACTCGAAGTGGGACTTCCATGAGCCGGTCATCGCGGACTTGAAGACGTTCGCGTAGGCGGGGCCCCAGTTGAAGTAGGGCACGCCCAAGGCCGCGCCCGCGCCTTCCTTGATCGCGTCGGCGTAGTCGTAGGGGATCGCGAAGACCTTCTTGCCCTGGCCTGTGAGCTTGGTGGCCTCGGTGAGGGCCTCGGTGGTGTCGATGCCGGAAACGACGACGTCGTAGCCCGAGTTGAAGAAGTCGTCGGCGACCTGGGTCGGGTCTGAGGTGACGCCGGGGATGTTGAACCAGAAGCCGATCCAGGTGACCTTGAACTCGAGCTTGGAGGGGTCCTTCTTGAGGTAGTTGACCCAGGCGTACTTGGCGCCGAGGTAGACCGAGGAGGCGAGACGGCGGGTCTCGTCGTTGATGAGGGGCCCGAGGTAGCCGATCTTGCCGGTCTGGGTGGTAAGGGCGGCGGCGACGCCGGCGATCATCTTGCCGTACTCCATGCGGCCCATGACGTTGACCATGTTGGGGAGGTTCAGGGCGATCTTGCCCTCCTTCCAGACCTGGTCTCCCGAGGCCATGATCACGAAGAGGTCGGGGTGGGCCTTGGCGAACTTGACAGCCTCGTCGCTCATGTCGTCGGAGCTGAAGATCACGAGCTTGGCGCCCTTGGCGACGAGGCTCTCGGCGAGCTGGGAGGCCGTGGTGCCGGGTCGGTCGGCCGGATTCACCTTGTCGAGGTAGATCAGGCTGGCGCCCTTGACGTTCTTCACGGCGTACTGGGCGCCGTCGAAGTGGGCCTGGCTGTAGCCATGGTCATTGTAGGGACCGACCATGAGCAGGCCGATCGTGAGCGAGCTGCCCGTGGCTTTCGGGGCGGCTCCCTGGGCGAACGCCGCGCCGCATAGGGCGACGGCGAGGAGCAGCGTGATGATCCTGGCGAAGTTCCTCATTGTCCTTCTCCTTGTGCCGGCCCTAGCCCTTGATTGGGCGGCCTTCAAGGCCGGCGTGTGGCGAATTATAGACTCGAGCCGAGCCTGTCCACAAGGTGAATCGCGGGTCCCTTGAGGCCACCAGGGCCACTGGAGGCGTCTTTAGGACCCAGGCATCGAGGCACCGCTGAGGGGGTGGAGATCGGCCGCCCTCCTGGCCCGGGTGAGGGCCCGCTCCACTGCCCGCTTCAGGGCATCGCCGGAGCCGTCGTTCCAGAGGGCGACGGCCGGCCGGCCCCCCGCGCGCCGCCTTGACCAGAGCCCCCGCTGCTTCCAGATCCTGCGCAGGACGGCGCGGCTGTCAAGGCCGTCCCTCTGCTTCGCGCGCCGGAGGCGCAGGAGGAGGGGGGCCCTCACCACGAGCACGGCGTCGCAGAGGGCGGCCTGTGGTGCCAGGTAGAGGAGGGCCGCGTTGACGCAGACCAGGGCCTCGCGCCCCGCCTTGGCGGCGGCCTCTCGAGCGGCGGCGATGCGCTCGTCGAGGAGGCGGATGGCCAGGGGGTGGACGATGGCCTCCTGGTCGGCCAGGGCCTGGCTGTCGGAGAAGACGATGGCCGCGAGGGCCTTCCTGTCGATCCTCCCGTCTGATCCCAGGACCCCGGGGCCGAAACGGGCCAAGATCCTGCCCCGCTCGAGCTCGATGGCCGCGTGGCCGAGCCTGTCGACGTCGATGCAGGTCCAGCCGAGGCCCTCCATGATCGCGGCGACGGTGTTCTTGCCCGCGCAGTAGCCTCCGGTCAGACCGAACAGGATGCCGGGCCTCAATGCATGTCTCCCCAGCGGCGGGCCGTCTCGACGCTCGCGCGCAGGGGCAATGAGAGCCGGGCGGCCGCCTCCATCTCCCGTTTTACCAGGGCACTGACGGCGGCGGCTTCCGACTCCGGCGCCTCGAGGATGAGCTCGTCATGGACCTGCAGGAGGAGCTTTGCCTTGCTCCCCGTCTCCTTGAGGGCCCTGTCGACCCCTATCATGGCGAGCTTGATGATGTCAGCGGCCGAACCCTGGATGGGGGTGTTGACTGCCACCCTCTCGGCGGCCTGCTTCTCGGTCTTGTTGCGCGAGTTGATAGCCTGGATCGGCCGGCGCCTCCCCGCGATCGTGGTCGTGTAGCCGGTCTTCTCTGTCTCCTCGACCTTTCGGTTGATGAACTCCCCCACTCCGGCATAGGTCGTGAAATAGGCGTCGATGAATTTCTGGGCCTCCGCTCGGGGGATCTTGAGCTCGTTTGCGAGCCTGAAGGCGCTCATCCCGTAGATCACCCCGAAGTTGATCGTCTTCGCGAGCCGCCTCTGCTCGCTCGTCACCTCGGCCTCGAGGGCGCCGAAGAGGAGGGCGGCTGTCCTGCGGTGGACGTCAACCCCTTCGCGGAAGGCCTTGAGCAGACCCTCGTCGCCCGAGAGGTGGGCCAGGACGACGAGCTCGATCTGGGCGTAGTCGGCCGAGATGAGGGTCTTGCCCTTCCCCGAGACAAAGGCGGCGCGGATCTTGCGGCCCTCCTCCTCGCGGATGGGGATGTTCTGGAGGTTGGGGTCACGGCTGGAGAGCCGGCCCGTGGCCGCCACGACCTGGGAGTAGTGGGTGTGGACCCTCCCGTCACCCTCCTCGGCGAGGCCGGCCAGGGAATCGACATAGGTGCTCTTGAGCTTGGCCAGGGTCCTGTGCTTGAGGATGAGGGCCGGCACGGGATCGAGCTCGGCGAGCTCCTCGAGCACGGAGGTGTCGGTCGAGAAGCCTGTCTTGGTCTTCTTGCCGGTCGCGAGCTTTCGCTCGATGAAGAGGACCTCCTGGAGCTGCTTGGTCGAGGCGATGTTGAACTCGTGGCCCACGAGCTTGTAGATCTCGGCCTGGATCGAGGCGAGCTTGCCATCGAGCTCCACTCCGTAGGCCCGCAGCTCCCTGGCTTCGACCTGGATCCCCTCGGCCTCCATGGCGGCGAGTATGGGCACCAGGGGCATCTCGAGGTCACGGTAGAGATCGCCCAAGGCCGCCTCCTCGATCTCCTTCATCTGAAGCAGGTGGAGACGCAAGGTGAGGTCTGCGTCCTCGGCTGCGTAGGCTGTCGCCCTGTCGACGGGCACCATGGCGAAGGTGGCGCCCTTGGGCACGACCTCGTCGAACTCGATGCCCCGGTGGCCAAGACGGCGCTCGGCCAGGGCCTCGAGGCCGTAGAGCCCCGACTCGGCGTCGAGGAGGAAGGCCTCGATCATGGTGTCGCGCAGGGTACAGGCCATGGCAACACCGAAACGGCGCATTATATGGAAGTCGTACTTCACGTTGTGGCCGATCACCACGACCCCGGGGGCCGAGAAGAGGCGGCCCAGCTCCTTTCTCGCGGCGTCGAGGCTCACGAGCTCGTCTGAAGGGGCGACCAGGGGTACATAGCAGGCCTTCCTGGGGTCGCAGGCGAGTGAGAAGCCCACGACCTGGGCAGAAAGCTCGTCGAGGGAATCGGTCTCGCAGTCGAAGGCGAAGCGCTTGGCCGCGATGCAGCAGTCCACCCAGGCACAGAGGGCCGCGACCGTGGTGACCGTCTCATACTCCCCGCTCCCGCTGAGCTCGGGCGGCAGGCCCGCCGGCACCGCGAGGGCGGACGGCGGGGAAGGGGCCTCGGCCTTGGCCTTCGTGCTCTTCGACCGATCCGAGCTCTCCATGCCGGGCCCGAAGAGGTCGCCCCCGCCCGAGCCCGGGGCGGTGGTGGCCAGGCTCTTCATGCCCTCCCGGATGAAGATCGGGGCCGCCGCGGCCCGGTCGAGGCCACCCAAGGCCAGCTCCTCGAGGTCCTTGATGCCGATCGGGGCGTCCTTGTCGAGGGTGATCAGCCTGTGGGAGAGATAGGCGTCCTCCCTGCCCGTCTCCAGCTTCTTGCGAAGCGACTCGGGCTTGAGGCCCTCAAGCTTGGCGTAGATCCCGTCTAGGCTCCCATACTCCGTGATGAGCTTGACGGCGGTCTTGTCCCCGACCCCCTTCACTCCGGGCACGTTGTCCGAGGCGTCGCCGACGAGGGCCAGGTAGTCGAGGATCTGGGCGGGGCTGACCCCCCACTCGGCGCTGACCTCGCTGGTCCCGTAGCTCTGGTAGCCGAAGTTGGCGGTGGGTCGGATCGCCTGGACCGGGCCGCCGACGAGCTGGAGGAGGTCCTTGTCGCCAGAGACGATCCAGCACTCCCTGTCCTCCTTGGCGCAGCGAGTCGCGAGGGTGGCGATGAGGTCATCGGCCTCCCAGCCCTCGGCCCGCAGGAGGGGGACCTTGAGGGCTGCGAGGATCTCCTCGATGACCGGGACCTGGGCGATGAGGTCCTCGGGCGCCTTCTCCCTGGTGGCCTTGTACTCGGGATACATGTGGTGGCGGAAGGTCTTGCCCTTGGCGTCGAAGACGGCGGCGAAGGCGCCCGGGTTGCGCTCGTCGAAGAGGGCGAAGAGGAAGCGGAAGAATCCGAAGGCCGCCGATATGTTCGTGCCCGAGGCATTGCGTAGGGGACGGTTGAGGAAGGCGAAGTAGGCGCGATAGATGATCGCGTAGGAATCGAGGAGGTAGAGCGATGGCTTCATGGTATGCAGGATAAAATGAAAACGGCCGTCGCGCAATGACGGCCGTTTCTATATCGACCCGCGCGCCGTCTTAGCGGCGCGATTTCGGGCTTTCTGTTCCTCTCTGCCCTTCCTAGCCCTGGATGTCCACGAGGGATCCGCCGCCCGCGGCAGCGTAGACCGAGTGCCTGCCCGCGAAGGGATTGCGGAAACCCGCGATCTCGTTTCGCATGAGTTCCATGCGGTGCTGGAGCAGGCCACGGTTCTCGGCGTTGCGCCGGCTGACCTCCGACCTGAGCACCGAGAGGGAGTCGCTGATCGACATGACGTCGTTCTCCTGGGCGAGGGGGAAGGCCGAGCGGTAGAGGTCCTCGAGCGGGTCTATCACCTTCTGGAAGGTGTAGATCTCGGAGACTATCTGCTCCTCGAGCTCCACATGGGCGACAAGCCTGTCGACGTCGCCCGATTCTATGTCCGAACGCTCGTGGTCGAGGACCAGGAGATAGCGCTCGAATTTCCTGCGCTGCTCTGACAGAAGCTCGCGGAAGCGGCGGAGCACCGCCACGCGGCTCTCGACGTCGTCGTATGCCATGTGTTCCCGCCTCCCCTAGCCGGCTATGTTCACGCCCACGTTCGAGTTCGAGCCCGATTGGGACTTGGAAGCGGCCTCGGCCCAGGCGCCTCGCAGCTCGGCGATCATGTCCCTGACGGCCGTGAGCCTGGCGCAGTCCTTCTGCATGTTGGCTTCGAGGAGCTCGCGTCCGAACCAGATGTACAGGGAGAAGAGGTTCTGCGCGATGTCCCCCCCCGCCTCGAAATCGAGGGAGGCCATGAGCTCGGTGACGATGTCCTGCACCTTCACCAGGGACTTGTTGATACGCTCGATATTGTCCGGCCGCGGCTTGTTGCCCTCGCCGAGGAGCTCGACGGCGATATTGCACTGCTTCAGCGCCTCGTCGTACAGCATGACGACGAGCTGGCCGGGACTGGCGGTCTTGACCCGGGTCTCCCGGTACGCAGCAAGCGGATTGGCGTTCATACCTGTATATCCCTCCCCAACGATCTCTCACGATTCTCGGCCGCTCGGGACCCGCACTTGACCGCAAAGGCGGTTCCGGATCCGGGAAATCGCGAGTGGAACCCCGTCCCTGGGGAAGACATACTCGGGAGCCCGTCCTCGCCCCGAGCCTTGATCAATATCCTGCGTTAGTCCTCGGTCACGACGCCTGTGCTCGTCCAGGTCTCGAGGCGCTGGTAGGCCGCGTTGATCTGGGAGGAAATCTCGGTAGAACGCCTGAGCTGCTCTGGTGTCGCCGAGTTCCGGTCGGGATGGTTGGCCATGAGGAGCTTCTTGTAGGCGGTCTTGACCTGGGGGAAGGGCGTCCCGTAGGGAAGACCGAGGGTACGGAAGGCGGAAAGGATCCTCGGATGCGGAGCACCCGGCCTGGAACCTGCCGCGCCGCTTGTGCGGGAGGCATCTTCCCGGGCCCTTCTGGCCGACTCGCTTCTCTCCCTGGCCTCGGTTTCTGACCTGCCCCTGTCGAGGAAGTCGTCGAGTTCGTCCATTGCGGCGTCGAAATCGCTGTTGCCGCTGCCGCGCCTGCCTGTATCGGCGCCGGAAACGGCGTCTCCGGCCACCCAGGACTTGAACAAGCGCTCGAATCTGTCGAATATCTGGTCCACGCACTTCCTCTTTCGTCCTTAATCTAGCGGAACGAGGGACGCGAATCAATCGGATGCGGGCGGGTGATGGCGAAAAAAGGCCTGGTCGTCGTGGTTGGCGGGATGAACATGGACATCCAGGGGAGGAGCCTCGCCCCCTTCCGCTCCGGCGATTCCAACCCCGGGATCTCGATCATGAGCCCAGGGGGCGTGGGCAGGAACATCGCCGAGAACCTCGTCCGTCTTGGCCTCGAGGTCGAGCTTGTCACCGCCCTGGGCGATGATGCCCTTTCCCAGGCCCTTGAGGCCTCATGCGCCTCGATCGGCATCGGCCTCTACTCCTCCCTGCGCCTTAGGGCCCGCGAGGCCTCCCAGTACCTCTGTCTCCTCGATGCCGACGGCAGCCTCGCCGGGGCGGTCGCCTCGATGTCCATCATAGACGAGCTCCTCCCCGGAGCCCTGATCGAGCGCTCCGCTCTTCTTGACAGCGCCTCCCTCATCGTCGTCGACGCAAACCTCTGCGGCTCTTCGATCGCCTGGCTCGCGGCGCGCTACGGCCCAGCCGCTGGCTTCGGCCCTGGCCTGATCAGGGGCCAGGAAATGCCCCGCCTCGTCCTCGACCCCGTCTCAGCGACCAAGGCCCTCAGGGCGAGGGAGCATCTGGCTAGCTTCGCCTTCGCCAAACCCAACCTGGGCGAGGCTGCCGCCCTCTCAGGCCTGCCTGCCCCCTCCTCCTGCTTGGAGCCGGGCCCCAGGGAGGCCGCGGTCCTGGGGGCGGCCCTGAGGGCGAAGGGCCTCGGCGAGGTCTTCATATCCCTGGGCGGGGGCGGGCTTTACTACGAGGGCCCCTCCACGGGGGACAGTCAGCCCCGCGGCCCCTCCCGCGGCCTTGTGCGCGCTCCGCTCAAGCTGTCTGCAGAACTGGCTTCGAGGAACGTCTCCGGGGCGGGCGATGCCGCCTGCGCCGCCCTTGTCTGGGGCTACCTCGAGGAATTGCCCCTGGAGAGACGGGCCGCCCTCGCCCTCGCCGCCGCCATCCTCACCGCCTCCGTCGATGCGACCGTGAACCCCGAACTCGGGATCGCGGGCATAGAGCGCATAGCAGAAGGAGTCCGCCATGAATCCATACCTTGACCCCTCTCCCGAGGTCGCTGCCGCCCTGTCCGAGGGAAGGCCCGTCGTGGCCCTCGAGTCGACCATCATCTCCCACGGGATGCCCTATCCGCGCAATGTCGAGACCGCGATGAAGGTCGAGGCCGAGGTGAGGGCACATGGGGCCGTCCCCGCTACCATAGCCGTGCTCGGCGGAAGGCTCAAGGCGGGCCTGAGCCCCGACCAGATCACCGGCCTCGGCAAGTCGGGGCTGGCTGTGGCGAAGGCGAGCAGGAGGGACCTGCCCCGCCTTGTCGCCGAAGCTGCCGACGGAGCCACGACCGTGGCGGCGACGATGATCATCGCGGCCCTCGCCGGGATACGGGTCTTCGCGACTGGGGGAATAGGCGGGGTCCACCGCGGGGCCGAGCGGAGCTGGGATGTCTCGGCCGACCTCGAGGAGCTGGCCCGGACCGAGGTTGCCGTCGTCTGCGCCGGGGCCAAGGCCATCCTGGACCTCGGCCTCACCCTCGAATACCTCGAGACCAAGGGTGTTCCGGTGATCGGCTACAGGACCCTCGAGTTCCCGGCCTTTTACACGAGCGGCTCGGGCCTGGCCCTCGAGGAGAGGGCCGAGGACGCTGCGGGCATAGCCCGCAGGGCAAAGGCGAAATGGGACCTGGGCCTGGGCGGCGGCATCGTGGTCGCCAACCCCGTCCCCGAGGAGTTCTCCATGGAACGCGTCGCGATCGGCACGGCCATCGAGGCTGCCCTCGCCGAGGCGGCGGCCGCCGGGGTGAGGGGCAAGGACGTGACCCCCTACCTCCTCGCCAAGGTCAAGGAGCTGACCGCTGGGGAGAGCCTCGAGTCCAACATCGCCCTGGTCCTGAACAATGCCCGTCTCGCGGCGGCCATCGCCGTCGAGTACTCGAGGCTCTAGGCAGCTGCCGCCTCCGAGGAGACCGGTCGATCTTTTCATGTGATGGCCCCTTGTGATACGATTCCGCCGATATGGCTAAAAGCTCGAAGGACTACGACGAATCAAAGATAAAGACCCTGAGCTCTCTGGAACACATAAGGCTCAGGACCGGCATGTACATAGGCCGCCTTGGCGACGGCTCCAACCAGGATGACGGAATCTACGTCCTCCTCAAGGAAGTCATCGACAACTCGGTCGACGAGTTCATCATGGGGGCCGGAAAGAGGATCATCGTGTCGATCGACCCTCCTCCCGCGGGCGGCAAGGACTGGACCGTGAGGGTGAGGGATTTCGGGCGGGGCATCCCCCTCGGGAAGGTGGTCGAGGCCGTCTCGATCATCAACACCGGAGCCAAGTACAACGACGACGTCTTCCAGTTCTCCGTCGGCCTCAACGGCGTGGGAACGAAGGCGGTCAACGCGCTCTCCTCGCGTTTCCGCGTGGTCTCCACCCGGGAGGGCAGGAGCTTCGAGGCGATCTTCGAGCGCGGGGTGCTCAAGTCCAAGCGCGAGACAGAGACCAGGAAGGAGCCCGCGGGCACCCTCGTGGAGTTCGTGCCCGACGGCGAGATCTTCGGCGACTACGCCTTCAACCTGGACTTCCTCGAGAAGCGGATGTGGAACTACGCCTATCTCAACGCGGGCCTGACCCTCGTCCTCAACGGCACCGAGTACGCCTCGCAGAAGGGGCTCTACGACCTGCTCTACGCCGAGGTCGGGGACGGCACCCTCTACGACATCGGGTACTGGAGCGGGGACAAGATAGAGTTCGCCTTCACCCACACCAACGAGTACGGCGAGGAGTACTTCAGCTTCGTCAACGGCCAGTTCACCTCGGACGGAGGCTCCCACCTCTCCGCCTTCCGCGAGGCCTTTCTCAAGTCGATCAACGAGTTCTTCCAGGCCAGCTACAAGGGCGAGGACATACGCGAGGGCGTCGCGGCGGCCGTCTCGATAAAGCTCAAGAACCCCGTCTTCGAGAGCCAGACCAAGAACAAGCTCGGCAACACCGACATCCGCCCCTGGATATTCCAGGAGGTCAAGCGCGGCGTCGACGAGTTCCTTCGCAAGAACCCCCAGGCCGCCAAGCGCCTGCAGGAGAAGATAGTCTCGAACGAGAAGCTCCGCACCGAGCTCAACATCGTCAAGAAGGAGGCGAAGGAGGCGGCGCGCAAGATCGAGCTGCGCATCCCCAACCTCAAGGACTGCAAAAGCCACCTCGGTGAGGGCGAGAAGGGCGACGCCTCGATGATCTTCCTCACCGAGGGCCTCTCGGCCTCGGGCTCGATGGTCAGCTCGCGCGACGTCTACACCCAGGCGATCTTCTCCTTGCGGGGCAAGCCCGAGAACATGCACGCGCGCAAGCGCACCGCGATCTACAAGAACGAAGAGCTCTACAACATGATGATGGCCCTGGGGATCGAGAACAGCATCGAGGGCCTGCGCTACGGGCGCATAGTCATCGCCACCGACGCCGACTACGACGGCTACCACATACGCAACCTCATCCTCACCTTCTTCCTCACCTTCTTCGAGGAGCTCATCGTCCAGGGAAGGATCCACATCCTCGAGACCCCGCTCTTCCGCGCCCGGACCAAGAAGGAGACGCGCTACTGCTACAGCGCGAAGGAGCGAGACGAGGCCGTGAAGGAGCTGGGGAGCAGTTCCGAGGTGACCCGCTTCAAGGGCCTGGGCGAGATCAGCCCGAGCGAATTCGGCCAGTTCATCGGGGCCGACATCCGCCTCGTGCGCGTCGACATTCAGACCCTAAAGGCCGTGCCCGAGGTCCTCGAGTTCTACATGGGCAAGAACACCCCCACGCGGCGGGAGTACATCATGCAGAACCTGGTGAACGATCTATAGAAGAGGAAAGAGAAGAAGAGACACGCCACGTAGGCACCTCTGTCGTGGTTGAGCTCAAGTCGGTCGAGGGGCTTGAAAAAGTGCATGAGGCCCAGGTTCTGACCTATCTGCGGATGTCCGGTCACAGGATCGGCCTCCTGTTGAATTTCAATGTCGCCGTCCTTAGGGATGGCATCAGGAGATTAGTCCTGTGAACATGACCCCGGTCTCGCAAAGGAAATCCTTCCTTGACCTCCCTCTTCCTGCGTGCTCTCTCCCCGATCTCCGTGCCGCCGTGGTTCCTCTCCATCTTCTTCTCCATCTGTCACCCTAAAGGATTTATCCATGGCCTACGTAAAGAAGATCTTCGACTTCAACTACCTCCACTACGCCTCCTACGTCATCAAGGACAGAGCCATACCCGACCTCGAGGACGGGCTCAAGCCCGTTCAGAGGCGCATCCTCCATTCCCTCTTCGAGCTGGATGACGGGAAATTCCACAAGGTCGCCAACGTGGTTGGCTTCTGCATGAAGTACCACCCCCACGGAGACGCCTCGATCTACAGCGCCCTTGTCGTCGTCGCGAACAAGGAACTGTTCATCGACAAGCAGGGCAACTTCGGCAACATCGCCACCGGCGACGAGGCCTCGGCCGCCAGATACATCGAATGCAGGGTCAACGCCCTCGCCAAGGAGCTCCTCTACAAGCCCAAGATCACGGAGTACGTGGACTCCTACGATGGGCGCAACCGCGAGCCCGTGGTCTTTCCCGCGAAGGTGCCCGTCGTCCTCATCATGGGGGCCGAGGGCATCGCGGTCGGCATGAGCACCCGCATCCTGCCCCACAACCCCGTCGAGGTGATCCGCGCCGAGATCGCGGCCCTCAGGGGGAAGCGCTTCCACCTCGACCCCGACTTCCCCGGCGGAGGCTACTGCGACGCCTCGGAGTACGCCGACGGGGCTGGCAAGGTGCGCGTGCGCGCCAAGCTCGACCTCTCCGACCCCAAGCGCATCGTGATCCGCGAACTGCCCTTCGGCAGCACGACTGACAGCCTCATCGCGAGCGTCGAAACCGCCGCCAAGGCCGGGCGCATAAAGATCGCCTCGATCTCCGATTTCACAACGGAGAACGTCGAGATCGAGATCAAGCTCCAGCGCGGGGTCTACACGCAGGACGTCGTCGACGCCCTGTACGCCTTCACCGAGTGCGAGCAGTCCATATCCTGCAACCTCCTCGTGATCAAGGACGATCTTCCCGTCCTCATGACCACGACCGAGGTGATCAGGCACCACGCGAACCGCATTCTGGACATCCTCAAGCGGGAGCTCGACCTCGAGGCGGCCGAGCTCCTCGACGAGCTCCACGCCCGCACCCTTGAGCGCATCTTCATCGAGGAGAGGGTCTACAAGGCCATCGAGAAGATGAAGACCCAGGAGGGCGTGCGGAAGGCGGTGGTCGACGGGCTCGCACCCTACGCGAAGGAGATCAGGCGCAATGTGAGCGACGAGGACGTCGAGCGCCTCCTCAAGATCCCCATCCGCCGCATATCGCTCTACGACATCAACCGGGCCAAGGACGAGATGGACAGCATCAAGGCCAGGCTCTCGGAGATCAGGAAGAACCTGGCCAACCTGGTCGACTACGCCGTGAAGTTCCTCGAGGGCGTCGCGAAGCGGCTCGAGCCCACCTGGAAGCGCAAGACCGAGCTCACCTCCTTCCGCCAGGTCGACGTGAAGGAGGCCGCCCGGCGCGACCTTCCCCTGCGCTACGATGCCGCCTCGGGCTATGTGGGCACGGCGGTCTCGGGCGGCGAGACCCTCTTCGAGGTCTCTAGCTACGACAAGATCATCGTGATCAGACGCAACGGTGTGTACACCGCCATGACCGTTCCCGAGAAGACCTTCGTCGACAAGGGCATGCTCTACTGCGGCAGCGCGGAGAAGGAGGCCCTGGCCAAGCTGCTCTTCACGATCGTCTACAAGGATGGCAGCACGGGCTACCCACACATAAAGCGCTGCCGCATAGAGACCTACGTGAATGGACGCGACTACATCCTCGTCCCCGAGGGGGCGAGCATCCTCTTCTTCACGGCCGACTCCGGCGTGGACTTCACCCTCATCTACGCGCCCAAGCCGCGGATGAAGGTCAAGGAGGAGGGCTTCAAGGTCGACGACTTCGAGGAGAAGGGCCTCAAGGCCCAGGGCGTCAGGCTCGCCTCCAAGGAAGTCCTCTCGGCCGAGCTCGGGCTGACGAAGGCCGGGGCCAAGTCCGCGCGTGAGCGCGAGACCGAGCTCTTCTCCGGCTCCGATGCCCCATCGGACCGGGAGAAGACCTCCTTCAGAAAGACCCCCCCGAAGGGCCTCAAGGCCAGGGCCGAGGCCATCAAGGCCGCCTCGAAGAAGAAGAAACCCGCCGTGCCCAGGAAGGCCCCGGCAGCCAAGCGCCCCGCCTCCAAGCCGGCGCCAAAAAAGCCCGCCAAGCGGAGGAAGTAGCCGGCATTTCCCAGAAGCGAAACTCTTGACATTTCTCGGAGGCGTTGATAAGGTTCCGTCTGTTCGCAAGGACATTCCCCTGTAGCTCAGCTGGCAGAGCAAGTGGCTGTTAACCACTGGGTCCCTGGTTCGAACCCGGGCGGGGGAGCAAAAAAGGGCCGTTTTTACGGTCCTTTTTCTTTTTTGTAGCAGCAATTACCGAATCGGGGCAAGAACCGCCTAACGCGGTGCGAAGAACCGTAAAAGCCGAATGGGTACGAAATGGGTACGGGGAGGCTGTAAATGCGGTCCAGGTATCACCTGTTTCGAAGGCCAGTCTCGGGAGGGGGTGCGAAGGACGCATCCCTCTGGTACTACTGGTTCCTCGGTGCGGACGGCGCCCGCGTCAGGCGGGCCACCGGCTGCGCGCGCAAGGGCGACGCCGAGGACTTCATCGCCCGCCTCGAGCTGGCCGACGCGAAGGCCACCGAGGCCGCGGCATCCGGCCGTCCGGCCAGGGCGAAACTGCGCCAGATCGCGGATCCCCTCTTCCTTCCGGGCTCGTCACACCTGCAGCGCCTTGAGGGCCACGGCCGCGGCATGAAGGCCTCGACCTCGGCCCAGCACCGCCGGTGGATCGACCTTTACCTCCTGCCCGACTGGGGCGAAAAGTGGGTGGACGAGATCCGGGGCCCCGACATCGAGGACTGGCTCCAGGACCTCACCAGCCGGGATCCCCGCGACAAGAGTCACGCCGTCCTGTCGAGCGCCTCCCGCAACAACCTGGCCAGGACGTTCCTCGCGATCCTCTCCGAGGCCCGCCGCGCCGGGCTCATCGACCAGGTCCCTGTGATTGAGCTCTTCCGGCGCCACGCACAGCCGAAGGACATCCTCACCGATGACGAGCTAGGCGTGCTTTTCCCGCCAGGAGCCGAGGAGTTGGCCAGGATCTGGG
>JANXYO010000112.1 GCA_025356015.1 Spirochaetaceae bacterium
GCTCCCCGGGCCCGGGGAGCGCGATGACGGCGAGGTCCGGGCCCTTGAGAAGCAGAAGGTCCAGGCCGAGGGCGGCCGCCAGCCGCTCGAAGCTTCTTTCCCTGAAGAAGCCCAGATGGGTCTGGTCGAGGCGATACCACCAGCGCTCGAGCTCCCTCGGGGTCTCGGGCGCGAACCTCGTCCGTATCGCGAGGATCCCACCCGGCTCAAGCAGGGAGGCCAGATGGGCGAGGGTGGCCCGAGCCTCCCTTAGGTGCTCGGCCACCTCGTGCACTGCGATGGCTCTCCAGGTCCTGTCCGACCAGGACCAGTCCGGCTTGAAGATGGGATCGAAGGCTGTGGCCTTCCAGGCCCTCTCCTCGAGGAGGAAGGACAGGGCGGGGACGGGTCCCGAGCCGAAGTCGAGGATCTCGCTGCCCGTCGGTACGAAGGGAGTGATGGCCTCGTCGATGAAGACGGAGAGGTAGGAGCGGTAGCCCGGATCGGAAGGCTCGTTGCGGTGCCTGCGGTACCGTTCCACCTCGGCTTCCGGGCTGGGGAAGTGGGCTGCCTCGAGTCCAAGGAAGCCGCAAGGCCTGCAGTCGAGGTAGGAGAGGCCGCCGAGGAGGAGGGGCTCGCAGTCGTCGGCGTCGCAGAGTCGGCAGGGCATTTCCCGACCAGTCTAGCCCGAAACAGGGGCGATGCGCCATTTGCCTGTGGGCCGATGGGAGGTATATTCGGAGCTATGGAAAAGAAGACAGCCTTCCCCGGCATCAGCCCCTCGTCCTGGGAGCATCCCGCCGACGCGGCGGCTCTCTCGGCCTTCACCGCCCTTCCCTTCGCGGGCGAGCTGGTGAAGCGGATAATCGGCTCGACGACCGAACGCTCCCTCCGCCTTGGCTGCCTCGCCAATTCGGCGAGGGTATCGGCCACCCAGTTCCCCTCGCTCAGGGCTTCCCTCGCCGAGGCCGCCGAGCGCCTCGACATCTCGCCCCTGCCAGAGCTCTACGTGCAGCTCGACCCGAGGCCCTCGGCCTACACCCTCGGGGTGGAGAAGCCCTTCATACTCCTGTCCAGCGCGGCCATCGATCTCTGGGACGCCGAGGAGCTGCTGGCCATCATCGGACACGAGCTCGGCCATGTCGCCTCGGGCCACTCGGTCTACAAGACCCTCCTCGCCGTCCTCCTCAAGCTCTCGGGCGGCATCGCAGGCAGCCTGCCCTTGGGCGGACTCGCCCTGGCCGCAGCGGCGGCCGCCTTGAAGGAATGGGACAGGAAAAGCGAGCTTTCGGCCGACAGGGCCTCTCTCCTCGTCATCCAGGACGCACCCGTCGTCTACCGCTGTCTCATGAAGAGCGCGGGCGGGCCCAGGGCGGCCCAGATGGACTTGAACGAGTTCTTCCGCCAGGCCAAGGACTACGAAGAGGGGGAGGGCATCGTCGATTCGATCTACAAGCTCATCGACGTTGTCGGCGAGACCCATCCCTTCCCCGTGGTGCGCATGACAGCCCTCCAGGAATGGGAGCGAGGCGGGGCCTACCAGGCCATCCTGTCCGGGGACTATGCGAGGAGGGGCTCGGGCAAGGAACGCGATCCCGAGCGCGACTTCGAGAGGGCCCGCTCCTCCTACGCCCAGGACTTCGCCTCCTCCGAGGATCCCCTGGCCCGGGCAGCTAAAAAGGTGATGGACGGGCTTGGCGATTTCCTTGGCGGAGCAGGCGGCCAGGGAGGCGCGGGCCAGGGAGGGGAGGGCGGCCCTTCCCAGCCCCGCTCGATAGAGGATGTGATCGACGGGCTGTTTGGAAAGAAGCGCTAGGGGGCCAGCCAAGCCGGTGCCGGCGCATCGGCGGCGGCGGCAACAAGGAGTACAGAGATGCTGCACGAAGGGGATATCGCACCGGATTTCGTCCTCGAGGACGCCAATGGCGCCCTGCGCCACATGTCGGAGTTCAAGGGAAAGAAGCTGGTGCTCTATTTCTATCCCAAGGACGACACCCCGGGATGCACGACAGAGGCCTGCGCCTTCCGCGACGTGTATGCCGAGATACAGAGGAGGGGCGCGGCCGTCGTGGGCGTGAGCCCCGACTCGGGGGAGTCGCACAGGCTCTTCAGGGACAAGTTCCACCTGCCCTTCCCCCTCCTCGCCGATCCCGAGAGGAGGCTGATCGAGGCCTACGGCGCCTGGGGCGAGCGGGTCAAGAGCGACGGGAGCCGTTCCGTCGGCCTCATCCGCTCCACCTTCGTCATCGACGCCGAGGGCCTGATCAGGAAGGCCTTTCCCGCAGTGAATCCCGAGGGCCACGCGGCCGAGATTCTCGCTGCCCTTTAGAGCTTTCCCGCAATTCCCCTTGACTCGGGCAGGGGAAAGCCGGTATAAACCTCCTACCTTTTGACGCGGCGAGGTAGCTCAGATGGTAGAGCAAGCGGCTCATATCCGCTGGGTCGTGGGTTCGATACCCTCCCTCGCTACAGACACCAAGGGCCGGTCTTCCTAGGAAGGCCGGCCTTTTTTTCTCCGTGCCCGCGCTTCGCCTCCTTGCGTCCGCTCCCGAGCTCGAGGACATAGATGATGTCTGGGTACAGGCCGAGGACCCGGCGGAGGAAGCGGTCCTTCCGCTCGAGCTCGGTGGCGACCCGGACTCCCTCGTGCCTCTGGTTCACGAGCTCGTTGTTCATCCGGGACAGCTCCTCGAGGAGCCTGGACTCGTCCATCGCACTCATTCCGCCGTCCCAATCCCCACGAGCCTGGCCCCCGTCCGGACCGCCGCCTCGCAATCGGCAGCCGTGGCGTCAGCCCCCAGCTGCCGCCAGAGATCGCGCGAGAGGGCGAAGGGCAGGCCTCCGACGAGGATCACGGGAGCCCTCGCCAGTTCGTCGCGGATGCTGCGGATCGCCTGGCCGACGAAGGGCAGGTGGCCGGGATCGTCGCCGAGATGGCGACGAGGTCGGGCGAGGTCCTGCGGATCTCGGTGACGAGGGTGGAGACCGGGACGGGAATCCGCGAATAGCCGGGGATAGAGCGCGCAGATGATGTGCTGGGTCGCGGCCCTCGCGTAGTGCTCCTGGGCGACCCCGATCTTCAGCTGGTGCCATAGCCTGCCGAGCTCGCGCTGGCTCGCCTGGAGGAGCCCGAGATAGAGGCTCCATATCGACTTCCCCTTGGCGATCTGAGATTCGACAAAGGCTGCGGCGAGGTCCCGCCTTCCCCCAAGGAGGGCCTGGAGGCGAGCCCTGGCGGGCCCGTTCTCGGGTAGGCCCTCCTTCAGGTAGGCATTGGTGGCCGGCTCGGAGCGGGAGTAGGTGAAGACCCGAGAGGTAGTCGAGGAGGGTCTCGTCGTCCCGGGCGAGGATGACAGCGGCGAAATTCCTGACGTGGTGGGCCAGGTCCTCGCGCACGAGGGCCATCTGCCGCCTGTCGAAGGCGGTGGCGATCCGACGCTGGCCCATGCTATCTGCGTTCCTCGCTGGCCCGCGTCTCACACCATGATACCACGGGACGCGTTGTAGCCCCTAGCGAGATGCCGACCACCCCGATGGCCGCCTCTGTCTGCGTCTCAACGCTTCCCTACCCGGTGAACGATCCCGTCGCCGCCGGCGACGCGCAGCCGGATCTCCTCGAGCCTCTCCGCTCCCACCTCGAGGCCGAGGGCGATCGAGACCTCGGCATCCAGGTGGTTCGAGACCACGATGAAGAAGTCCTCCGCGGTCTCGTGCAGCCTCATGACCGGCGCGAAGGGCCTGCCGATCTCCAGCTCCGAGCTAAGGGCGAGCGAGCGCAGGCAAGAGTAGCCCCGGCTGTCGAAGTTACCGAGGATGAGGGCGCGCGTCGCCTCGTCCTCTGCCTCGTTGTAGCCGAGGGCGGCGAAGCTGGCCACAAAGACGGCCTTGCCCGCTCCCGTCCTGCGCTCGGTCAGGGCCGGCGCGCCGTCCTCGAAGACGGCCAGCACCTCTGTCCCGGCCTGGGGCAGGACAGCGTGGCGGTACTGGCTACCCGTGAACCCGGCGCTGCCGTCGGGCATCCTCGCTGTGACCGGGCCCCAGCCGGGGTTTCCCCGTAGCTCGACGTGGGCCAGGCCGAAGATCCTCCTCAGGGCGAGGCAGTCCTCGTCGAGCAGTCCTCCGGGGCCATAGAGGCCGCAGGCGGCTTCGCCGATAACGGTGCCGCCGCCCTCGGCGAAGGCCGCGATGGCCTCGATCTCGGAAGGGGAAAGGGAGAGGGCCATGGGCATGTACAGTCGGGACACACCCTCGGCCGCAAGTGAGCCTAGGTAGTCCTCATGGACGAAGCGCACCGGGACGCAGCCCGCGTAGGCGGCCTTGTATGCGCCAGCGAGACTGCCCGCGTAGAGTCCCTCCCTTCGCTCGGCGCTGAAGCAGAGGACCTGGCTCTTGCGCGAAACGTAGATAGCATTGAGGGGCAGGAGGCGCCTCGCGGCCCCGAGGCCGGAGTCCCTGAGTTCCCGGGCGCAACGGCCCGCCTCGATGGAGCGCTCGGTGTCGCGCCCGCGAAAGCCGATGAGGCCAAAGCCGGGGGACTCGAGGCCGGCGGGTTCTGGCGCGTATTGCCAGTACATGACGCCCTTCCCACCCGCGGCGGCGCTGTTGTAGTTCCACAGCCGCACATCGCGGCCCGTGGGGACTTCCCCGCCCAGGAGCCCGGCCTTGCCCGCCCCGCCCTGGAGCTCGACCTGGTAGAAGGGTCTGCCGCGCGAGGCCTCGGCCACCATCTCGCTGTGCGCGAGCTGGACAAAGAGGTGGCGCTCGCCCTGGAGCCATTTCGGGAAGCTCGAGAGGCCGAAGACGTCAACTTCGGGGGCGAGGGAGAACTCGTCTCCCAGCTCGTTGGCCAGTCCTCCTGCCATCTTGTTCCCCAGGACGGAGCTGTAGGCGACATGGGTCTGGATGGTCTTCCCTGGAGCGCCCCGCCTCGCGGCAGCGACTCGATCGTGAAGCCAGCGCCTCAGGTTGGAGATCCAGAAGAGGCGCCAATCGATCATGTCGGCCCAGGTCCCGAAGCGCCGCGGAAGCTCGACCTGCGACCAGTCCGAGTGGCGCCTAAACCAGGCCTCGTTGAGCGCCTCAAGGGATCCGTACTTAACTCGCAGCCATTCGGCGAAGCGGGCGGCCGAGTGGTCACAGTAGCAGAGCATGTCATCGCGGTAGTCGAACATGGGCTCGAGGTGGGGCTCGTTCCACACGTCGATGGCGATCACCGACTCTTCGGCCGCGAAGTGGGCGGCGACCTTCTCGATGAAGCCGTTCGCCGCCTCGGCCGCCTCCCTCTTGTCCGGGCACAGCCCCGGCCATCCGGCCGAGGGCAGGTTGGCCGGCCCTCCGTAGACTATCCGGTGAGCGTCCTTCGTGGTGTAGTGCGCGTCCTCGTTGCCCTCAAGGGTCCAGTGCGGCGCCCCCTCGGGGATGGTGTTGATGACGACGCGAAGGCCATTTGTCTTCGCGATGGCCACAAGCTCGTCGAGGTCGCCGAAATCGAACTCGCCGCGGCGGGCCTCGATCCAGTTCCATACCGCCCAGAGCTTGACCGAGTCGAAGCCGAGCTCGCGCATGTGCCCCATGTCGCGCTCCCAGTCCGGGCGGGAGGGGAAGGGGGGTCTGTAGTACTGGCTGCCGAAGATCAAGATGGCCTCCTATCCCTTGACCGCGCCGGCCGTCATGCCCGCCACGAGGTACTTCTGCATGAAAAAGCCTGCCGCGATTATCGGTACCATGGACATCGTCGCGGCGGCGCTGCACTTGCCCCAGTCGACCGAGATGGCCCCCACGTAGCGGGCGATGCCCACGGTAAGGGGGTAGGTGTTTATGTTGGTGAGCTGGAGCGAGAACAGGAGCTCGTTCCAGGAGGACTGCATAATGAGGATCGCGGCCGAGGCGAGGGCCGGTGTGAGCATCGGGAAGACGATGTGCCAGAAGGTCCGCATGCGCGAGCAGCCCTCGATACAGGCCGATTCGAGGGTCTCGACGGGTATGTCCCAGACAAAGCTCGTCATGAGCCAGGTTATGAAGGGCAGGCCCATGGCAGCGTGGGCGAGAATCGGCCCCAGGTAGGTTCCCGTGAGGTGGATCCTGTTGAGCATCACGTACAGGGGAATCAGGATCGTTATGGCGGGGACGAGCTTACCCACGAGGAGGAAGTTCGAGAGCCTCTCTCCCATCCGCGTCTTGAAGAGTTTCATCCCATAGGCCGCGAGGGTCCCCAGGCCCAGGGTGATGATGGTCACCGAAAGCGAGATTACAATCGAGTTGATGAAGTACTTGAGGAAGTCGTCAAGCTCGAGGAGACGCTGGAAATGCAGAAGTATGGGCTTGAAGACCAGTTCAGGCGGCATCTTCTTGATATCGAGTGTGCGCCGGAAGGAATTGGAAAGGACTATGTAGACCGGGGCCAGGGTCCAGAACAGAAGGGCCGCGAGCGCCGCCGCGCGGAGGATCCTGAACCACCACTTGCTTTTCGATACCATCCCTTTGCTCCCTTTAGTCCCTCTAGCGGGTGGCCCTTGTGCGATTGTGCCGGATGAAGGGCAGGCCGAAGACCATGAAGGTCACGAGCATCGCCACCACGGAGATGGTCATGGCATAGCTCAGATTCGAGTTGGAGAAGCCCTGGCTGTAGGCGTAGATGCTCATCGTCACCGTCGAGTCGTTGGGGCCTCCGCCCGTGAGGGCGAACACGATGTCGAAGACCTTTATCGTGTCGACTCCGCTTATCAGGAGTATGACGACGTAGACATCGCGGAGCAGGGGGAAGGTGATCCTCCAGAAGGACTTGAAGGCGCCAGCGCCATCCACGTAGGCGGCCTCGTAGAGCTCCACGGGTATCGAGACGAGGCCGGCTGTGATCACGATGACCACAAAGGGCACCACCTGCCACCAATGGGCGATCACCGTGGACAGCAGGGCCGTCGAGGCCGCCGTGACCCCGGGAAACATGTCGATCGTGATGCCGACCCGGCCGAGGAGCCAGTAGAGCAGGCCCCGGGGGTCGTACATGTAGCGCCAGATGAGGCCGACGACGATGGGCGAGATCAGGAGGGGCACGGTCACCAGGGGCCTGACGATGGCGGCGACACGGCGCGAGAGCTGGAAGATGAGGACCGCGGCCGCCGTACCGAGGATGAAGTCGCCCAGGATCGCCAGGCCCGAGAAGGCCAGGGTATTCGCCACGGCGCGCAGGGCCGTCGAGTCGTGGAAGAAGGCGATGTAGTGTTTCAGGCCCACAAAGTCTCTCGAGGGGACAAAACCGCCGAAGCCAAAGTCGAAGAAGCTCAGGAAAAGCCCGAAGCCAAGGGGCACGACGAGGACGCAGAAGACCAGCAACACGGCCGGCGCCATCAGGATGACGGGCAGGAGGTCCCCCTGTTCCAGGGACCAGCAAAAGGACTTTCGCATCTGCATAACCTCGCGGGAGCTTGGTGGAAGGGGGCGGCCCCGCGTCGCCGCGGAGAGCCCCCTGTGGGGCCGTCGGCACTGTAGCCGGAGCCGGCCCCGGGCGGGAAGATCCTACTTGCTGAAGTCGACGTCCTTGAGCTTCTCCTGGGCCTTCTTCATCGCCTCGAGGGGCGTGATGTCGGTTGAGGCGAGGGCCGAGAGGTTGACGACGAGGGCATCCTTGAGGGCCTGGAAGTTCTTGAGCGGTGGATCGATCTTGCCGTTCGCGAGTTCGGCCATGATAACCGGCATGAAGGGCGTCACCTTGAGGACCTCGGGGTCGCTGGAGAGCGAGTTAATGGCGCTGATCTGCTGGTTCTTCAGGGTCTGCTTCTTCTCGATCGCGGGGCTTGTGAACCAGGAAATGAACCTGAAGGACTCGGGGATGTCGTTGGAGTTCTTGGCGACGGCCCAGACCCAGAAGGAGTTGTTGGCGGCGGTCTTGCCGTCCCGGCCGGTGATCGTCGCGTATCGCACAGTGTCGACGATGAGGGACTTCTCGGGATCGCCGTTCAGGCTGGCGAGGCCGGACATGATGGTGCCGATGGGCGCCGTCTTGGTGCGCACGGCCTCGGCGGTCTCGTCATGGTGCCAGGCGAGGGCGCCCTTCACCGAATACTTGGCTAGCTGCTGGTAGATGCCGGCGGCGTAGACGCTGGCGTCCGAGGTCAGGTCGAGCTTGCCCGTCTTGTCGAAATAGCTGCCGCCCGTCGAGTAGAGGATCTGCGAATAGAGGGTTACCGCGGCAGGGCCCTGCTTGGCGGGGATCGCGATGCCCGAGCCTTCCTTTTCCTTGAAGTATTTCGCCACCGCAACGAGGTCGTCGGCGGTCTTGGGCACCTGGAGCTTGGCCTTGGCGAAGGCCGCGGAGTCGTAGGCGAGGATGAGGGCCTGGGCGAAGGTCGGCAGGCCGTAGGTCTTGCCGCCGAAGACACAGCCGTCGAGCATGCCCTTGGCGTACATGCCGAGGTCGAGCTTCGCGGTCTTGGCGAGGTCGTCGAGGGGGATGATGTAGCCCGCGTCGACATATTCCTTCATCCACTGCACGTTCACCCAGACCACGTCGTAGTTGCCATTGCCCTTGGCCGCCTGGAAGCTGGTGAGCTGCTTCTGCTTCAGGCTGCCGTAGTCGATGTCGTCGATCTTCACGCTCGCCCAGGGATACTCGGCCACCACCTGCTTCTGGAAATCGGCGTGGGGGCCGGCCCAGCGCGAGACGAGAAGGCTTGGCTTCTTGGCCTGGGCCGAGGCGCCGACCGCGATCATGATCGCGATGGCGGCGAGCGCGAAAAGTCTCATTCCTTTCATGGTCTCCTCCTTGGAGAATCTATCACATCCGCTCCTCTTTCAGGTGGGCGGCAGGGATACCTTCCTCTAGTGCACATTCATCACCCCGAGGGCATGGAGCCTCGAGAACCAGACCTCGACCTG
>JANXYO010000121.1 GCA_025356015.1 Spirochaetaceae bacterium
GCCAGAGGCCCGCCGGTGGCGGCTACCAGGGCCAGGGCGGCGGCTACCAGGGCCAGAGGCCCGCCGGTGGCGGCTACCAGGGCCAGGGCGGCGGCTACCAGGGCCAGAGGCCCGGTGGCTATGGTCCTCCTCCTGGCGCCCAGGGCGGCGGTTACGGCGGGCAGAGGCCCGGCGGTTACAGCGGCGGACCTCCCGGTGCCCAGGGCGGCGGTTATGGAGCTCCTCGTCCCGGTGGCTATCAGGGCCAGGGCGGCGGCTACGGCGGTCCGCCTCGTCCCGGCTACGGCGGCGGTCCACCCAGACCCGGCTACCAAGGCCAGGGCGGCGGCTACGGCGGGCAGAGGCCCGGAGGCTATGGCGGCGGCCCGGGAAGACCCGGCGGCGGCTATGGCGGGCAGAGGCCCGGCGGTCCCGGCGGCAGGCCGGGCGGCGGCCCGCCCACTATCGGCACAGGCAAGACAGCGGCGCGCAAGCCCATAAACAGGCGCAAGCCCTCATTCAACAAGCGCGAGGACGAGGCCGAGAAGGCCCTCCAGCTCAAGAAAAAGGCCGAAGCCAGGGCGATGGCGATCCCCAAGGAGATCGACATCATGGAGACCATCTCGGTCTCCGAGCTCGCCAAGAAGATGAACATAAAGCCGGCCGAGCTCATCGCGAAGCTCATGGCCCTCGGCGTCATGGCCACAATCAACCAGAAGATCGACGCCGAGACGGCGACCATCCTCGCGAGCGAGTACGGCTGCACCGTCCACATAGTCTCCCTCTATGACGAGACTGTCATAGAGAAGGCCGAGGACCTTCCGGCCGAGCTCATGCACCGCGGACCCATCGTCACGGTCATGGGCCACGTCGACCACGGTAAGACCAAGCTCCTCGACGCGATCCGCAAGACCGACGTCGTGGCGGGAGAGTTCGGCGGGATCACCCAGCACATCGGCGCCTACCAGGTGGCGACGGCCAAGGGCCCCATCACCTTCCTCGACACCCCCGGCCACGCGGCCTTCACCAAGATGCGTGCCCGCGGCGCTGGCATCACCGACATCGTCGTCCTCGTCGTCGCGGCGAACGACGGCGTCATGCCCCAGACCAGGGAGGCCATCGACCACGCCAAGGCCGCCGGTGTCCCGATCATCGTCGCCCTCAACAAGATAGACCTCCCCGAGGCCAACCCCGACAGGGTCATGACCCAGCTCTCCGAGCTCGGCCTCATCCCCGAGGCCTGGGGCGGCACGACGATCTTCTGCCAGATATCTGCCCTGCAAAAGAAGGGCATCTCCGAACTCCTCGACGCGATCCTCCTCCAGGCCGAGGTTCTCGAGCTCACCGCCAACCCCGAGCGCCACGCAGAGGGCAAGGTGATCGAGTCCAGGATCGACCAGGGCCGCGGAATCGTGGCTACGATCATTGTCGAGCGCGGGACCTTGAGGATAGGCGAGTCCTTTGTCGCGGGTATCTTCCCCGGCAAGGTGCGGGCCATGTTCAACGACAAGGGTGAGCGGATCGACATCGCTCCCCCCTCGATGCCCGTCGAGGTCATAGGCTTCGAGGGCATGCCCAACGCCGGCGATCCCTTCGAGGTGGTCGAGGACGAGAAGTTCGCGCGCGCCATCTCCGACAAACGCCAGGAGCTCAAGAAGTACGAAGAGGGCAAGAACGTAAAGAAGGTCACCCTCGACAACCTCTACGACACGATCCACGCAGGGGCCGTCCAGGAGCTCAAGGTCATCATAAAGGGCGACGTCCAGGGCTCGGTCGAGGCGCTCAAGGGCCTCCTCGAGAAGCTCTCCACCAGCGAGGTACGCCTGAACGTCCTGCGATCGGCGGCCGGCGCGATTTCCGAGGACGACGTCATGATGGCTTCGGCTTCGGATGCCATAATCCTCGGCTTTAACGTCAGGCCCAGCCCAGCGGCAAAGCTCCTCGCCGACCGGGAAAAGGTCGACATCCGCAAGTACAACATCATCTATCGCGCCCAGGAGGAGATCCAGAGGGCGATGGAAGGCATGCTCGCTCCGGAGTTCAAGGAGAACGAGATCGGCAAGGTGGAGGTCCGCGAGATCTTCAAGGTGCCGAAGATCGGCATCATCGCCGGTTCCTTCGTCCTCGAGGGCGTAGTGAGGCGCAACTGCCAGGTCCGCGTGATCCGCGACAGCATAGAGAAATTCCAGGGCAAGATCACCTCGCTCAGGCGTTTCAAGGACGACGCGAAGGAAGTCCTCGCGGGCTTCGAGTGCGGCGTCGGCATCGAGAACTGCACCGACCTCCAGGCCGGCGACATCCTCGAGGTCTACGAGATGATCGAAGTTGCCCGCACCCTCGGCGCCGCCGTAGGCGGAGGGAGCGAGAATGGACGAGATAAGGCGTAGAAGGGTAGAGGAACAGATACGGGACGAGATCGCCGCCCTCATCATCGGGGGCGACGTCAAGGACCCGAGGGTGGGACCCTTCGTCTCGGTGACGAGGGTCGAGGCCGCGCGCGACCTCTCCACTGCCCGGGTCTTTGTCTCGAGCTTCGCGTCGGCCGTCCCCGCTGTATCGCCCGTGGGCAATACAGCCGCAGGACCCGCTGGCGGCACTTCCGCCCCTGCCGGGCCTTCTGTCCTGACCCCGACCGCGGAGCATCCAAAGGTCCACGAGCTCGATCCCGCCTTGGACAGGGCGGTCGAGGGACTGCAGAGCGCGGCCGGTTACATACAGGCTCAGGTGGCGAGGCGGATCAAGCTAAGGCTCACGCCAAGGCTCCACTTCATTCCTGACCGTGGCATAAAGGACGGCTTCGAGCTCAACGAGCGGATCAAGGGCCTATTTCCGTGATCCCCGCCTCGGGTCTAAAGCCCCGATCCGGCATCCTTCTGTTGCGCAAGTCGCCGGGCCTCACTTCCTTCCAGGCGCTGAACCCGGTAAAGAGGGCCTTGGGCGGGGCCAAGGTGGGCCATGCGGGGACCCTCGACCGTTTCGCCGAGGGCCTCCTTGTCGTCCTAGTTGGCCAATATACTAGGCTCGTCCCCTACATAGTACCTGGCGAAAAGCTCTACCGTGGAGTCATCCGTTTTGGCTCGGAGACGAGCACCCTTGATCCCGAAGGAGAGTGCGTCGGCGAAGGCCCGGTCCCGAGCCGGGATGCGATCGAGACGGTCCTTCCGCGTTTCAGGGGCCGCATCATTCAGAGGCCCCCCGTCTTTTCGGCAGTCCACATCGATGGCAAGCGAGCGTATCGCAGGGCCCTGGCCGGAGAGGTCGTGGATATGCCGGAGCGGGAGGTGGAGATCAGAGAGCTCCTGCTCGAGGGCTTCGCCGAGGGTGATGCCACCGTCACGGTGCGCTGTTCGGCGGGAACCTACATAAGGAGCCTCGCCAGGGACATCGGCCTCGCCTGCGGCACGAGGGCCCACCTCATCGGCCTCGTTCGCCTGGCGATCGGTCCCTTCCTCCTGGGGGAGGCCGTCGGGCCCGAGGACTTCGATCCTGATGTGCATCTGCGGGGCATTGGGGCCGAACTCGCACAGAGGATCGACCTCCCATCGTTTTTCCTCGCGGATGGTCTTGTCCCGCGCTTCATGAATGGCATGGCCATCGGCCCTGCCGACTTCAGACCACTGGGAACCCAGACGGCCATGGCCGAGGGGGAGCCCTCGGCTGTCTTCTCCGCGAACGACGCCCTTATCGGGCTTGTCGAGCTTGAGGAAGGCAGGGTGCGCTACAGGGCCGTCCTCGGGAGCAGGGCATGAGGGTTGTGGACTGGGAGGACTTCGATCCCGAGGCCGGAGGCCGGGCGCTCGCCGCCGCGATTGGGGTCTTTGACGGTCTTCACCTTGGGCATAGGGCCCTGATTGACCTGGTCCTTGCGAAGGAATCGATGCGCAGGGGCATCGTCACCTTCAGGGAGAACCCGAAGAAGCTCCTGCGCCCCGCGAGCTTTCACGGCAACCTTGTGACCCTCCGGCAGAAGCTCGAACTGCTTGAGTCGCTTGGTCTGGAAGTATGTGTGCTGATTGACTTTTCCGGGGATTTCAGTAGAATGGCCGGAAGGAAATTCCTTTCCCTGCTGCGTGAACGAGGCAAGCTCGGCTACGCCGCAGTGGGCTCCAATTTCCGTTGCGGTCACCGGCTCGATACCGGCGCCCACGAGCTCCGCGAGTATTTCGCGTCTCAAGGGGTCGAGGCCGAAATCCTCGATCCGGTGCTGCGGGCGGGCCATCCCGTCAGCTCGAGCCGCATCAGGAAGGCCGTCGCCGAGGGCAGGCTGGATGATGCCCGGGCGATGTTGGGCCGGGATTACGAGATCGACCTGAGGGAGAGCGGTCTGGAGACAGGGGGGAAGGGATCGCCGCGTTTCAGCGCGGGCGATGCCCAGGTCCTCCCTCCTGCCGGCCGCTACGAGGCTGAGCTCATAGCTGTTGGAGGGCAGAGGACCACCACGAGGGTCGTCTTCGGCGGCAAGGGATGGGAATTGGATGGTGGCGCCCAGGGCGAGGCGCCTCACGCGAGGCCTTTGGCGCTTCGCTTGGTAAAACCGGTATCAACAGAGTAGAAGGAGATAGAGAAGATGGCGTTGACCAAAGCGGACAAGGCCCGAGTCGTGCTCGAGCACGGAAAGAGCGAAAAGAATACAGGCTCAACCGAGACCCAGATCGCCCTCCTCACCGAGCGCATCACCATGCTCACCGAGCACTTCAAGGTTCACAAGAAGGACACCAATTCGCGGCGCGGCCTGCTCATGCTCGTCGGCCAGCGCCGACGCCTGCTCAAGTACATGCAGCGGACGGATTTGGCCGGCTACCGTGGACTCATCGAGAAACTCAGCATTCGCAAGTGAAAGGGTCGCCCTGATGGGCGACGTCCGGAGTGGCGAAGGCCGTGCATCGCGGCAGCGCGCATCGGACCAGAAGGCCCGGCCGTCAAGGCACGGGCCTATTCGTATTGGCGCATAACAAGAAGGAAGACATGGCGCACAAGCTATCATACAAGATCGGCACAGAGGAACTCATCCTAGAAACCGGCCGCATGGCCAAGCAGGCCAACGGCGCGGTATTCGCGACCTTCGGCGGGAGCGCGATCATCGCGACCGCCTGTTGCTCAGAAAAGGTGACCGAGGGACTCGATTTCGTCCCCCTCACCGTGGAATACAACGAGAAGTTCTACGCCGCGGGCAAGATCCCCGGCGGCTTCATCAAGCGCGAGACCCGCCCCAAGGACCGCGAGATCCTGGTCTCCCGCATCATCGACAGGCCCATGCGGCCCCTCTTCGACAAGGCTTTCGGCCGGGAGATCCAGGTAGTGCCGACCTGCATTTCCTTCGACGGCGTGAACCCCCCCGACATCCTTGGCCTCATCGCGGCGAGCGCCGCGGTGACGATCTCCGACATCCCCTTCTCGGGTCCCATCGCCGGCGTACGCGTGTGCCTTGTCGACGAAGAGTATGTGGTCAACCCCACTCACGACCAGATCAAGAAGTCCAAGCTCGAGATCGTCGTCGCGGGCACCTCAGAGGGCATCACCATGGTCGAGGGCCACGCCTCAGAGGCCTCCGAGGAGGAGATGCTCAAGGCGATCGAGACGGCCAAGAAGCCGATCGCCGAGATCTGCGCCCTGATCCTCAAGCTCAGGGAACTCGCCGGCAAGGACAAGCTTCCCCTCGCTCCCTTGAAGATCGTGCTCAACCGCAAGGCCGAGATCGAGGCCTATGCCCGCGGCCTCCTCCAGAGCGCCCTCTTCACGAAGGTCAAGCACGAGCGCGCCGCGGCTGTGTCGAAGGCCAAGAAGGACGCGGCCGCCAAGTTCGCCGACGCCCTCACCGACGAGATCCAGAAGAAGCTTTTCGATGCCCAGATCGAGGACCTTTGCTACGAGATCCTGCGCGGCGGCATCCTCGACAAGGGCATGCGCGTCGACGGCCGAGGTACCGAGGACATCAGGCCCATCAGCTGCGAGATCTCGGTGCTTCCCCGCACCCATGGCTCGGCCCTGTTCACCCGAGGAGAGACCCAGGCTCTCGGCGTGACGACCCTCGGCACGGTCTTCGACGAGCAGATCCTCGACGACATCGAGGGCGACCGCCGCGACCGCTTCATGCTGCATTACAACTTCCCTCCCTTCTCGGTTGGCGAGGTTGGTCGCCTCGGGACTGGCCGGCGCGAGATCGGCCACGGCCACCTCGCCCGGCGCGCAATCGAGGAAGTCCTTCCGACCAAGGAAGCCTTCCCCTACACCGTGCGCGTCGTCTCCGAGGTCCTCGAGTCCAACGGCTCCTCCTCGATGGCCACAGTCTGCGCGGCGACCCTCTCCCTGCTCCAGGCAGGCGTGCCCCTCAAGATGCCGGTCGCCGGGATCGCGATGGGTCTCATCACCGACGGCTCGCGCTACGCAGTCCTCTCCGACATCCTCGGCGACGAGGACCACCTCGGCGACATGGACTTCAAGGTCGCCGGCTCCACCCGCGGCATCACGGCCTTCCAGATGGACATCAAGATCGCAGGGGTCTCCACCGAGATCCTCACCAAGGCCCTCGACCAGGCCAAGCGCGGCAGGATGCACATCCTTGGCATCATGGAGAAGACGATCTCCATCCCGGCGGCGGAGATCTCCATCTACGCGCCAAAGGTCGTCTCCACCAAGGTCGATGTCGAAAAGATCGGTGCGATCATCGGACCGGGCGGGAAGAACATCAAGGCGCTCTGCGAGATGTTCAGTGTCAAGATCAACGTCGACGACGACGGCTCGGTGACAATCTACGGAGCCACCCAGAAGGCTGCCTACGATGCCAAGGATGCGATCATGGGCATCGTCGAGGACCCCGAGGTCGGCAGGATCTACGAAGGCACCGTCAAGCGGATCATGGACTTCGGCGCCTTCATCGAGATCCTCCCCGGCAAGGAAGGTCTTTGCCACATCTCCCGCCTCTCGAAGACGAGGGTGGAGCGCGTCAGCGATGTGATCCACGAGGGTGACAAGGTCAAGGTGAAGCTTCTCGAGGTCGACCGCCTTGGGCGGCTCAACCTCGCCCACGTCGATTCCCTCGACGAGAACGGCAACAGCCCGACGCCCGAGCACAGCGACCGCGGCCCGAGCGACCGGGGCGAGAGGCCCTCCTACGGCGACAGGCCGCGAGGCGACCGACCCGGCGGGGACAGGGGTCCGCGAAGGGATGATTCCCGGAGGCGTTAGGCGTGCTTGACATAATCCGCCTCCCCCGCGGCGCCGCCCTTGCGGCGGAGCACGCCGAGGGGGCGAGATCCTTCGCCGTGGGCTTCTGGTTTCCCCTGGGCTCTAGACACGAGGCCGCGCACGAGCGCGGCTTCGTGCACTTCGTCGAGCATATGGCCTTCAAGGGGACCTCACGCAGGAGCGCAGTGGCCCTTTCCAGAGAGATAGACAGGGTCGGTGGCTACATCAACGCCTTCACCGACCGCGACTCGATCTGCCTCCACTGCCTCGTCCCCGCGGGCAGCTGGAGGCTCGCCCTCGACGTCCTTTCTGACATGGTCTTCTCCTCCCTGTTCGCCGAGGAGGACTTCGCGCGGGAGCGCGAGGTGATCGTGAGCGAGATTCTCTCCGCCCGAGACGATCCAGAGGAGTGCTCCCACGAGGAGCTTCTCGCAAGGATATGGCCTGGCGATCCGCTCTCGAGGAAGATCGCCGGGGAGCCCGAGGACATCGAAATGGCGACCCGGGCCGCGCTCTATGATTTTTACCGATCGACCCTCGTCCCGGGAGCCCTCCTTGTGACAGCGGCCGGGCCTGTGCAGCCCTCACAGGTCGCCGAGGAACTCGCTCGGATCCTTGAGGCGCCTGTCCTGGGTGACAGGCCCGCGGCGAGTTCTCGCGGAGCCTCTTCCCCCCGTTTCGTGGCGGCGCGGGCCTACAGGAGCGCGGCCATGGAGCAGGTCAACTACTTCGAGGCGGTCCAGCTCGACCCGCCCTTCACCATGGACGACTACTACAGCCTCTCAGCCCTCAATGGCGCCCTCGGGGAGGCGGCCAGCTCGCGTCTCTTCCAGTCCCTGCGCGAGAAGCTGGGGCTCTGCTATTCGATCTACAGCGCCTTCAGTCTCGACTCGAGCGAATGCCTCTGGATGGCATCGGCCAATGTTTCCACCAAGCAGCTTCCCGAGCTGGCCCTCAGGCTGGGTCGCGAGCTCGATGAGGCAGGCTCTGGTGGCCTTGACGAGCGGGAGTGCGAGGACTCGGTGTCGAGGCTGGCGGGCTCCTTCGAGATCAACCTTGACGACCCGGATTTCCGGATGCGCAGGATGGCGAGGCAGATTTTCTTCGCCGGGAAGGCCCTGAGCATCGAGGAGACGAGGGCATGCATCGCGGCCGTGGGCGCTGATTCGATCAACGCGATGTGCTCACGGCTCCTGGCCGGGCGTGAGCGTGCAAGGTTCGCGTATGGGCGAAAGTCAGCCAGCGCAGCGAAGGCCCTGGGCCTCGAGGAGCTGCAGCCATGAATAAAGCCGTCGTCGTCATCACCCTCGAGCCGGGTGCGCAGGCCCCCAGCTACCAGAGCGCCGGGAGCGCAGGCGCCGACCTGCGCGCCTTCCTCGACAAGCCAATCATTCTCGAGCCGGGCGAGCGAGCGGCCGTACCCACGGGAGTGAAGATGGAGCTGCCTGAGGGCTACGAGGCCCAGGTTAGGCCACGGTCGGGGCTCGCGCTCAAGCACGGGATCGCCTGCCTCAACTCCCCCGGCACCATCGATTCGGACTACCGCGGCGAACTCAAGGTGATACTGGCAAACCTCGGTTCCGAGAGGGTGAGCATCGCCCCTGGCGACAGGATAGCCCAGCTCGTCGTTGCCCCGGTCGCGAGGGCGATTTTCGAGGAACGTGGCTCCCTCGGATCAACCGCCCGCGGCGAGGGCGGCTTCGGATCGACGGGACGCTAAGGCCGATGGCTGAGGCCTTCGTTCCCGTGGCACTCGGCGCTCGTGCGGGCCTGGGGCTTGGGAAGCCTCATCACGCCAGGATCCAGTTCTACGCCGCGCGGGAATTCCTCTTCAGTTTCTCGGTCTGCTTCCTCTTCTTTTTCGCAGTCTTCTTCGTGAACCAGATCCTCCTCATGGCCGAGGACATCCTCTCGAAGAAGGCCCCCTTCCGCGATGTCATGCTCCTCCTTGTATACGCGATGCCCTCTGTGATCGCGATGTCCTTCCCTTTCGCCTCCCTCGTGGGCGCCCTAATGGCCGTGGGCAGGCTGGCCTCGGACAACGAGATCCTCGCCCTCATGGCCTCGGGGGTCCCGTCAAGAAAGGCCTTCCTCCCTTTCGCGATCCTTGGCCTGGTCTTCTCCATCGCGTCCTTCACGATGAACGACTACTTCCTGCCCCTCGGCACTATCGAGTTCGGCAAGCTGTACCGGAAACTCATAAGCTCGACCCCGGCCCTCGAGCTCAAGCCCTGGTCGGTGAAGCGCTACGCCGATGTGGCCGTGGTCACCGGGGAACAGGTCGGGAACGAGATGCGCAACCTCCTCGTCTTCGACCATGGAAGCGAGGGCAACGCCCGCGTAATCTCGGCCGAGGTCGCGCGCCTCATTTCCGGAAGCGATACGGGCGAGGTGATACTCCATCTCGAGGGGGTCTGGTACCAGACCATCAAGCGCGACCAGAGCGATCGCTTTGAGTGGGCCCAAGCGAAGACGATGGACTACAGGTTCTCCACGAAGCAGAGCGGAGACGAATCGATCTCCATCGGGCCCCGCGAGATGGCTTCGGTCGACCTGGCCAGGGTGATACGGGAGAAGCAGGCCATCCTTGACGAAAGGCGCCTTAAGCGTGAGTACGACCTCGCTTCGGCCCGTGCCGCCCTCGAGGACCGCTATGACGAGGACCTGGTCGCCGGCCTGCCCTGGGCCAACGCCGCCGAGCGCAGCGGACCGCGTATCTCGGCGGTCAGGTCCTTCGGCCCCGCGCCCCCCGAGGACAGGACCCTCCAGGTCTATACCCTCGAGCTCTACAAGAAATACTCGATACCTTTCGGGGCCCTGTGCTTTGTCGTCCTCGCCTTCCCGCTAGGCCTGACGGCGCGGCGCTCGGGGAGGGCAGTGGGCTTCGGCCTGGGCATACTCATAGCGGTGCTCTATTGGGCCATGCTTCTGGGCGGCCAGACCCTCGGCACGAGGCTCGGCTGGTCGCCCTTCTGGGCCATGTGGGCTCCCAATGCTTTCGTCCTCCTCGTCGGCTCCCTGCTCTGGCTTCGCCGGATCGGGCGGGGATAGGGAGGATCGATGCGCCGCGCGACGATACTGAGGGTCTACCTCGTCCGCCAGTTCTTGCCAGCCTTCGGGGCGGCCCTGGTCCTGTTCGCCCTCATCCTCGAGCTCGTCGACCTCTTCACGAATCTCTGGCGCTACCTTGCCCTCGACGCCCCCCTGCTCGCCGTGCTCAAGATCCTTCTCCTCTACCTTCCTTCGAGCATCTCAAACGCCCTCCCGATCGCCCTCCTGTTCGCGGTCTCCTTTAGCCTCGGATCCCTGTATGCGGGAAACGAGCTCGGCGTGATTTTTGGCTCGGGGATCTCCCTCGCCCAGTTCATGGCCCCCCTATTCTTCCTATCTGCCATCCTCTCACTTGCTTCCTTCTTCTTCGACGACAGGGTCGTGCTCCCGACCCTCCGGGAGAAGAATCGGCTTTCGCGGGAGCTCCTCAAGCAGAGGGTCTCCTTGAGCAACGCCGACCTCGCGGTGATCTCCCGGGACGGCCGTGTCGTCTATCGGGCTGAATACTACGACGACTCCGGTCCTGTACTTTCGGGTGTGACGGTCATGGAGAGGGACGACAGGGGCGCTCCGACAGCCAGGATCGAGGCGGCGAGCGCGCGTTGGGAAGCCGGGAGATGGGTGTTCAGCCGCGTCAGGCGTTTCGAGAGGCTAAGCTCGGGCTCATGGACGGAGCAGGCCTTTGGCAGCTGGGTCGGGGAGGGCCTCGACGAGGGGCCAGAGGCCTTTCGCAGCCAGAACAGGGACCTATCGGAACTCGCATCGAGCGAGCTGAAGACCTATGTCGCCTTCCTCAGGAAGGCTGGCCTGCCCTTCGCGGCCGCCCTCGCCGAGGACCACAAGCGCTTCTCCTTCGCATTCACTCCCATGATAGTCGTCCTGCTCGCGGGATCAGTCGGGGGACGGTTCAGGAAGAACGTCCTCCTCGCATGCCTCCTGTCGAGCCTCCTGGTCGCGACGGCCTTCTATGTCGCGCAGATGATATCCATGCTTTTCGCGAAGACCGGGGTCATCGATCCCCGCGCGGGAGCCTGGGCGCCCCTCTTCCTTTTTGCGGTCGGGGGTATCTTTTTATTCCGTACGGCCAGGACCTAGGACAAGGTCCTTTAGATGCCGCGAGAAAGGTCGCTTTGAATGGCAAGTTCACCGATTTTCACACCCGCCATCAGCTCGAGGACGAGCCGGGCGAGGACCGGCTTCATAAGCCTTCCCCATGGCCGGGTGGAGACCCCCGCCTTCATGCCCGTGGGCACGAACGCGACCGTCAAGGCGATAGGGGCCGAGGCCCTCGCTGAGATCGGCTTCAAGATCATCCTCGCCAACACCTACCACCTCTTCCTGAGACCTGGTCCCGATGTCGTCCGCGAGGCGGGCGGCCTTCACGGCTTCTCCGGATGGAAGGGCAACTTCCTCACGGATTCCGGTGGCTACCAGGTTTTTTCCCTCGCCCCCTTTCGCAAGCTTTCCGAGGAGGGTGTGAAATTCCGGTCCCACATCGACGGAGCCGCCCTCTTCCTGTCCCCCGAGCTGGCCGTCGACATCCAGACGGCGCTCAACAGCGACATCCAGATGCAGCTTGACGTCTGCACTCCCTGGGGAGCCGAGGAGAAGGAAGCAAAGAAGGCCCTGAGGCTCACCTCGGAATGGGCAAGACGGGCCAAGGTCCGCTGGCTTGAGCAGAGAGGGGAGGGCTACCGTGGCGAGCTCTTCGGCATCGTGCAGGGCAACTTCTACAAGAGCCTCCGGGAGCAGAGCGTGGAGGAGATCCTCAGCTTCGACCTTCCTGGTGTGGCCATTGGCGGCCTTTCCGTCGGTGAACCCTACGATGTCTTCGCCGAGCACCTCGCCCATTGCGCAGCCCTCCTGCCCGAGGACAAACCCCGCTACCTCATGGGAATAGGCACGCCCGATTACATCCTCGAGGCTGTGGAGAATGGCATCGACATCTTCGACTGCGTCTTCCCGACGCGGACGGCGAGGAACGGCCTGCTTTTCACGTCCTTTGGACCCCTCGCGATCAAGAAGGCCCAGTACGAGCGCGATTTCTCTCCGCCCGACCCGAGCTGCGGCTGCAGGGTCTGCAGGGGGCACAGCAGGGCCTACCTACGGCACCTCTTCAAGAGCGGGGAGATCCTCTACGCGATGCTCGCGACCTACCACAACCTGTACTTCCTCAATGACCTCGTTCGCAAGATACGCTACAGTATCCAGATAGGTAAATTCGAGAGCTTCTAGCTTTCATTCCTGGCTAGCTACCGCGGAGCGGCCCTCGAGAGCCCACCGTCTTCCTAGAGAGGAGCTTGCCCATGAGACTCCCTGGCCGCAAGGCTTCCGACGCGTTTCTGGCCGCCCTCATCCTTGTCGCCCTGTGGGGCTCACCGGCCTTCTCCCAGACCGCACCCGAGCCGCCCGCAGCGGGCCCAGGCCCCGCAGCCACGGTGACGCCCGAGGCATCGGAAAACGCCCGCCGGGACACGATCCGCTATGGTATCGACACCGAGGTGATCAGCCTTCTCGGCGACCTGGGTGGGGATAAGGAGGGACGCTACAATGCCGATCTCCTGGACCTCATGGAAAGGACCCGGAGCGTCAAGCTCAGGCAGTCGATACTGGATTTCCTCGCCACCCTCGAATGGAAGGGCGCGGAGGCAATGGCCCTGAAGCTCGTCGAGCAGAGGGACCAGGAGGATCCTGGCCTCGTCGCCTCGGCGCTTTCCTACCTCGCCGTGGTCGGGTCGCATGAGGCCCTGCGCTTCGCGAAGGACCTCGTCAAGGAAGACAACAAGAAGATGCTCGGGCCCCTCATGAAGCTCATGGGTCGTGCGGGGGGGCCGGACGAGGAGGAACTCCTCCTATCCTGGTTCGAGGGGGATTCGATCGCCGACAACCTTCGCGAGGAAGCCGTGAGGGCCCTCGGCGAGATAGGCTCAGCCAAGGCCGCGAAGCGCCTCGGCGAGATCGCGGCCGACGGCGCGAGGAGCAAGGGCCTGCGCATGCTTGCCTGCGAGGCCCTCGGCAAGATCAAGGACCCCGCCACCCTTGCTAACCTCACGAAGGCAGCGAATGGGGAAGACCCCAACGTGCGAACCTCTGCGGTCGAGGCTCTGAGCGCCTTCCAGAGGCCCGATTCCGATGCCCTGATTGTCGAGGCCCTCAGGGATTCCTATGTGAAGGTGAGGTTAGCGGCATGCAAGGGTGTGGGGATCAGGCTCATCGCCTCGGCCCTGCCCATCCTGCGCTACAAGGCCGCCAGCGATCCGGAGAAGGCGGTGCGCACCGAGGCATTCAAGAGCCTTGCCCTCTTGGGCGGCGAGGCCTTTGCCTTCCTGCGCGAGAGGATGGACGATCCGAAGGAGACCCAGGCATTCCGGGTCCTCTGCTTCGGCCTCCTGGCCCGCAAGGATCCTTCATCCTCGAGGCCGGCCCTGGAAGCGCGTCTGGCGGCCGAATCAGCATCGAAGGACAGGAGCATGCTCACCCTTCTCGCCCGGGAGATAGCGAATGCCGACGACGCACCGGGGGCGGGAAGCCTCGTCAGGATCCTGCTCTCTGACAAGGACTATCTCATCAGGATCGCCGGAGTCGAGTGGATACGGAAGAACAAGGCAAGCTCCTTCAAAGCCGATCTCGAGCGGCTCGCGAAGGAGGACCCTGCTGAGATGATCAGGAAAAGGGCGGCGGCGAGCCTCTCCGGCCTTTAGACCTCGCCCTCCCTGAAGAGGCCCGGTGCCTCGATGCAGTGCAGGAGGCGGTTGATTCGGGCCTCGGGCCGCTCGTGGCGGACAAAGCGCAGGGTGAGGGGATAGCCTCCCGCGCCGATCATCTTGATGTCCTTGCCGAGGCAGCGCTCGATAGGACCGCCCGAGCCGGGGAAGAGCTCGGCGCGGAGCGGCACGAGGGTAAGATCCTCTCCATCATAGTGCAGTTCGGCGATGCGCTGGGGCACAGGGACCAGGAAGACCAGGAAGTCGCTCCGTGCCCCGCCCAGGTTCTTCGATGTGCCCGCTTGCAGGGTATGCACGTTCCTCGTGCCGATGTTGGGATTCTGTTCCTCGACCCTGAGCTCTATCTCGACGCTGCCAGGACGGATGACTCGTGGAGCGTATGCTCCCGAGACCGTCGCAGGAAGCCTTGCCGCGGACTTCTTTTCCTCGCGGCTCGCGGCCGCCGGGGCCTGTCTCCTGCCCGCTGCCTCGGCCAGCAAAGCGGCCGAGCGTTCGGCCTCGGCCCTCTTCGCGGCCGCCATGGATTCTGCCGCCTCGGCAACTGCCCGATCCCTTTCCTTGGCATCGGCCTTGGCGCGGGCGCTCGCCGTGAGAAGCTCGCCTTCCGGCCTCGCCCCCGCATTTGCGATCGGCAAGGCCTGGCTCGGAGTCCCAGCGACGGGAGTCTCGGCCTTCCTTGCCGGGACAGCCTCGGCTCCCTGAGCCCGCGCTTCCTTTCCCTTTGCATTTGGCTGGGCCGCAGCCGCAGGGGCTGGGCTGGTCTCCGCTCTCTGGCCCGCCGCGGTCTTGCGTCCCGAGGCCTGGGCGGCCGCGGGCATCGAGCTGCCTGAGCTTTCTCGGACGGCAGCGACGACGGGTTCGGCCGCCCTGCGCGGAAGCCTGCGGAGGAAGAGGATGGCCGCGAGGACAAGCGCGAGGCCGATGACCAGGAGAAGGGCGAAGAGGGCCAGCCTCGCGCTCGAACGGAAGAGGGCGGCGAGGGGGGAGCGCTCGAGGTCGAGCGAGAGTTCCCCGCTCTGCGGGCTGGTCCTAATGCCGTTTGCGAAATAAAGCTCGATGCCCAGCCGCTGCTCGCCGGTCGCGAGGGAATCCGGCAGCTCTACAGGGACTGACATGGTTCCGCTCTTGCCTGGTGCCAGGCTGAGGAAGGCCTTCTTCGAGAGAATGTCCAGGTCGCCGAACCTCACCCTGTCAAGCTCGAGGCCGAGCTGGGACTGGGAGGAATTGGTGACCTTCAAGGGGAAGGAGAAGGCGTACTCGTGCTTGCCCAGATGGGGAGGGAACTCGACGCTTGGCAGGGAGAGGCTCTTGCGCGCGAGCTCTGCCTTCGTATCGGCTGAGAACTCCGAAACATCGGCACCGAGGGCCTTGGCCGCGCTGTCGACCCAGGAGGTTCCCGCCTTCGCCTCCGAGCCCGTGGGCTGGGGGACGGCTCCCGCCTTGGTCGGCTTCGCTGCCGCGCCAGGGGCCCCCGCCCCGGGGATAGCGAAGGGCAGCTTGATGAAGTGGACGGGCCAGCCCTGGGCACGGATCTTGGAGGCGATCGACTCGATCTCCGATCCAACCTTTTCGGGGGCATAGCCGAAGGTAGGGCTACCGGGAGGAGGATTGTGCACGCCGTCGGTTATGACGATGGCGACCTTCTGCCTGCTTTCCGGCAGGTCGGCCAGATACTGATAGAGGTAGTTGAGCGCGCCGATGAAATCGGTGTAGCGCGCGAGGGGATACAGGAGGTAGAGCCTCCCGAGGACGGATTTGACATCGCGCTCGTCGACCATCCGCTGGGATATCTCGACCTGGGCCATGTCACCGAAGCTCAGGAGGTGAAAGGTGTCTCCGTATCTCAGGAAGTCGCGGACCACGGAGGTGACGACGAAGTCGCTGACATCCTGGAAATAGGGCAGGGTGCTCTGCGACAGGTCGAGGAGGACCACGACGTCCGCGGCGTCCTGCTCGCCTCCGAAGGTCGGAGCCACGGCCCTCGCCGACTGCGGTACCAGTGCGAGGGCGGCGATCAGTAGGGCCACCGCCACTATCGATTTTGAATGAAGGCCCATCCGCCCCTCCCTCTTTCGAGGCGATCACCCGCCCTGTCCCGCTCCCAGGGGGAGCACAAGGATGGGCGGGCACGCACGTCTATGGAATCAGAGCTTGGCAACCTCGATGCGCTCGACCTTGTACTGGAACTTGCGCTCATGTATCAAGAAGGTCAGCTGCTCCCCGGGCTTGTGATTGAGGAGCTTTTTGCCCAGTGGCGAGAGGTAGGAAATGATGTTGTTCGAGGGATCGGACTCCCAGGGACCCAGAATCGTGTAGGACTCGCCCTCGCCGGTCAGCTCGTTCACCAGGGTGACCACGGTTCCGAAGGATACCTTGTTCGGGGTCACTGTCGACTTGTCAAAGAGCTGGGCGCGCTCGATCTCGTTCTTGAGCTTGGCGACCTTGGAGTTCAGCTCGTCCTGCTTTTCCTTCGCGGCCTTGTACTCGGCGTTCTCCCTGAGGTCACCCAGGGAGAGGGCATAGGCGATTTCCTTCTGGTTGATGGGGACCTCGACATCGAGGATCTCGACGAGGAGGCGCTGCTTCTCCTCGTACTTCTCCGCGGTGACCATGAGGCCCCGCGAGACCACTTGCTTCTCCTCCTCGCCGCCGAAATGGAACTCGGGCCACTTCTCCATGATCTTGCGGCGCAGGGTGAGCTTGATCGCGGGGTCGAGGTCCTTGACCTCGCTCACCAGGGTGTAGACCCGCTCGATCGTCTCGGGGCGGGACTCCACAAGGAAGGTCTCGAGGGTGTTGTCCTTGAAGAGGATGGTCTGGACCTGCTTGTTGATCTTCCGGTTCTCTGTGGTGTCGCGGTGGCTCTCTATCTCCTTGTAGGAGATGTCGAGGATGTGCACGAGGGTGATCAGGATCTTCTCAAAGGACAGGCCGAGCTCGGAGAACCAGCTCTCGTCCTTGAGGTTCTTGACCACCCAGATGAAGGCCTCGCGGTGGTCGCGGTAGTTTTCCACGACATCGAGGACCATGCGCTTGAGCCTGTCCTCGTGGCCGGCGGCCCTGAGGGTCTCGAGCATGGGAGCCGAGAGGGAGTAGGGGAAGATCCGGATGAAGACGTCGGGCCACTCGGGCACGAAGTTCTTGATGTGCTGGAGGAAGGAGCGGCGAAGCTCGGCGTCCTTGATGCCGTCATAGATCGAGACCGGGTCGTCGATCTCCTCGAAGAGCTCGGCGAAGCCCAGGGTGACGGCGCTCTTGAGGTGGGCGTACTTGGCCGCGAGCTCCTTGAGGAGGAGGTAGGCCGCGACCACCGTCTCGTTGACGACCTGGTAGGAGCGCACGAAACCGGTGAAGAAGGCGAGGATCTCGGAGAAGAATTCGGAGTCGGGCTCGCCGGACTCGAGGAAGTCGCGCAGGTACTGGACGCGCGAGAAGAAGCTCTTCTCGGCCTTGAACTGGTTGTAGACCTTCTCCTCGAAGGACAGGGGCCGGTCGCGGACGATGAAGGTAGAGATGTCGTCGGTGGCGTTTCCGAAAAGGGAGTCGGTCTTGAGGACCTCCCGCGCCTTCGAGCTCCACGAGTTCCACTCGCTCGCCGTCAGGATCGAGGGGACCAGCTCTGCCTTGATCTTCTTGAGGTCTGCCCTGTTCTCGAAGCTCTTGATGATCGTGCGAAGGGCCCAGGCCTGGTCGGTCTTCACCTTCTCGCGAAGCTTGTCCTTGGACCACACCGCCTTGAGGACCCAGATGTGGTCCTTCGAGAGTGTGGTGAGGCTGTCGATGGCCATCTTGAGGGACATCTTGTGGCCGCGGCTCTTCGCGAAATCGATGACGATCTCGTCGCCCTTGATGCTTGCGATGCGGCCTATGTTCCAGGTGCGGTGGAAGACGAAGTTGCCGGCGTCAAAGGCTATGTGCTTCTCGAAGTCAGCCATCGCCTCGTGCATCGCCCGGTAGGACTGGGTGATGTTCGAGAGGCGAATGTAGTCCTCGAGGTGGGAATGCTCCTTGTATTTGCCCTTGTAGCACTCGACGACCTCCTTGCGGAGGCTTGGGTTCTTCTCGTCGTAGTCGATGACCACCTTGAGTATGTCGAGGGCCGTGGTCCAGTCCTCGGCCGCCTTGTAGTGGCGGTAGAGGTCAAGCAGGAGTCCGGCGGCCTTGTCCTCCGATATCTGCTTCCCGATCTTGCGCTGCACGTGGAGGAAGAAATCGATGTCCTGGGGGCAGTACTCGATGAGCTTGTTCCAGATCTCCTTGACGTTGGTCGAGAGGCCCTTGTTGATGTAGCGGTGGAGGGCCTTCTTGTAGAAGTCGATGGCCTCGTCGGTCTTGCCTTCCTTCTCCCGGCGCTCCGCGAGGGCCTTGACGATGTCGGCCTCCTCGTAGTCGACGCGGATGAGGCGTTCCCATATGGCGTACATCTCGTCGGGCTTGCCGTCGGCGTCGTAGCAGTCAGCGAGGCGGCGGAGGGCGGTGCGATTCTCGCCGTAGTCCAGGATGCGCTGGCAGATGAACTCGACGATGCCCCAGCGCTTGTTGTCCGCGAATATGTCAAGGAGGGATACAATCGCCGAGTCGTCGATCGCCTGGTGGATCAGGGAGATCACTCCCGAAAGATAGAGCGATATGACGCTCGTCTTCGTGTGGGAGAGGTGTTCGTCGCAGAGCGCCTTTATCTCGTCGATCGCCTTTTCCCGCGTCGCGTCTTGGACGAGGGCGTCGAGCTCCTTGAGGTTCGACACGGAGTAGGCGCTCAGGGCCGCCCGGGTCCATTTCTCCTCGTTGAGCATTCCCTGGACTTTCTGGGCGAGTTGCGATTCGGCCATATTGGTCTCCTCTTCTAGGCTATGTACTGCTTGTAGATCGACGGGTCGAGCAAGCGGACCTTGAGCAGGATCTCGTCGATCTTCGCCCTTTCGTCCTTTGCCGCGATGCAGTGGTCGATGAGCCAGAAATACCGGTTTATGAGGCGCGGCACGAGGAGGGCTCTCTCCTCGCCGCCTTCTCTGGTTTCATTCTCGAGCTGGTAGATGCACTGGCGCAGCTTCCCCACCTCGACCGCCTTGAGCTCGCGCTTCACGGTGAACACGCCAAGGACGGCCCCGTAGACCGGGATCCACTCGGCAAGCTCAGAGCCCGCGTAGCCGAGATTCGAGACGCTCTCCATGAGCCTTCGTATCATCTCACACTCGAGAAGCTCCAGGTCTATCTTCTGGGCCGACAGGTAGAAGGCCTCGCGGAAGAGGGCCTTCGAAGCGCGGATCTCTCCGCCGAGGGCATAGGCGTCGGCGAGCTCAGCGAGCACCTCCGCGTCTTCCTTGCGCTCGCGGGCTGCCGCCTCGAGCTGGGCGAGGGCGGCATCGTAGTCGCCAGCGCCCTTGTGGCATCGTCCGATCCTGAGCGCGAGCTCAGCCTCGTGGGACTCTTTCTCCTCGGGAGGCAGGGCACGGTACTGGTTGAGGGCGAGGCTGAAGGCAAAGCGCTTGAACGCGTAGCGGGCGCGCTCGAAATCACCGGAAAGCTTGGAAGAAAACGAAGAGAAGCTCTTCCACTGGGCGATCGCGTACTCGCCGCGTTCGTAGGGGTTGGGCGTGGCCTCGAGGCGAGCGAGGCGCTCGGCCCAGAAATTGACGCATTTCAAGGACCAGAGGACCTCGGTATGCTCGAAGTCGATTGCGAGCGCTCGCTCCAGCAGCTCCGACGCACCAGCGAGGTCGACGGCCCTGAGGCTCTCATACGCGTTCGACAAAAGGACGTAAACGCTTTCCTGGTCGGCCATGCTCATCCGGGTATTCAGGGTAATATAGATCGGTTCGATAGTACCCGATACGGAGCGGGTAGTCAATCAGACTAAGGGAAGGAGGCCCGCGCGGCCCTCCTCCTGCGCCGAGGCGGGCCCCAGGCCGCGCCGCGCCGCGGCCTCCTCGATGGCGACATGGCCAGGGCGATGTGCTAGAATCAACGCAACATGGGAACTCGCATTATCGCCCCCTCTGTTCTTTCTGCGGATTTCTCCGACATGCGCTCTGGCCTTTCGCTCATCGCGGATGCCGGCGCCGACTGGGTCCACCTGGACGTGATGGATGGCCGCTTTGTGCCCAGCATAACCTTCGGGCACAAGATGGCGGCCGACCTCAGGCCCCATACAAAGCTTCCTCTCGATGTCCATCTCATGACTGTGGAGCCCGAGCGTCTGGTGGGGCCCTTCATCGAAGCGGGCGCCGACTGGATCACCTTCCACATCGAGGCCTGCGTCCACGCCCACCGCCTTGTCCAGAGCCTGCGGGCGGCAGGCGTCAGGCCCGGGATCTCGATAGTGCCCTCGACTCCCGTCTCGGCGGTGGAGGAGCTCCTTCCCGACCTCGATCTCGTCCTCGTCATGACGGTCAATCCTGGATTCGGGGGCCAATCCCTCATACCTTCCTGTCTCGAGAAGGTGCGCCGCCTCGTGGAGTTCAGGGAGAGGCACCGCCTCGGATACCTGATCTCGGTCGATGGTGGAGTGAACAGGGAGACAATGGGCGCCGTGGCATCGGCGGGGCCAGACGTCCTCGTCATGGGCTCGGCCTTCTTCTCATCGAAGCGTCCAGCCGCCGAGGTCGAGGCGGCGAGGGCTGCCTTTGGCGAAGCCTCTTCCCGAAAGGGCGCCTGATTGAGTTTTGCCCTCCCGGCGCCGATAATCAATCGGAGGCATGCCCATGCATAGGTCCCGAATCCTCCTCATCGCCCTCCTCATCGCGGCCTCGGTCGCAAGCGCTCAAGTGGCGCCAGCTCCCAAGGCGCCGGCAGGCCCCCCCCAGAAGACAGGAGATGCGAAGACGGCCCTGTCCCAGGGCATCGATCTCTTCGGCCAGGGGAAGTTCCGGGAGGCCCTCGACCTCTTCGGACAGGTCCTTGCCGACCCGAAGGCGGCCGCCGAGAGACCCGAGGCGTCCTACTGGTCGGCCCTCGCCTACATAGCCTCGGGCGACGCCGTCAATGCCTCGGCTTCCATCGACGCCTTCCTCTCGGCCTATCCCACGAGCGGCCGCGTCCCCGACCTCCTTTACCAGAGGGGACGGCTCCTCTATCAGAAGGCGGACTATGATGGAGCCATCCGTTCCTTCGCCGCCTTCGCGGACATCGCGCCATCGAGCGACCTCATGCCCTCGGCCCTGTACTGGAGCGGAGAATGCCTCTATGCCCTGGGCCGCCTCGAGGACGCGGAACGGGCCTTTGCCGCCGTCGTCGAGAAGTACCCCTCGAGCGTGAAGGTTGAGGCAGCCTCCTATCGGCGCTCCCTCATTGGCCTCGAGTACCGGGAGCGTGAGCTGATAAAGCTCCTGACCTGGAGTCACGAGGAGTCCCTCAGGGCGGCCGACGACTTCCGCCGGCGCGAAAGGGCCTATGACCAGTCGATCGGCATCTACCAGAAACAGATCGCCGACCTGAAACGCGGCGCCCCGAGCGACCAGGAGAAGACGATCGCTGATCTCAAGGGCCAGGTCGCCGACCTCGGATCGAGGCTCGCGGCGGCCGAGGCACAGGTCGCCACTGCCAAGTCCGAGCTGGACGCCCTCCGCGCGGCCCAGGCTGCCGATGCCGCCGCCAAGGCCCAGGGCATCGCCGCGCCTCGTCCTCCCGTGATACCTCCCGGGGCAGCCGGAGCCAGCGGAGTCTCGGAAGCCCTTGCCGCGAAGGCCCGGGCGCTCGACCTCCTCGCGTTCTATCTCGAACGCCTCGCCAGGGAGGAGAAGAAATGATGCCACGCCGAGCCATAGCAGCCATCGCCCTCGCCGTCCTTGCCCAGTTCTGCGCCACCGCGCTCGAGCTCAAGGAAGGCCTCGTCAGGCTTGTCATCAACGAGTCGACGGCGCGCATCTCGATATACCGCCTGGTCGACATCGCCAAGGGCAGGTACGAATCCCTCATCTTCGACCAGGATCCGCGCACGAGTTTCGCCACACTCTCGATTGACGGACGTTTCGCCAAGCTCGGCGATGCCTCCGACTACCGGGTGAGCGTCAGCCGGACCGACACTGGGGCGCAGATCGAGTTCCGCTCATCCTTCTGCGCGGTCCGGCAGTACCTGGATTTCGCCAAGTCCGAGGGTGCGGCCCTCGCAGACGGGATCAAGGTGAGGTTCGAGCTTGAGAATGTGTCGGAGCGTGACAGCATGCTCGGCCTGCGTTACCTCATAGACACCAACCTGGCCGAGAAGTCGGGAATCCATTTCTCGAGCAGCACCAGATCGAGGATCAACGAAGAGACCTCGATCCTGCCCAACGCCGCCGACACCTGGATCGCCACCCCGGGCGACAAGGCCAGCTTCATGGTCCAGTTCGGAGGTCCCGGCGTTGACAGGCCCGACCGGGTGATCCTCGCCAACTGGAAGCGCCTGAGCGACGCCCCCTGGGGCTTCGAGGCGAATATCCAGCGCAACTTCACCCTTGTTCCCTATTCGATAAACGATTCGGCCATGGACCTCTTCTGGGAGCCTGGTTCCGTGCCCAGGGGCGGGATCCGAAAGATATCCTTCTTCATGGGCAGTCTCAATGAGAAGGGCTATCCCGCTGCCGTCGCCGGCAAAACCCAGACCGAGGACATCTTCGCCTCAACGGTTCTCAGCGCGGGGACTCCCGATATCCAGGCCTCGATCGCGACCGACCTGGTGGCTGTGCGTGACCTCATATCGCGGATCGACCGCTCTATTTCCACTGGAGCGAAGATCTCCGACGAGGAGCTTGCAGCCTGGAAAAGGATCCTTGACCGCCTCGAGGAGAGGAAAAAGGTCTACTGAATCTCATGGCTAAGACAGCGCTCGACCGCGCCGAACGGCTCTTCTCGGCCGGCCGCTATGCGCAGGCAGTGACCCTGCTCGAACCCCAGGTTCCCGTCTACAGGGAGTCGCAGCGCTTCTACTATGTGCTAGGGGCGTCCTGCCTCAGGACGGGTGATGTCTCCGGTGCCTTCGCATACTTGAAGCGCGCCGAGCAGCTCCTGCCTGGAAACGCCGATGTGGCCCTTGCCCTGTCCGCCCTCCAGGTCAGGAGGGGCGAGACGGAGAAGGCTGTGGAGGGCTATCTGCGGGTCCTCGAGGAGAGGCCTCGCGACCGCCTCGCGAGGAGGGCCCTGTCCCTGATACGAAGGGAAGGCTCTCCCGAGCGTCTTGCCGCCCTCGTCGAGTCGGGCCGGATCGCGAGGATCTATCCGGGTGGCTTTAGGATCATGAGGCTGGCCCTTCCTTCCGCAGCCCTGGCCCTGGTCCTTGCCGCGGCCTGGCTCCTTCTGCCCCTTGCCGTCCCTGCTGCCCGCCGCCTCCTCGCGGGCCCTCCCATGAGGCCCGGGGTGGCCGCAGTCGTCCTGAGCTCTTCGGAACGCTCGGCCCCTGTGACCACGGGCGGGGGCTTCCGCTTTGTCCTTACCGAGGACCAGGCCCTCTCGGGATTCGAGAAGGCCAAGGCCTACTTCCAGGCCTACCGCGACAACGCGGCCCTGGTCGAGATCAACCGCCTACTCGGCTCGAACGCGAGCCAGGCCGTGAAGGACAAGGCCAGGACCCTCAAGGCCTTTGTGGGCGCACCGGACTTCAGGACTGTGCGGGACGCTCCCTCCTTCGCCGAACTGGGCAAGGATCCGATGCTGTATGACGGCTGCTCCGTGAGCTGGAAGGGCATGGCAGCCAATGTCAGGGCCGAGGGCAGGTCCCTGGCCTTTGATTTCCTGGTCGGCTACGACAGGATGAAACAGCTCGAAGGCATCATTCCCGCGCGGATGGCGGGGGCCGAAGTGCCCGTCGACAGGCCCCTTGAGATACTTGCCCTCATAAGGAGCGCCGACGGCTCGCCGAGGCTCGATGCCGTCGCGATCCACGAGCTTCTGCAGGAACGCTGATCTAGGGCCGTCACCCAAAACGTTCTCGAGGCCGAGTCTTGCGGCCGTGGAAAACCCGGGCCTATAATCCCGTCATGAGGAAGCTGCAGGTTTCAGGCGCACATTCACTCAAAGCTGCCGCCACGGGGATCCTCCTGCTGGCATCGATGGCGCTCATCGCGGCCCAGGGCACGGTAATCCCGAAGACCCTCGAGTTCGGCAGGATTCCTGGAATTTTCGTCAACTACTGCCTGGCCTGCCACGAGTGGGCCGCCTCCTACGAGGGCATCGTGAAGGCTCCCCTGGTCGTTCCCGGGAAGCCCGAGGAAAGCAGGGTCTGGATACTGGTTTCCGAGGGCGCGATGCCCGCCTCAGGCCCTTCCCCGACCGGGGAGGAGAAGCAGCTCATGCGCGACTGGATCGCGGCGGGGGCTCCCCGTCCACCCGAGGCAGGGGCCGCGGGCGGCCAGGCAAGGGGCGGCTTCCTCGGCTTCCCGAGCAAGCTGGCCTTCCACCGCTTTTCCGGCTGGATGTCCGGCAGCCTCCTGCTCGCGGCCGGGGCAATCGGCGCCGTCCACGCCTACGACATGATGAGTGCAGCCCACGATTTCCGGGATGCCCACGGCATCACCGAGGAGACGATGAGCGGGGTATGCGACCAGGAGATACGGGATGTATGGAGCAGTCCGGGCCAGCGGGCCCTGGGCTGGACCCATGCCGGCCTCGTCGTGGCCGGGGAATCCTTCTATATCGCCAATTTCGTCACCGGTCTGGGCTACATCGGCGGGGAAGGCCCTGGCCTGTCGAAGCGAAAGCTCCACCTCTGGGCCTTCTTCGCCCACGGGACCCTCATGGCGGCCGAGATAGTCATGGGCTTCATGACGAGTTCGGCCCTCGCGAGGGGGGACCACGATACGGTGAGCGGCCTCGGGGTGGCTCATGCCGCGGTTGGCATTGCGATCCCCGTCATCATCCTCAGCGCGGGCGCAATCATGGGGGGCGATTCCTAGCGCCCCGGCCCTGCCCTTGCTAGAATTCCTCGAAGCCCTGGTCGGGCTCGTCATCGGCGGGCACTATGGAGGTCCGCTGTCGCGGAGCAGGGGAATCCTTGGCATCTCTGGGCGGCTTGGCCTCGTCCTCTTTCCGCTCAGTAAGGGTCTCCTGCTTGCGTTCCGCGGACTTTTCCTCGGCCGGCAGTTGCTCCGCCCAAGAGCCGGGGAGCTTGAAGAAAGTCAGGGTCTCGGCCAGCTGGCCTGCCTGGCCCGAGAGCTCCTCGGACATCGATGCAAGCTCCTCCGATGCGGAGGCGTTCTGCTGGATGACGCTGTCGAGCTGGACCACGGCCTTGCCGATCTGCTCGGCCCCGGTACTCTGCTCCCTGCTCGCCGCCGTTATCTCCTGGACGACCTCGGCAGTCCTGCGGATGTCGGGCACGACAGACTGGATGAGCTTTCCCGCCGCCTCGGCGACGCCGACGCTCTTCCCCGAGAGATCCGATATCTCGCGCGAGGCAGCCTGAGAACGCTCGGCCAGCTTGCGCACCTCGCTCGCGACGACGGCGAAGCCCTTTCCCGCCTCGCCTGCCCGGGCCGCCTCGATCGCCGCGTTGAGGGCGAGCATGTTCGTCTGCCTGGCGATCTCCTCGATTATGGAGATCTTGCCCGCGATCGACTTCATGGCGGTGACGGTCTCTACCACCGAGCCACCACCCTTCGTCGCGTCTATGGCGCTCTTGCGCGCTATGGCCTCGGCTGACTCAGCATTGTCAGCGTTCTGCCTGATTGTCGAATTCATCTCCTCCACCGCCGAGCTCACCTGCTCGGCCGCAGCTGCCTGTTCGGTCGCTCCCTGGGAAAGCTGCTGAGCCGTGGAGTTGATCTGCTCGCTGCCCGAGGAGACACTTGTTGAAGCCGTCGTCACGGCGATGACTACATCACGGAGGCTCGTCACCATGCCCGCGAGAGCGGTGGCCAGGCTCCCGATCTCATCGCTTCGCCGCGTATAGTCCTGGTCGATGTCCTCGCGGAGGTCCCCCGTGGCGATCGCACCGGCGAGAGCGACAGCGCGGCCGAGGGGGCGGGTGATGGATTGGGAGAGGACGATGCCGAGGAGGATCGAGATGAGCGTGGCAGTGATGAACACGATGAGCATGGCGAGGCTTGTGCGCGCAGCAAGGACGGAATTGGCGTCTGATGTCTCCTTCGCCGACCTGACCGTGGCCTGGATCATGCCCTCGATGACATTTTCCATGGGGGCGACGGCGCGGACGGCATCGCCGTAGAGCAGCACGAGGCCCTCGGCGTCCTTCCCCTCGCGGTCGAGGGCGACGAGCTGGTCCTTGACGGCCGAGAAATTCTTCCAGGCAAGCTGGAGGGCCGCGTACTGCTCCTTGTCGGCCTGGTCGGCAAGGGTGGTCTGGTATTCGGCGATCTGCGACTCCATGATCCGGACGTTTGTGGCCGAGGCTTCCCTTGCCGCGTCGCCGGCTATGCCCTTGAGCATGTACATGTCCCGGAAATCCACCCGCATCTTCCCGAAGACCGCGCTCATCTCGGCCAGGGCGGCGAGGGGCAGGGTCTCCTTCTCGTAGAGGTGGGTGCTGCCCCTGTTGATTATCCTGAGGTTGGCTATGCCGAAAAGGCCGATTCCGGCGCCCAGGGCCGCCACGAGCACAAATCCGGTGATGAGCTTGAATCCTATTTTCAAACGATCCTCCAGTAATGCACGAGGAGCCCGAGTGTCCACTGCCCGATATCGGGCACCTGGTCGTTGCATATCCTAGCCAGTTCGCCCGGGCGGTACAAGCTGGGCTGTCCGTGGACGGCATGGCGACCGGGACGCCGGAATGAAAAGAAAGGCGTCCGGCGAAAGATCCGCCGGACGCCACCGCATCGTCCACCAAGGCGGCGCCCTGCGTCTGCCTCGGTGGCCTTGCTTCTTGTTACTTGGTCGGCTTGCGGAGGGGCTTCTTGGCCACGGCCTTTGCGGCTGCCTTGGGCGCTATCTTGGCCTTGGCCTTGGGGGCGCTCTTGGTCTTGGTCTCGGCCTTGGCCTTGGGCGCGCTCGCCTTCTTGGCCTTGGGCTTCGCCGCTGTCTTCGCGAGCTTGTCCTCGATCACTGCCTGGGCGGCGGCGAGGCGGGAGACGGGCACGCGGAAGGGGCTCGACGAGACGTAGTTCATCCCGACACGGTGGCAGAACTTGACGGAGTTGAGCTCGCCGCCGTGCTCGCCACAGATGCCGATCTTGAGATCCTTGCGGACCGAGCGGCCCTTCTCGATGCCCATTTTCACGAGCATTCCGACGCCTTCCTGGTCGAGGCTCTGGAAGGGGTCGTACTTGAACACGCCGGCCTTCTTCTCGTCGACGTAGTCGGGCAGGAACTTGCCCGCGTCGTCGCGGGAGATTCCGAGGGTCATCTGGGTAAGGTCGTTGGTGCCGAAGGAGAAGAACTCCGCGACGCCGGCGATCTTGTCGGCGAGGAGGGCGGCGCGGGGAACCTCGATCATCGTCCCGACCATGTAGGGGAGCTTGACGCCCATGTCCTTGATGATCTTGTCGGCGACTTCCCTGGTCCTGACCTCGAGGATCTTGAGCTCCTTGGGGTCGATGACGAGGGGGATCATGATCTCCGGCAGGACCTTGACGCCCTTCTTGGCCATGTCGCAGGCGGCCTTGATGATGGCCGTGACCTGCATATCGAGGATCTCGGGGAAGGTGATGGTGAGGCGGCAGCCACGGTGGCCGAGCATGGGGTTGGCCTCGTGGAGCTGCTCGACGCGCTGGCGGACCTGCTCGTAGCCAAGGCCCACGGCCTTGGCGAGGGAGCGCTGGCCGACCTCGTCGTGCGGGACGAACTCGTGCAGGGGGGGGTCGATGAGGCGGATGGTGACGGGGTAGCCGTCCATCGCCTTGAAGATCCCGCGGAAATCCTCGGTCTGGAAGGGAAGAAGCTTGCCGAGGGCCTTCTTCCGGGTCTCGACGTCGTCGGCGACGATCATCTCGCGGATGGCGAGGATGCGCTCCTCGGAGTCGAAGAACATGTGCTCCGTGCGGCAAAGGCCGATGCCTTCGGCGCCGAGCTTGCGGCCATTCTCCGCGTCATAGGGAGTGTCGGCGTTCGTGCGGACCTTGAGGGTCTTGATCTGGTCGACCCAGGTCATGATGGTCTTGTAGGCCTCGGATGGCTCGGGCTTCACGAGCTTGAGCTCGCCGAGGTAGACATTGCCGGCGGAAGAGTCGAGGGTGATGAAGTCGCCCTCCTTGATCGTCTTGCCGGCGACCGAGAACTGCTTTTTCGTGTAGTCGATGTCGAGCTTCTCGCAACCGACGATGCAGCTCTTGCCCCAGCCGCGGGCGACGACGGCCGCGTGGCTGGTCTTGCCGCCGGTGGCGGTGAGGATGCCGGAGGCCGCGTGCATGCCGCCGACGTCCTCGGGGCTGGTCTCCTTGCGCACAAGGATGACCTTCTCGCCCTTGGCGGCCCAGTCCTCGGCGACCTTGGCGTTGAAGACGACCTTGCCCACGGCGGCGCCGGGGACGGCGTCGATGCCCGTGACGAGGAAGGCGTCCTTGAGCTTCTTGAGATCTGCCTTGTCGATCATCGGGTAGAAGATTCCCTCGATGTCGTTGGTCTTGATCCGGGAGATCGCCTGCTCCTTGGTGATGAGCTTCTCGCCCACCATGTCGACGGCGATCTTGAAGGCGGCGAAGGGTGAGCGCTTGCCAGTGCGGCACTGGAGCATGTACAGCTTCTCTTCCTCGACGGTGAATTCGAGGTCCTGCATGTCCTTGTAGTGCTTCTCGAGCTTCTTGCGGACGTCGAGGAGCTGCTTGTAGGCCTTGGGGTCCTTCTTCTCGAAGTCGGAGAGCTTGATGGGAGTCCGGATGCCCGCGACCACGTCCTCGCCCTGGGCGTTGATCAGATAGTCGCCGTAGAACTCGTCCACCCCGGTGTTCGGGTCGCGTGTGAAGCAGACGCCGGTGCCGGAGGTGTCGCCCATGTTGCCGAAGACCATCTGCACGATATTGACCGCCGTGCCCTTGGCGCCCTGGATTTTCTCGACCTTGCGGTAGGTGACGGCCTTGTCAGCCATCCATGAGCCGAAGACCGCGTTGATCGAGCCCTTGAGCTGCTCGAGGGGGTTCTGGGGGAAGTCCTTCTTGATGTGCTGCTTGTAGAGGACCTTGAAGTTCGCGATGAGCTCGGAGAGCTCGGCCTCGTTGACGTCGGTGTCGAGGACCTTGGCTCCGGAGGCGAGGCCGAGGCGCTTTCGGGTCCTGGTCTCCTTGATCTCGCCAAAGGCCTCGTCGAACTCGGCTCGCTCGATGCCCATGGCGGTGGAGCCGTACATCATGATGAAGCGGCGGTAGGCGTCCATCGCGAAACGGCGGTTGCCCGTCTTCTTTGCGAGGCCTTCGACCGAGGCGTCCGTCAGGCCCAGGTTGAGGATCGTCTCCATCATGCCGGGCATGGAGACGGCGGCGCCCGAGCGGACGGAGACGAGGAGGGGATCCTTGGGATCGCCGAGCTTCTTGCCGGTCACCTTCTCGAGGCGCTTGAGGTGCTTGGCCATCTCCTCGTCGAGGCCGGCGGGCCACTTCCTGCCGTTCTTGTAGTAGAGGTCGCAGACCTCGGTCGTGATCGTGAAACCGGCAGGGACGGGAAGGCCGATCTTGGTCATCTCGGCCAGGCCGGCTCCTTTGCCGCCCAGGAGCTCTTTCTTGCTGCCGTCGCCCTCGGCGACGCCAGCGCCGAATGCGTAGACGTACTTGGTCTTGGCCATAATGTAGGATCCTCCGTAGTGCGTAGGGGTCATGAAGATACGGGGTAAAAGTACCGGAAAGGGTATTGACTGTCAAGGAACGTGGAGAAATGCCCCCTTGCGCGCCCCAGCGAAGTTGGGCGCTTTCGCTTGACAGGGGCAGGGAGGGCGGGCCGGGCCAGCCGGCTCTGGGAAGCTAGAGGTACAGGCCGAGGGTGATTACCGTGAGGTCCGATCCCTGCATCTGGTTCACCAGGGACTCGAACTTCACGTTGACCTTCTCGCAGGCCTCGGAGAGGTAGGAGAGGTAGTACAGGCCCAGCTCGGTGTTGGCCTCGCTCTCGGGCAGCTGCTTGTAGAAGTCCTGGAGGCTCTTCTTCTTGAGATCGATGTTCTTGCGGTCGTCGAAGAGCTCCTTGACCGCCTGGTATTCGGATTCCTTGTTGTAGAGCGTTATCTGGAGGCGTCCCTGGGTGCCCACCGACACTCCCCGGGAGCCGAGCTTCCACGAGAGATAGACGAGCTCGCCCTTGTGCTCCAGGGACTCGATCACCTGCCTGCGGATATTCGGATCAAAGAGCACTGCGTTCATGTCGACAGCGCCCTTGAATATGAGCTTCGCTTCGCGCTTGAGGTTGGAGTTCTCCGCGTTCATCGCGAGCTCCATGATCATCAGGGAGACGTACTCGGCGATCTTCGATTTCTCCATGTACTCGGCGAGGGCGGTGCGCAGGTCCTTCACGAGCTGCTCGTAGCCGTCGGCGCCCTTGAATTTCGCGACGATGAACCAGGTGAAGGGCCGCAGGTTGTTGAGGAACTTCTCGGACAGAAGCAGCTGGATGTTCTTCTCTTCCGGCAGCAGGGCGGTGTTCTTGCTGATATAGGCGTACATCGGGGCAAGGATCTGCTGCTTGATCTCCAGGAGGTCCTTGGCCTTGTCCTTGAGGACAGTCTGGAGGAAGGCGTCGTTGATCCTCGTCTTGTCGTCGATGATGTTCGCGGGGTTGAGCCGGTTCCACTTCTTTATGACGTCGCTGGCGAGGATGCGCGCAAAGATGTAGGTGTCGTATTGCCGGTAGAGCATGGAGTACACGACGAGCTTGGACAGATCCATGATGTCCTGGCGCGCCGACATGAGCTCGCTCTTGGATATCTCGACCTTGGAGATGTAGTCGACCAGGATCATCCGCTGGAGTGATGCGGGCGTGAAGCTGTCAAGGATTATTCCGTATTCCTCGACATTGTCCGCAAGTTTGAATTTCTTGAGGTTCTTGCCCTTCCGAATGAAGAAGGTCGTCCCTTCCTCGGTGAGCACGAGCTTTACCGGAAGATCGATTACGCTCTTGCGCTCCTGCATTCCTCGCCCTTCAAAGGCCGGCTCGAGCTGCTGCCCGGCTGCTTAGGCCCTGTGTAGATCCCGAGCCGCATGTTCGGCGGCACGGGTGAGTATATGAGATTATCGGCTCGAAGGTAAGCAGTATTGACGAAGGACCGTCGGCCTTCCTATGCTCCTTTGCGTGAAGTGGGTTCCGCTCCTCGTGCTCCTCTCCAGCCTCGCATCGATGCGGCCCGCGTTAGCGGTTTCTGTAGCCCTGCCGGCAGGGACCGAGCTCCCCTCCTTCGAGACCAGGCTCGCCTATATCGAATCCCTGGGCCGCAGGACCGAGAATTCCCCCTCCGAGGCCGCCGCCTTCAGCTATATAGAGACTGTCTGCGCTGCGGCCGGAATCGAGACCAGGTCCTCGGGATTCGGGGAGTCGGTGGCCGGCTTCTCGTTCTCAAGGATACTTGAGGTGGCAATAAAAGGAGCGGGGTCCCAGGAGCTTGCGATCGTGGTAGGGGTGGATTCCTGGGTGGACTCGGCCGAGGGATCCGAGGGCTCCCTCGCGATCGCCCTTGCCCTCTCCGAGCTCGAGCGCCTCTCGAGGGCGAGCTCCTCGGGCCAGGTGCCACCGGTGTCGCTCCGCTTTGTGTTCCTCGGAGCCGAAAAGCGCGGCCGGCAGGCCGCGGCCGAGGTGGCGTCCCTCGGTTCGCGGACCTGGATCGCAAGGGAAGAGGGGACCGGAAACCTTGCGGTCATCTACCTCGATTTCGACCGGTATCCCGCGGCTGTCAGGCTCAGGAGCGCGGGCGCGGGGATCCTTTCGCCATTTTGGCTCTATGACCGTGCTCGCCGCGCCCTCGAGACCTCGGGCCTGCCCCTCGCCCTCCAGGCTAACCGACTCATGCTCTATCGACTTGGTCTCATTGACAGCTATGGTCCGGTCCGGCCCTATCTCGAGGCTGGCATGCCGGCCATCGAGCTCTCCGGCGAAGGCGTCGCTGCCCAGCCGGCCAAAGCTTCGGCATGGTTCTCCTCCTTCATCGATTCCTTCCTCCTGGCCAGCGCCTCGGGCTTCCCCTCCTCCTGGGATCGGCACTACATCGCCTTCCAGCTTGGCTCCGCGAGTGCCGTTGTGCGCGAGACGAGCTATGTCGGCTTTCTTGTCCTTTTCTCCGCGGCCGCCGCCGCGGCCATACTCCTGCTCACTGTCCTCCGCCGGGAAAGCACCCGCCTGCTCCTGCGGCGCAGCCCCGCCGTGGTCGGCCAGCTCCTGGCCCTCTTTGTCGCCTTGGCGGGTATCTTCCTTGCCGAGGGAGGCCTGGCCCAGCTTGAGGCACTGGTGCTCGGCTCGGGCGAGGCCTGGAAACTGGCTCCACGGCTCTTCGCGGGAGCGAGGACAGCCTCGATCTTCCTCCTCTTCCTGGCCTTGCTCTCCATCCTCGTCGAGCGCAAGGCCCTCACCGCGAATCCCTATTTCTACGAGTTCGCTGCCCTCTCCTGTCTCGGAGTCGACATCTACGTCTTCTCGGCTATCAGCCTACCCCTGTCATTCTACTTCGTGTGGGCCTTCCTCGTTGTCGCCCTCTCCCTCTGGGCTCGGAAGCCCTGGGCCACGATCGTGGCCTACGGGATCATGTACGCCCCCCTCCTCCTCCTTGCGGGCGAGCTCTTCGCCAGGCCCGAGTATTCAGTCTATGTCCACATCATAGCCCCGGGGAGGAAAGGGGTTTTCACCCTAGCCGCCCTCACCCTTCCTTTTTTCACCTTCACGGTGAGCCCCTTGCTCTTCTATGCCCCCCACGGGGCGATGGCCAGGAAGCGTGTTGCCCTTATCTTTCTCGGCTGCGCCCTGGCCCTGGAGGGACTCCTTCTCGCCTATGCGGTCCTTGGTCCGGCGAGGGCCGGCCCCGGGGCCGCCTCTCCCTTCGGCATTTCCGAGACCGTCGACCAGGACTCGGGGCAGTTTTCCGCCGTGCTCAGCGCAGAGCGCAGGCTTGGCAAGGGGACGATCAGGAGGGCTGGGTTTCCGATCGGCTACGAATCCCTGGGGGACCACACCCTGCTCTCGGGAGCCGACGAAAGCAAGAGGCTGAGGTTCCGCGAGTCGCGGGACCTCTTTCTTGACCGAGTCACTGAGCACATCGGCCTTTCCTTCACGGAGGCTCCATACGGCCTGTCGCTGAACATCCAATCGGAAACCGAGCTCCATATCTATGACTGCAACTTCCCCTTCCGCGTCGCTCTCGATGGGCACTCCGCCAGCATCGACGTCGGTGTCAACCCGGGACCTGCTGTCGATATCGCCCTGACCGTCCCCGGGGATTTCAGGGCCGGGCTGCTCGCGAGGGCCATCTACCTGTCCCCTCCGGCCGTATGGCTCTTCCCCGACGGCTCCTCGCCCAAGCCCGGGCAGTTCCAGGTCCTCGCATCGACCGAGATATCGGCAGGAGCTGCCCGGTGAGCAGGCTCATCTTCCACATCGACATCGATGCCTTCTTCGCCTCTGTCGAGCAGCTGGACAATCCCTCCCTCGCGGGCAGGCCGGTGATCGTCGGGGCGAGCCCTGGCCATCGCGGTGTGGTCTCGACCTGCTCCTACGAGGCCCGGGCCTTCGGGGTCCATTCGGCGATGCCAATATCGGAGGCCTTCAAGCGATGCCCACAGGGCGTCTACCTTCCCGTGAGGATGGAGCGCTACGCCGAGCTCTCCGCCGCCGTCATGGAGTGCTTCGCTGGCTTCACGCCCGACATGCGCCGGGTATCGGTCGACGAGGCCTTCCTCGACATGACGGGAACCGAGAGGCTCTGGGGCGAGCCTGCGGGAGCGGCGAGGCTCATCAAAGAAAGGGTGAGGGCCGCGAGCGGCCTCAGCATCTCGGTCGGGATAGCCCCGAATCCCTATGTCGCCAAGATCGCCTCGGGCCTCCGCAAGCCAGACGGCCTTGTCATCGTCGAGCCCGGCGGTGAGGAGGCCTTCATGCTTGCCCTGCCCCTGTCCAAGCTCTGGGGTGCGGGGCAAAAGACCCAGGAACGCTTCAGGGAGCTCGGGATAGCCAGCATCGCCCAACTCGTCTCCCTGGGCCAGGCACAGATCTCCTCGCTTTTCGGGAAGGCTGGTGGCCAGTTCATATACAGCGCGGTGCGGGGCCGCGATCCGGGCATCATGGGCGGCGAGATCGAAAGCAGGTCAATGAGCGCCGAGACAACCTTCGAGCGCGACATCTGCGAGCGAGAGAGCATCGAGGCGGTTTTGATGGGCCTCGCAGACGAGCTGTCCTACAGGCTCTGGTCAGAGGGACTGCGCTCGCGCACTGTCACCCTCAAGCTCCGCCTCCACGATTTCACGACCCTCTCAAGGCGCTCAACGCGCCGTTCCTACTACCTGGCGGCCGAGGACGCCTTCAAGGACGCCCTCGCACTGCTAGCCCGCTCCTGGGACGGCCGAACCGAGATACGCCTCATAGGGCTTGGCTTCGCCGACCTCGAGAGCGACTCAGGCGAGGTCCAGGGCGAGCTGTTCTCCGACGGGAACGAGAGGCGCCGCAGGGCCGAGACCGCCGTGTTCGAGATCGAGCAGAAGGGGCTCGGCAAGGTCACAAGGGCTAGGCTGATAGGGAGGGACAGGAGGGGCCCCTTGGGAGGAGAGGAGGCCAGGGGCTCCAAGGGCAAGGGAGGCGAGGGTCCCGGGGGAGGGAAGGCCCACTAGTCCTTCGCGAGGGCGTCCTCGACCTGGGCCGAGCGCTTGCGCAGCTCAGCCATCAGGGCCTCTCTCGCGCGCCTGTAACCGTCGGCCACCGCGGCTTCCCTGCTGCCTCCCTGGGCCCTGATGCCCTCGAGGGGCAGGGCCCAGACAGCGTGCCCGTCGGCCCGCACTATCCGGAAGCTCGCCCGCGCCTGGCCCGAGAAGATGTTGTACTTCTTGCCGTTGAGTTCCATCTGCCTGATCTCGCCAACCTCGACAAGGGCGAGGGCGACATAGGGTGAGGAGGCGTCGGCCCCGATCGCCGCGAGGGCTGCAGGGTCGCCTCCAAGGGCCTTGCGGAATCCCTCGGCCTCGAGTGCACCGTTGTAGGGCGTGAGCTTGAAGCCTGAGCTCTCGAGGGCCGAGACCAGGGTATCGACGGTCAGAGGATCCCCAGCCTGGCCCAGCTCTGAAGATGCGAAGGCCACGATTCGCGCCACCTTAGCCGAGGGCAGGAAGGCGAAATCGCGGAAGACGCTCTTGAACGCGTAGCTCTTCCCCCTCGCGCTGAAGACGGGGTATGCGCGGACGACCGCCTCCTTGCCGGGCTCGTCAAGGCGGGTCACTGTCGTGTTGGCCTTGCCATACGCGTCAGTGCTCACGAGGCCGACGATGCTCCCTGTGTTCTTCGTGAACTCGAAATGGATCGGCGCATCGGGGACAGGCGACTTGCCCGAGCCGAAGTTCTCGTAGAGGTACAGCCCCGGGGCGAGGGCGCCGGGTTTCCCGACGAGGCTGGTCAGGCCGGCGAGCTGCGTGCCCTTGGCGTCGAGCCATTCCCCTGCGGGCTCGATGGAGAGTCTGGCCCCGATCCTCGCGAGCTCGGAGGCTGCGGCATCGGCGGCTGGCCTAGCCTCGGCCAGACCGGAATCCTCGAAGAGGGCAATGACGCCCACATAGGACCTGATGCCCTCCGACAGGTGGTTCGAGTCTATCGCGTCCCTGGCCTTTGCGAGCAGAGTCTCGGCTTCCCGGGCCTGGTTGGCCGGGTCGGTCTGGGAACTTGAGGGGATGGATCCGGATGCGAGGAGGATAGCGAGCAGGATAGCGAGCAGGAGGGCCTTGCCCGCCGCGTTCGAGAACCTGCGCTCTACCATGTTACCGTCCATACTACCTTGCTGGGGCTCTCGATCAGGGCGACCACTGGGCTCGACCAGTCGACCTTAAGTCCGTCGCTGCTCGCCTTGCCTGTGCCGGGCGAAGTCACAGGCGTGGGGAGCCTGAGGACCAGAGAGATGCTGTAGCGTTCGAAGGCGACGTCGACAATCTTCTTCAGCTCGGGATCAAGGGCAGCCACCCCACCGGCCATCACAAGATCGAGCCTCCGCTTTCCTCCTTCTTCGAGGAAGCTCGCCCTCTCACCCTTTGGGTCAAGGAAGGCGGCGAGGCTCTTTGTGGTCGTGAAGGCGAGGGTGGCATCGACGATGAGGTCCTCCGCCTCTTCTTTCTGGGAATAGGAGGAAAGGCTGAGGCCATCGATGCCGCTCACCGTCCTGTCGAAATCCTCCCTCGAGACGGGGAAAGGCAGGAGCTTCGCATTGGCCTCGAGGGCACCGAAGGACACTGCCATCTTCGAGATGGTGTAGTGGAGCTGCAAGGTTCCCGAGCCGTCCCTGGCGATGCTCGCCGTCGCGTCGACCCCGACGCAGGAAGCCAGAGACAGGGCGGCGAGGGCAAGCATTGCGGCCACGAGCTTGCGGCGCTGGGGCGGGTGCGGGGTGGGATGGCTTGGCACGGTGTGGACCTCCTCTCGTTTTAGTATTGTTCGGAATGGATCTGCGCATCCTGGACGCGCAGGGCGAAGCCGTCCTCGACAAAGGAGAGGGCCTTGTTCATGACCCCCTCGCCGAACTCCCGGGAATTGGAGACCAGGGCAGCACCGAGATGGGCAAAGCGGATTGAATCGAGGAGGTCGACCTCGGCGCAGGAGACCCGGAACTTCCTCCTGAGCCTCTCCTTGACAGAGCTCACAATCCTTCTCTTGTCCTTGATCGTGCCTACCTCGGGGAGCTCCAGAACCAGTTGGATCATCGAGACGACCATGGCCTTCTCCTCGCACGGCTTTCTTTCACAGACCGCATCAGGTATTATACCGGGACTTTATGGCAAAGAGAAGCCGACGCCGCCTCGCTGTGGCCCTCATCATGCTTGCGTCGGCCCTCGCTGCCGCGCAGAGCGCCGGGACCGCGGTGCCGGGCAGCGCCCAGCCTGGAACCCGAGCCGTACTTCCGACGAGCCTTCCACCCGAGGCGCCATCAAGCCTCTTTGAGGCCAAGCTCGGCGGCCTTGACGCCGAACTGTTGGTCCGCGGCTCATGGCAGGCCAGCCTTTTCGGAACCACAGGGATCCAGGCCATTCCCGGAGGCGGACTGCAGCTTGCCAGGGCCCAGCCCATACTCTTCACCCAGCATCCCGACCTCTTCCTTTCATTCCTGCTCTTCAAGAAACTCTTCGTCGAGGCTCGGGTGACCGAGGACGTCTCACAGGCCCTCTACTCGGTCGGCTATCGCGGCGGTGAGGAGGACACCCTGAAGGAGCTCAGGGTTGGCAACGACAAGATATCCTTTCCCGACATGCCTTTCCTCTCCTTCGGCGTGGGCTCCTATCGGTCCTTCGGCGCATCGGCCCTCGCTGCGAGCGGCAATTTCGAGGGTCGCGCCATGGTGCGCTACGATCAGGCAGACCGGGTCACGAAGCGCTTTGTGGGAAGCGCCGAGGTGACCGATGCCGATGTCTCCCCGGCCTCCTTCATCCCGGGCAAGTACTTCGCCACCGAGTCCAGGCCCGTCACGAACCTCCTTGTCTATGTTCAGAGCACGAGCGGCAGCTTCGCGGGCAGCGACGGCCTTTTCTACCGCAGGCTCGACCAGGCCGAGTACTCCTATTCCTCGGTGACAGGCCTCGTGCAGCTCGCGAGCGCCGCAAAGACCCGGGTTGTCGGGACCTACAACGAGGTAGCCGGGGGCTTCGCGCACGCGGGCAGCCCTGTCGTGTCGATCGGGGGCAGGCCGACAGACCTGCTCTACGACCCCGACTTCCGATCCGGCACCGATCTCGATCCCGCCCTCCAGGTGCTCTCGCGTTATGCGACGACGGCAAGCTCGGGCAGCGCCGAGGCCTTTGTCCGCGACACGGCCTCGGGGCTCAGGGACCCCTCCTTCGAGGCCCGCATCGACGACTCGGGCTTCATTGAGATCCTCCATGCGGGGAGCGCGGGCAATCCGGGTACGGCGGCAGGCGCCGCCCCCTCCGCCCAGTACATGAGGCCCTTCGAGGCCTCGCCGGCGGCGATGGACTGGCTTTACACGACCGACTTCTCCTCGACAGCGGCGAGGACCGCCGCCCCGGTCTACACGAAGGCCATTGTAGTCAGGACCTTCGCCACTTCGGAGTACATCACGGTGGACAAGGATGTCATCGCAAGCTCGGTCGAGGTCCTGCGCAACGGTGTCCCCGACTTCGCCTTCTCCGTGGACACTGACAACGGCAGGCTCAGCCTCGCCTCGCCTCCTGGCCTTGCCGAGGAGATCGACGTGAGCTACCTCAGGGAGACCTCGGAGAGGCGGGCGGGAAGCCTCGCGGCAGCCGTCGGGGGGACCTGGAAGCTCGGCGAGGACTCGAGCGCCTGGGCTGCCCTCGGCCTTCGCTGGGCCCTGCCGGGAACAAGCTATGCGCAGGGCGGCGTGAGCAACCCAGGCACGGTCACCTTCACCGTGGGCGAGAAGGACTCGGGATCCCGGCTCAAGCATTCGGCTGCAGTTGCCGCGAGCTACACGCAGGACGAGGCCTCGGGCAGGTACAGGATCGAGGGCATGGAGGCCGCAGGGACCTACACGAGCTCCTTCAGGCCCACGGGGGCCTCGGACGCCGCTGTCGCCCAGGTCCCCGAGAACGAGCTTGGCTCCCGCTTCCCCCAGCTCGTCGACGAGCTGCATCGGGACGGGTCGACCCAGATGGCCCTCAGGATCACCGCCGGGGCCTCGCTCTCGGCCTCGATCTACGAGATCGTCGACCTGCCCCCCTATCCGAGCTTCAAGCAGTTCTCCTTCTTCGTAAGGACAGTGGCGAATGCCGCGCCGATGCTGGGGAGCCTGCGGCTCCAGCTCGATGATGGCAGCCTGACCGGGATAGCCGTCGCCGTCGACGTCCCCATAGCGGCTGTCGACTTTGGCAAGTGGCGAAAGATTGTCATCAGGTACGGGGACCTGGGCATCTACGTCCAGGATTCCGATGGCGGGCCCCTCTCCCGGATCGGCAGCCTCGCCGCCACATTCGACTCCTCCAGGACCGCCTCGAGGATCCTCCTGACCGCCTCCGGCCTGTCGGCCGGTCAGGAGCTGTGGGTCGACGAGCTCCTCCTCGAGGAGTCGAACGGGAGGGCAGCCCTGATGTTCCGGGGAGAGCTGTCCTACGCGGAGCCCGGTTTCAGCCTTGGCCCGGACAAGCTGGCGATCATGAGCGGGATCGACCTGCAGGCCGACGCGGCCGGAGCCATCCAGGACAGCTCCTTCGCGGCGGGTGGCCTCTCCTTTGGCACAGCCCTCGGACCCCTTGCCGTCGCGGCCCATGCGAGGGGATCGGCGGCAGCCGCATCCAGACCTGCCCTGAGCGGCGGGCACGACCTCGTCTTCCCAAGGGGGGGCTCGCCTCTCCGCCTCGAGGACAGGTTCGACTTCAACCCCCAGTCTGGGGCCTTCGGAAGGGAGGATTCGGTGTCGCTCAACGCGGGCAGCGCCATCTCCCTCTCCGCCAGGCAGCGCTCGGCCTGGACCCCATCGGCCTCGAGCCTCGAGTTCGGGCTCCTCGACCAGCTGTGGGAGGGGCGGCTCGGAGCGGCCGCGAACAACGCCACCGTCAACGCTTCTGTCGCCAACAGGGTCAGGCCAGGCACCTGGTCTGACCTGCCGGCCTCCTATGGCCAGGCCTGGTTCGACGCCTATCGGTACGCCCTGCCGGCTTTCGAGTCCGACTCGGAGCGGCGGGAGGAGAAGATCGGGGCGATCCTCAGGGCCGGGGAGGCCGGGGAATTCGCCTCTGCCACGATGGGAAGCTCGGTCCAGCCGGACGGAGCCGGGGGGGGCTCGCGCCAGCAATCCGCGACCACGAGGGCCACCTTGCCGCTGGACATAGCTGGCCTCAAGGTCGCTCCCTACTACCAGCGCTCATGGCGTGACCAGAGGCTGGGAAGCGCCAGCTCCCTGGCAGGCGATTTCAACACCCTCCTTGACGACCTCTCTGCCATCCGCCTTGCCTACACTGGCGTACCCTTCGCCGAGCTCGGCTCCGCCGGGACACGATCGGCCTTCGCGGATCAGTCAAGGCCAGGGGGAATCGAACTCCCCTCGGCCCTCTACGCCCCCGAGGCCGGCATCAACCTCTCGCGGGATTTCGGTTCCAATTGGTACGACCTCTTCCTGCCCTCATCGCTGGGCCTCGCGCGCAGAAGGGAGCTCCAGCGGAGCAGCTCCGTGGTCAGCGACTCGGCCATCTTGGACTCGAACATGAAGTTCGCCTCCCTGAATCTTTTCGGCGCCGAGGGCGCCTATCCCCTCGGCCTGCCCTTCGACAGCGACGAGTACTTCGCCTCGATACAGGCGACCCTCACCCAGGTGGTCGGAGAGGGCAGCGAGCGCCTGAAGATCCAGGCCCAGCACCTCGCCACCTTCTACGCTGGAGAGGCCGACCGCCTCGACGCCGAGAACCGCCTTTCCTTCACGACGATGCCGGGTTCCTCGTCCTGGGACGAGAAGGTCCGCCTTGCCTCCTCGCGGAGGGTGGAGCGGCACTGGCTCCTCGACCTCTACCGGATGACGGTGGCGCCGAGGAACCCGGCATCGGTCGAGGGCTCGGGACCGGCAGGAGCAGCCGCGGGCGGGGATCAGGGACCCTCCCTGGTCTCCCTCTATCTCGAGGACCTCAAGCAGCGGACACCGAATATGCGGTCCATATTCGAGCTGGACGCAGAGCTCTCCCGCGCGATCACCGATGCCACGAAACCTGGCCTGAGCTGGAGCTTCGCCGAGAGCTACGAGGCGAAGCTCACCGTGCCCGAGCGCCTGACCGTGAGCGTGAAAGGGGCCCTGAGCCAGTCCGAGGACGGGACGACGGGCATCTTCGAGGTGGACCTCACCCTGAGCCTGGCCCTCACCGTGTCCTTCTAGGCCCACCTCCAGGCCCGGGCCTGGAGGCCGAAACCTTGACACCCCATGGGGCCGGCGTTTATTGTCCAAGGCTATGAAACGACGACTGATCACCTCGGCCCTTCCCTACGTCAACAACGTGCCCCACCTCGGCAACCTCATCCAGGTCCTCTCGGCCGACGTCTTCGCGCGCTTCTGCAGGCTCCGTGGCTACGAGACCCTCTATGTATGCGGCACCGACGAGTACGGCACCGCCACCGAGACGAAGGCCCTCGAGGAAGGAATCAGCCCGCGCGAGCTCTGCGACCGTTTCCACGCCCTGCACCGCGACATCTACTCCTGGTTCGGCATAGCCTTCGACAAGTTCGGGCGCACCTCGACCGAGCGCCAGACAGAGATAACCCAGTCGATCTTCCTCGATCTCGACAGGAACGGCTTTATCAAGCAGCAGACGATAGAGCAGCTCTTCTGCGAGAAGGACCAGCGCTTCCTCGCCGACCGCTATGTCAGGGGCACCTGCCCTTCCTGCGGCTACGACGGGGCGCGCGGAGACCAGTGCGAGAATTGCGGCAAGCTCCTTGATCCCACCGAGCTCAAGAATCCGGTCTGCTCGACCTGCGGCGCCACTCCCGTTCCCCGCAGTACCACCCACCTCTATATCGACTTGCCGGCCATCCGTCCGCGGCTCGAGGCCTGGATGAAGGAGGCGAGCGTTAAGGGCTTCTGGGCGAACAACGCCATCCAGATGACCCAGGCATGGATCCGGGACGGGCTCAAGGAGCGCGGCATCACGCGAGATCTCAAGTGGGGCATACCCGTGCCCAAGAGCGGTTTCGAGAACAAGGTCTTCTACGTCTGGTTCGACGCCCCCATCGGCTACATCTCCATAACCGCCAGTCTGGGCGACGAGAAGGGCTTCGACTGGAAGACATGGTGGATGGCTGGCGAGGACACCGAGCTCTTCCAGTTCATTGGCAAAGACAACATCCCCTTCCACACTGTCATCTTCCCCTCGAGCCTCCTCGGCTCGGGCAGGAAGTGGACGATGCTCCACCACATGTCGAGCACCGAGTACCTCAACTACGAGGCGGGGAAGTTCTCGAAGTCCAAGGGGGTCGGCGTCTTCGGCAGCGACGCCGTCGAGTCCGGGATTCCAGCCGACATCTGGCGCTTCTACATCTTCTTCAACCGGCCCGAGAAAAGCGACACCACCTTCACCTGGGCCGACTTCCAGGAGAAGGTGAACGGCGAGCTCATCGGCAACCTCGGCAACCTCGCCAACCGGACCCTCACCTTCGTGAGCCGCTACTACGACGGAAAGGTCCCCGAGGGGGAGAGCGACGAGGGTTTCTGGAAGCTGGCCCGCGAGATAGAGCTCCGCATCGCCGCCCACCTCGACAGGGCCGAGTTGCGCGACGCCTTCCGCGCGGCCTTCGAGCTTTCCGACATCGCGAACAAGCGCTTCCAGGACGGCGAGCCCTGGAAGACCAGGACGAGCGATCCAGCCAAGGCAGCCTCCCTCATCCGCGACCTCTGCTTCCTGCTCCGCGATCTCGCGATCATCATCCACCCCTTCATGCCCCACGCGGCAGACAGGCTCGCCTCCTTCCTCGGGAAGGGCTTTGGCCCGGGGGGCCTGAGCTGGGCCGATGTCGGCCAGCTATCCGGAGTGGACCGGGTCCCCAGGACCGAGGTCCTCTTCGCCAAGCTTGAGGATGATCTCGTCGCTGCCCTGCGCGACCGTTTTTCCGGTTCCCAGGCGGAGCGCCTGGTCAGGGATGAGAAGGCCGCGACCGCGGCGGCAAACACGTCCTCCGGATCTACCACTGTCGCTCCGGGCAAGGCTCCCGAGGCAGGGGCGGCTCCGGCCAAGGTCCAGGAGGAGAAACCCGCCAAGCCAGCGCTCTTCGCCGAGCTTTCGATCGAGCAGCGCTTCGCGAAGATAGTCGACCTGTGCGTGGCGAAGATCGTGAAGATCGAGCGCCACCCCAAGGCCGACAAGCTTTACATCGAGACCCTCGACGATGGATCTGGGACAGATCGCGTCATAGTCTCCGGCCTCGTTCCCTTCTACAGGGAGGAGGAGCTCCTGGGCAAGAACATCGTGCTGGTCAACAACCTGAAGTCTGCAAAGCTGCGCGGTGTCGAGAGCAGGGGCATGCTCCTCGCGGCCTCACGCCACGGCGAGGCAGGCAAGGAGGCCGTCGAGGTCCTCGACGCTGGCGATGCGGAGCCGGGAAGCCGGGTACTCCTCGAGGGACAGGATCCCGGCATCGCGTGCGAGGCCGAGATCGACGCAGACGCCTTCTTCTCCGTGGCCATTCGCGCCGAGGCAGGAGAGGTCAGGATCGGCTCGAAAAGCCTCCTCGCGGGTGCTTCCCGCTTCGCCTTGACACGGGTGCCCGAGGGAGAGGTCGGTTGAGACCGCAGCGCCGCCCGGGGCGCCGCATGAAGCCATGAGCATCGAGCTTGTCGAGGACCGGGGCGGGCCCCCGTCCGGAGGCTTCCTGCAATCCGCCTTCTGGGGGGCCTTCAAGGCCGAGTTCGGCTGGAAGGCCACCCTCTACTCCGTGAAGGGTCTGGCATCGCACAACGCGAGCGAGGCGCAGGCTGTTCCCATCCTTGTCCTCCTCAGGCGTCTCGGCGGGGCCATGAGCTTCGCCTACCTGCCCCACGGTCCCGAACTCCCCCTGTGCGGGAGGCTGGACGCTGCACAGCTCGGCCTCCTCGCCGAGGCCCTGCGAGCTCGCCTCCCCCGGGACTGTCTTTTCGTGCGCTTCGATCCGCCATGGCACCTCGCTGAGCCCGAAAGCGAGGACGAGGCGGGCGAGGGCGCCGGCGAGGCCCAGGATGGCCCTGGCCAAAGCGGGGAAGGCAGGCCAAAGGCCGCGATCCAGAGGCCTGGCGTTGGAGCGCCCCTGGTCCGTGCGGCAGCCGATGTCCAGCCGCCGGACACCGTCCTTCTTGACCTCGGCCCCGGCGAGGAGGAGCTCCTCGCGGCGATGAAGCCAAAATGGCGGTACAACATCAGGCTAGCCGAGAAGAAGGGTGTGGTCGTGCGCGAGGCAGGCAGGGAGGCCCTGGGCGAGTTCTACCGCCTCTACAGGGCCACGGCCGCCAGGGACAGCATCGCCCTCCATCCCGAGCGTTACTATGCCCGGCTCTTTTCTCTCGCCGAGGAATGGGCCGGAACTGCCGCGGGCAGGGGGCTTGATCCCAGACCCGACCTCAGGCTCTATCTCGCGAGCCACAATGGTGAGACTCTCGCAGGAATCATCACCCTGTTCCGCGGGAAGCAGGCTGTCTATCTCTATGGGGCCTCCTCCGATGAGAAGCGGAACCTCATGCCCGCCTATGCCCTGCAGTGGGCGGCCATCAGGGACGCCAAGGCCGCAGGATGCTCGGAGTATGACTTTTTCGGCATCCCTCCGGACGCGGATCCTGAGCATCCCATGGCCGGGCTCTACCGATTCAAGACGGGCTTCGGCGGACGTGTTGTCCATCGGCCAGGTTCCTGGGACTATCCCTTGAAACCCTTCTCCTACGCCCTCTTCCGGACCGCGGAGTCGGCGAGGACCTGGTGGTTCAAGGATTTCCGGAAGCGCCTGCGCAGGGGCGAGCGGTGAGGGAAGGCGCAGGTGACCTGCCTGGGATCCGGCGGGCCAGGATCGGGGACGCTGCAGCGATATCGCGCATCGTTCGAGAAGAGCTGGGCTACGAAGCGCTCGAGTCCGCGGTAGCAGCCTCCCTCGTGACCATCCTGGCTTCGCCCTCCAACCCGGTCCTGGGTGCTCGAGCTGGGCGGAGGGGTCATCGGCTATGGCCACGCGGCCGAGAAGCCCTCGCTCTGGCAGGGCCGGGTCGCAGAGCTTCAGACCTTCGCCATCGAGAAAGCCTGGCAGGGTGGCGGCCATGGCGCGCGGCTATTCGCCGCCCTGGAGGGTGAACTTGGGGCCGCTGGCTTCGAGTACATAAAGCTTGGCCCGAGATCCGAGCGCGAGGGGGCCCACCGTTTCTACGAGGCCCAGGGCTATTCGAGGGAAAAGCTCTCGGTCCGCTTCACGAAACGCCTATCCTAGCGGGCTGCCTTCTTCCCCGAACACGATTCCCTCGAAAACCTGGATCCTCATGCCTGGCCTGCGCCAGGCATCCTTCGGCAGACCTGCCTTGAGGCAGGTCTGGTCGAGGAAGGTCTCGCGGCTCCATGAGCGTTCGGTCGCCACTTGGGGAAGGAGGACTCCCGAATGCCAGCCCATGGTGACATAGATGCCGTGTCTGCCGACCTCCACATCCTCGGGAAGGCAGTCCATGAGCGGGGAGAGGACCGTGATCTCGATGAGGACCCTGGCGAGTTCCTCGGCCGAGAGGGGCTGAAAGCGCGGATCCTCGAAGGCGGCCCCTGCGGCCATGCCGCGGACCGTTTCCAGAAGGGGATCGGTTCCCACCATACGGCCGATGCATCCGCGCAGGCCGCCGCTGATGTGCAGGCTCACGAAGGCCCCGCAGGGCTTCATCAGGGCCTCTGTGGTTCCGGGCCAGGACGGAGCTCGGCCCTCCAGCCGCGACGCGACAGCTTCCCGGGCGGTTGCGAGCAGGAGCGAGCGGTCAGCCGAGCACAGATCAAAGGTCACGCGGGCTATTCCCCGCGGAGAAAGGCGAGGGCCGCGTATTCGACGAGGCGCTCTTCCTGCGATTCCCTGCATGCCGAGGAGTCGTGGCGGCCCAGGAGGACGGATCGGGTCCCTTCCGCGAGGGAAGAGGACATGTAGGCCGCGATGCATCCGCCTCCGCAGGCGAAGGGCTCGTCCTTCGATCCCTGCTCGAGGAGGGAAGCCCAGTCCCGCGACTTGATCTGCTCGAGGATGCGCGTGGAGCGGGCGGCCGGGCCTTGGGCGTCGGCCCCTGCCGCGAGGTCTGAGGACATGACTACCAGGCACTCATCGCGGCGCGGCCCGAAGACCATGCCGAGGGCCGCCGCGAGGGCCCTGACCGTCATCGGGCTGGGTTTGCCGAGGATGATCGGGATCAAGCTTGCCTCGGGGAAGAGCAGACGCATGAAGGGCAGCTGCACCTCGATGCCGTGCTCCTCGAAATGGGGGATGTCGCTCTCCTGGAAGACCGTGCCGCAGTCGCTCAGGTTCGAGACGAGGCGGCGGTCGACCCGTACCGGTCCGAGAGGCGTCGCGTAGTATTCGGATTCCGGGAGGTAGACAAGGGGGTCCTCGGCTCGATGCAGGGGCGCGAGGATTATCACGTGGCGCAGGCTCCGCCCCATGGCCGATTTCCAGGCGAGGGCGGCTAGGTCTCCCGAATAATCGAGGCCAGCGTGGGGGGAGATGATCGCCGAGGCGGCTTTTGCCCTGGGCCTCGCCAGGGCGAGGAGGGCCCCGACCCGTTCCTCGAGTTCGGTCCTTTCCTCGGGATAGAAGAGCCCCGCGACGCTTGCTTCTCGTATCTTTGCTTTTCCGCTATTCTCAAGCATAGGTCTAAGTATAGGCGTGCGGTCGGCACATTCAAGCTACGAGCGGCGCCGGAGGGGCTAGGGCTAGTGCGGGTCCTCATCGTCGATGACGAAAAACGCCTGGGTGAGGCCCTGGCCGAATACCTCGGGCCAGAAGGGATCGAGGTAAAGACGGCCCTGGACGGCCTCGCCGGCAAGAGGCTCCTCGAGGAGGAGCCCTTCGATGTCCTCCTCACCGACCTCAGGATGCCGGGACTCGATGGCCTCGACCTGCTCAAGTGGGCCAGGGAAGAGGGACCTGCCCTTCCCGTCATGGTCATGTCGGCCCACGGGGAGATCCGCGACGCGGTGTCCGCCCTCAGGCTGGGCGCCTGTGACTATCTCGTCAAGCCATTTGATCCCGAAGAGCTGGTCATGCGCCTCCACAAGGCAGTCGGAGAGCGACGCTCCCGCGACGCCCTGGAGGCGGGGAAGCGGAGCTACGGAGATGGGGTCAGCCTCGTAGGGGAGAGCCCCGCCATACAGGAGGTCCTCAGGCTCATCGACAAGGCGGGTCCGGCCACCTCGACAGTCCTCATCACCGGGGAAAGCGGCACGGGCAAGGAAGTCGCCGCGCGGCTGATCCATGAGAGCTCGGGCAGGCAGGGGCCCTTAGTCGCCGTGAATCTCGGAGCCCTGCCCGAAAACCTCATCGAAAGCGAGCTCTTCGGCTACGAGAAGGGAGCCTTCACCGGGGCCGAGGGAAGAAAGGTCGGACTCTTCGAGACCGCCCACGACGGCACCCTCTTCCTCGACGAGATCGGGGAGCTGCCCCTGCATCTGCAGGTAAAGATCCTCAGGGCCATCCAGGAGCGCAAGGTGCAGAGGCTCGGTGGCCTCAGGGGCGTTCCCGTGGACGCCAGGCTTGTCGCCGCGACCAACCGCGATCTCGAGGCGGCGGTGAGGGAAGGCCGCTTCAGGGAAGACCTCTACTACCGCATCAACGTGATCCGGATACACATGCCGCCACTTCGGGAGCGGGGAGGCGACGTGCCCCTTCTCGCGGGATACTTCCTCGGCAAGATAGCGGCCGAGCTTGGCCGCAAGATCGACGGCTTTTCCCCCGGAGCCCTGGCCCTCCTCGAGCACCACCGCTTTCCCGGCAACGTCCGGGAACTCGAAAACGCCATCGAGCGCTCCCTCATCCTCTCCGAGGGCTCGGTCATCGCAGCGAGGGACCTCCAGTTCTTCGCGCCTTCCTTGGGTGCGGGGGGCAACGGGGATTCCTCGACACGCGGCGGGGGAGCCTCCCTCCTCGACTCGGGTGAGGCCATGAGTCTCGCCGAGCTCGAGCGCCGCGCCATCGCCTCGGCCTTGGCTCGCAACTCCTACCACAGAGAGAGGACGGCCGCCGAGCTCGGCATCAGCCGAAGGACCCTGCTCAACAAGATCAAGGAATACGGCCTGGAGTCTTCCCGGAACCCCTAAAGGCTCCCGGAGTCCGGGCCCGATCAGAGTGTGGCGGCGTGGAAGATGGCGGCGTCGGCCTGGCTGGAGAACACGAGGGTGACGGTCTTTGGAAGCTCGCTCTGGGCCAGGAACTCAGATATCGCCGCGAAGGCGACGCGGGCGGCGCCGTCCTTCGGGTAGCCATAGGCCCCGGTCGATATCGCCGGGAAGGCGATCGAGGCGAATCCCCGTGCCGAGGCGAGGAGGAGGCAGCTGTGGTAGCAGGAGGCCAGTATGCCACTCTCGCCTCGCGAGCCGCCCCGCCAGACCGGCCCCACGGTATGGATGACGGCGCCGGCGGCCAATCTCCCGCTCACCGTCAGCACGGCCCTTCCAGCTGGCAGGCCATCTGGCCAGGTCGCGGCCCTGATCTCGCGGCAGGCCTCGAGGATCGCCGGCCCCCCGGCGCTGTGGATCGCGCCGTCGACCCCGCCCCCACCGAGGAGGCTGGAATTCGCCGCGTTGACTATCGCATGACCCTCGAACTCCGTGATGTCGCCTCGGGCAAGCAGGATCCTGCCGCCAGCGATATCACCAAGATGTTCCATCGACTCATCCCTCCTCCGTGACAAGCATACATCTGTCCGGAGGAATATCGAAGCACAGGTTCTCGCCCCTTCTGGGCATGGCCCCCGGGTCGAGGTCAAGCTCGAGGATGAGCTGGCCGCAATCCATTACGACTCGTCTGCATCGCCCGAGGAAGGATGCCGACACGACCCTGCCCCTCAGGGTGTTGGGCCTACCCGCCTCGGCCCAGGGAAGGAGGTTCCCGGCATCGGCCGCGAAGAACAGGGCCAGCCTTCCTGGCCCCCCGGGCCCGACTCCGATCGGCCAGGCGAAATCTCCAAGGGCGGTCCGCAGGAGCCCAGGCGAGCCCGGTTCGGCAGGGATCACGGGCCCTCGGCCCACGAAGCGGGCGGTGGAGGCCAGCCTCGGCCTAAGGTAGACCTCCTCGGGGCTGCCCGTTTCGGTGATCCTTCCGTTCTCCATAAGGTAGACGCGGTCGGCGATGGCAAGGGCCTCTTCCACATCATGGGTGACGTGAAGGGCCATCACTCCCGCTTCCCTGAGCCTTTCGGCGATCTCCCCGCGAAGTCGCCTTCGCAGGCCGGCATCCAGGGATGAGAGGGGCTCGTCCAGGAGGACAAGCCGCGGTTCGGCCGCGAGAGTCCTGGCGAGGGCGACCCGCTGCTGTTCTCCGCCCGAGAGCGAGGAAGGCTGTCTTTCAAGGAGGGCCGAGAGGCCAAGGGAGGAGGCGAGCAGCCTTGCCTTGGCCTCCCGCCCTGCCCTTGGCTCGCCCCTCATCCTGGGCCCGTACTCGATGTTCCTCAAGGCGCTCATGTTTGGAAACAGCGCGAAGTCCTGGAAGACAAGGCCCACTCCCCTGGCCTCAGGTGGGAGGGAATCAAGCCTCCTGCCCTCAAGCTCGATGCTTCCAGCCTCGGGATGCTCCAGGCCGGCGACAAGGCGCAGGAGGGTGGACTTCCCACAGCCAGAGGGACCGAGGATGGCGCCTATCGCCCCCGATGCGAGCTCGAGATCGACATTCAGGGCGAAATCGCCCATGGTCCTGGCGAGTCCCCTAAGCTCGAGCATCTGAGCCTCCGTCCTTTGCGAAGAATACCAGGCCGGTCATCAGGGCCAGCACAAGGCCGGCGGCGCAGGCTTCGGAAAAACGGTAGGAGGAAGTGAGGCGGTACATGAGGATGGGAATCGGCTGGAAGCTCCCCCTTCCGAGGACCAGGGGGGCGTTGAGATCGCCTGCCGATATGGCGAAGGAGAAGGCTCCGGCCGCGAGGATGGCGGGGGCGACCGCGGGGAACTTTATGGTGAGCGTGGCCCGCAAGGCCGAGGCCCCAAGGGTCCTAGCGGCGAGGCCGGGCCCAGGCTCTAGGGTCGCCAGGGCCCCCGAGACCGACTTGATGACGAAGGGAAGGGCCGTGAAGGCGAGGACGGGAACCACGAGGGCGTTGCCCCCGTCGGGGAAGATGAGGGACCAGCCGAGGGCTGCCACGATGCCCGATATCGCGAGTGGCAGGCCGGCGAGGCCCCTGCCTCGGAAGTCCTTCCGGCCCATGCCCACAGCCGCGAGGCTCCCGGCGAAGGCCGCGAGGAAGGCCGCGGGAAGGGCGGTGACAGCGGTGTCGGCGAGGGATGAAAGAAAGCCGGCCCTGGCGAACAGCCTCGCGAAATTTCCGAATCCCGCGCGGGCGGCCTCTCCTGGCGGGCCGCTGACGGTGAAGGCCTCGACGGCGAGGGCGGCCAGTGGACCGAAAAAGAAGACAGCGATGAGGCTGGCGTAGGCCAGGAGGGCGATGGCCGACCAGCCTGCCGGCCTCTCCCGCTTCACAGGTGTGCCCCCCCTTCTCGCGGCGGAATTCTTGCCCTCGGCCAGGCCGATGAGGGCGACCACGGCCATTGCCACGGCGCTTTCCAGCAGTGCTATCGCGGCCGCCCCGCTTGGGTCGGCCTCGATCCGGGCGCGGCGGTACACCTCGACCTCGAGGGTCGAGCCGGTGAGGCCGCCGAAGACAAGGACGACTGCGAAGCTGAAAAAGCAGAACAGGAAGGCCAAGCCAGTCGCCTGGGCGATGGCCGGGGCGAGGGAAGGCAGGGTGCCCGTTGCGAAGGCCCTGAGCCTCCCCGCGCCTAGGAGACGTGCCGATTCCTCGCGGTCGCGCGGGATGCGCGCCCAGACCTCGCCGACGGTCTGCAGCACTATGGGGAAATTGTAGAAGCCGTGGACCAGGACGATCCCCCAGAAGCCGTACAGGAAGGTAAAGGGAGGCTCGGACAGGCCGAAGGCCATCATCGAGAGGCGGTTGATCCAGCCCGACCTTCCGAAGTACAGGACAAAGGAGAGGACCACGAGGAGGGGTGGCACGCTGAAGGGTACGGCGGACAGGGCCTTGAGCAGCCTCCTTCCGGGAAAGTCGTAGTGCGCGACGAGCCATGCGCCGGGAAGGCCAAGGGCGAGGGCCGCGAGCGCGCTCATCAGGGCCTGCTCGAGGCTGAAGGCGAGGGCGCGCGCGTTGCGCGGAACCGTGAGAGCCTGGCCGGCCGCGGCGAAGGGGGAGAGGAGGCCGGCGCCCGGGCCGGCTCCCGCCATCGAGCCGTAGGCGATGGCCGCCACGGGGGCCAGGGCGAGGGCGACGACCGCGGCGAGGACAAGCCTCGGCCCGATGATCCCGGGCCGGGCCAGATCCGGCTTTGCCGGCTTCACTTCGAGGCTGAGAGGATGTCGGCAGCCAGGGGAGCGTCGGCGACGCTTGTCGCCGCGTCCGTGGCGAGGGTCTTCGCCGGCCTTATGGCCGCCGAGTAGCTGGCGGGGAGGACGGCCTTCGGATTGACCGGATACATCCACTGGGTGAGGGGAAGAAGCTGCTGGCATTCAGTGGAAACGAGGAAATCCATGAATTTCTCGGCGTTCCTCCGGTGTTTCGCGCCATTGAGGATGCCCGCGCCCTCGACCTGCATCACGTGGCCTTCGGGGAAACTCAAAGCCACGTAGCGGTCTGTCTTCTCCTCTTCCTTGTGATAGGCGGGGCTTGTCGCATATGAGAGGACAAGGGGCGCCTCCCCCTTGATGAAGAGGCCGTAGCCGGCATCCCATCCTGGAGTCATCGCGAGGACGCTCGGTCTGAGCCTGGCCCAGTAGTCCTTCCACTGAGGCCCGTAGACGGCCTCGGTCCATGCCAGGAAGCCGAGTCCCGGTGTCGAGGTCCGTGGATCCATGATGATGAGCTTTTTCGCGAACGCGGGCCGGGTCAGATCCTCGAGGCTGGCCGGCGGCTTCGCGAGCTTCTGGCTGTCCCATATGATCGCGAAGTGGCCGTAGTCATAGGGCGTGAGCCGCCATGAGGAGTCGAGGACGAGCTCCTTCGCGATGGAGTCGGCGCCTGCGGGCTTGTAGGCCGCGAAGAGCCTCGCGTCGAGGGCCTTCTTCCCGAGGATGTTGTCGAGGCCCAGGGCCACGTCGGCCTCCGGCCTGCCGGACTCGGTGATCAGGGCCGAGACGAGTTGGCCGCCGTCGCCCTTCGCCACGAACTTGACCTCGATGCCACTCTGCTTCTTGAAAGCCTCTGCCACCTTGGGTCCGGCTCCCCAGTCTGCCACCCAGGAATCGTAGGTATAGACGAGGAGTTCCGGAGGCTCGGCCCTCGAGCAGGATGAAAGGGCAAGTACAAGGAATGAAAGGATGGTCAGGACGCGGCCGTAGACACGGCCGCATGTGCGGTAGCGCATGGCTCCCTCCGCCGGCATTACCCGGATCAGGTTCATCGGGTGTCATCTCAGGCGCGGCCCTCGCGCGAAGCCGAAGCCCCACGCTACCCAACGGGCGGACCGCACCACCCCGGTAGGATGAAAGATAGGTCCCCGCGAGGCTTCAAGTCAAGCGGGCGGGTTTTCGGTGGATGGCCCTTCTGGTGGCTTTGGCTTGGTAGCTCGGCGAACCGGGCCGGCCTTCCTGGGGGTCCCTGCAGGGAAGAGGGCGGCGAGGGCTTCAGCGGCCGAGGACGCGAAGGTGAAGGAAAGCGCCTCTCGCACCTCGGCAGGAATGTCGTCGAGGTCCTTGCGGTTGCCGGCCGGGAGGATGACCTGTCTGATCTTGTTCCTATGTGCGGCCAGGAGCTTCTCCTTCACGCCGCCGACGGGTAGAACCCGGCCGGTGAGGGTTATCTCGCCCGTCATGGCAAAGCCGGGCTCGATCGCGACGCCGGTGAAGGCCGAGACCAGGGTCGCGACAAGGGTGATGCCGGCTGATGGCCCGTCCTTGGGTATCGCGCCCTCGGGGACATGGATGTGGATTGCCCGTTTCCTGAAGTCGGCCTCGACCAAGCCAAAGTCGGCCGCGCGTGAGCGGATAAAGCTCAGGGCGGCCCTGGCGCTTTCCTTCATGACATCGCCAAGGTTGCCGGTGAGGATGAGGCCTTCGTCGCCTTCGAAGATCAGGGCCTCGACCGGGAGGAGGGTCCCGCCCGATTCCGTCCAGGCCAGGCCGTAGCCGACACCGGCCTTGGGTTCCATGAAGACCAGGTCCTCTTCGCGTCGCCTCTTTCCGAGGAGGGAGTTGATGCGCTTCTGGGTGACCACCACCGACCAGGCCGAGAGTCCGTCGGAATCCTCGGCAAGGCCCTTTTCGACGGCCTCCTGCGCCAGCTTCCTCACCACGCGGGCGATCTCTCGCTCGAGGTTGCGCACTCCCGACTCCATCGTATAGTGGCGAACGATCTCGAGGATGGCGGCGTCACGGAACCTGACCTTGCTTCCGCCCAGCCCGTTCTCGGCGAGCTGCTTGGGCACTATGAACTTCCTAGCGATCTCGAGCTTCTCGAACTCGCTGTAGCCAGGGACCTCGATGACCTCCATTCGGTCGAGGAGGGGGTAGGGGATGCCGTGGAGGGAATTCGCGGTCGTTATGAACATCACGTTCGACAGGTCGTAGGGGAGCTCGAGGTAGTGGTCGGTGAAGGTCGAGTTCTGCTCCGGATCGAGGACCTCGAGCAGGGCCGATCCCGGGTCGCCCCTGAAGTCCGAGGACATCTTGTCGATCTCGTCGAGGAGGAAGACCGGGTTTGTCGTACCCGACTTCTTCATGGACTGGATGATCTTGCCAGGGAGGGCTCCGACATAGGTCTTCCTGTGGCCGCGGATCTCGGCCTCGTCACGCAGGCCCCCCAGGCTGATCCGGACGAAGGAGCGGTCAAGGGCCCGCGCGACGGAGCGTCCGAGGGATGTCTTGCCCGTCCCCGGCGCGCCCACGAGACAGAGTATCGGCCCCCTGGCACGCTCGGAAAGCTGGCGAACGGCGATGAACTCAAGGATGCGCTCCTTGGGCTTCTCCATCCCGTAGTGGTCCTCGTCGAGGACCCGGGCTGCGCGCCTAAGGTCGTGGTTGTCCTTGCTCTTCTCGGACCAGGGAAGGTCGGCGAGCCACTCCGAATACACCCTAAGGACCCCCGCCTCGGGGGAGAAGGGCTGTAGCTTGGCGAGCCTCGAGAGCTCCCTGCGCGCCTTGTCGAGCACTTCCTTGGGAGGATTCTTGGCCAGCAGGCTACGCTCGATTTCCTTGACTTCGGACTCTTCCCCGTCCTTGCCGAGCTCCCTGTTTATCTCCTTGAGCTGCTCCTGGAGGAAGTACTCGCGCTGGTTGCGGTCGAGGCGGTTCTTGACCTTGGCGCTGATCTTCCTCTGGAGGTTGAGAAGCTCAATCTCGCTCTCGAGGGCCGCCTCGACGCACTCGAGGCGTGCGTTTGGATCCTCGCCTGCGAGAAGTTCCTGCTTTTTCTCGCTCTTGATGGGGAGGGCATTACCCACGAGATCGCACAACTCATTCGGCGACTCGGACTTCTCGGCGGCGGTGACCACGTCGGCCGGTATCTTCTTCGCGAGCTCGGCGTACTGGGCGAAGGAGCGCCTCACCAGGCGCAGCGAGGCGTCGGACTGGCCGTCCTTCTGCGCCTCTCCCTTCGCGGGGGCTTTCCCGGCCTCGCCATCCATGGGCTCGACGACGGCGGCCAGATGGTCCTTCCTGAACACGGTCCGCTTCACCCTCACCCGCGACTCGCCCTCAACGAGAAGGCGTATCGAGCCGTCCGCGAGCCTGACCTGCTGGACGATACGGGCGATCGTGGCTACTCCGTGGACCTCAATCTCGGCGCTCTTCTCGTCGCCGAGGCTCTTGAGGAGGGCCGCGACTACCCGCTTCTCCCCGCGAAGCGCCTCTTCGACCGCCGCCACCGCGAATTTCGTGCTTGCGAGGAGGGGTACTATCGCCTTGGGGAACACGACCGCATCGCGGACATAGACCAGGGGAAGCTCGAGGGTCGAGCTTCCCCGTATTGCCTCTATGAGGTTCACGCGCTCTTTTGGAGGATCTCTACGGCAGGGGCGACGCGGCCCTCGACTGTGTCTCGCGTCACGACCACCCGCTTGGCGCCCTCGATCGAGGGGATGTCGTACATGACGTCCATCATGAGGGCCTCGACGATGGACCTAAGGCCGCGCGCGCCGGTCTTCCTCGCGAGGGCCTTGTCGGCGATGGCCGCGACCGCACCCTCGTCGAAGCTGAGCTCGACGCCGTCGATGCGCATGGACTCCTGATACTGGCGGAGCACGGCGTTCCGGGGTTCGGTGATGATCCGCTTGAGGTCCTCCCTCGAGAGGTCGCTCAATGAAACCTGGATGGGCAGGCGCCCAATGAACTCGGGGATCATGCCGAACTTTATGAGGTCGTCGGGATGGAGCTGCTGGAAGAGGGCATGGATGTCCTTGTCCCCGCGCGGCTTCACGTCGGCCCCGAAGCCAAGGGCGTGCTGGGCAACCCTGCTCTCTATGATCTTGTCGAGGCCCACGAAGGCCCCCCCGCAGATGAAGAGGATGTTGGTCGTGTCGATGCGCAGGTACTCCTGCTGGGGATGCTTGCGGCCGCCCTGGGGAGGCACATTGGCTGTTGTGCCCTCAATGATCTTGAGGAGGGCCTGCTGGACCCCCTCCCCGGACACGTCGCGGGTTATCGAGATGTTCTCGCCCTTGCGCGCGATCTTGTCGATCTCGTCGATGTAGACGATGCCGCGCTCGGCTGCGCTGATGTTCCCGCCCGCGTTCTGTATCAGCTTGAGGAGGATGTTCTCGACATCCTCGCCGACGTAGCCAGCCTCGGTGAGGGTCGTCGCGTCGGCCATGGCGAAGGGGACCTTGAGCTTCTTGGCGAGGGTACGGGCGATCAGGGTCTTGCCAGTGCCCGTGGGGCCTATGAGGAGGACGTTCGACTTCTCGATCTCGACCTCGGAGGCATGGTCGCGGCCGTGGGCGATGCGCTTGTAGTGGTTGTAGACAGCGACGGATAGGGCCCGTTTCACGTACTCCTGTCCCACGACATATTGGTCGAGGTATTCCTTGACCTCGCGCGGCTTGGGCACTTCGCCCGTGAAGCCGGCGGCTATCTCGTTCTCGTCCTCGGAGAGGATCTGGTCGCAGACCTTGACGCATTCATCGCAGATGAAGACCCCGGGACCAGCGATGAGCCGTCGGGCGAACTCCGCACTCTTCCCGCAGAAGGAGCAGGTGCGGTCCTCGGTTGGGTTATTTCCCTTCTGCTTGGCCATGCTTCCTCCGCTCGAAGATCGCGTCGACCAGGCCGTATGCCTTGGCCTCCTCGGGGGACATGAAGAAGTCGCGCTCCATGTCCGCGGCGACGATCTCCCTGCTCTTGCCCGCGGCTGCGGCGAAGTAGTCGATCGTGAGCTTCTTGAGGCGTACGATCTCCCGCGCCTGAAGGCTTATGTCTGATGCCTGGCCCGACACCCCGCCCCAGGGCTGGTGGATCAGGACCCTCGACGAGGGCAGGGCGAAGCGCTTCCCCTTGGCACCGCAGGCGAGAATAAGGGCGGCCATTGAGGCCGCCTGCCCGAGGCAAAAGGTCTGCACGTCGGGCCTGATGCACTGGATCGTGTCATAGATGGCAAGACCCGAGGTCACCGAGCCTCCGGGGGAGTTGATGTAGATGGAGATGTCCTTCTCCGGGTCCTGGGATTCGAGGAAGAGGAGCTGGGCGACCGTCAGATCGGCGGTGAGGTCGTTGATCTCGCCGTCGATGAAGACGATCCTGTCCTTGAGCAGCCTGGAGTAGATGTCGTACGACCGCTCCCCGATGCCCGTCTGCTCGATTACGATGGGCACAAGGTTATGCATTCTCTCGTCCATTGCTGCACCTCTTGTCGTGGCTATATCTAGACTCGGCCGATTTTGCGCGAGCCGTAAAGAAACTTACTCATTCTCCTTGATCAAGTCCATGTAGCGCTGCTTCTTGCCCTTCTTGACCTTGGCGGCCGCGAGGATGTCGTCCATGAGCTTGTCCTCCTTGATGCGGTCCTTCAGGTATTCCATGGAATTGCGCTTCTCGTACTCGGCCTTCACCTCGTCGACCGATATGGAGTTCTCCTCAGCCTGGCGCTTGAACTCGGCCTCGAGATCGGCCTCGGAGCACTCGTATTTGCCTTCCTCCGAAAGCTTGTCGAGGACGAGGCGGGTGGTGATCGCCTTTTCGGCCGAGGGCCTCCACTCTTCGGCGAGGTCTGCGCGGGTCTTGCCGGAGAAGGAGAGGAGGCGGTCCAGCTTGTCATCGGCGTCGATCTGCATCTGCCGCTTGAGGTTCTCCAGGCGCATGCCGATCTCGGCATCCACCATCGAGCGCGGGAGCTCGGTCTTGGCCCGGGAGAGAAGGCCGTCGACAATGGCCTTCTCCTTGAGCTGGCGCAGCTTGTCAGCCATGCGCTTGTCGAGGTGCTTGCGGAGCTCGGCCTTGAGGTCTGCGAGGGTCTTGTACTTCTCGGAGACGTCCTGGGCGAAATCGTCATCGAGCTCGGGAAGCTTCTTTTCCTTGATCTTGGTGAGCTTCACGAGGATGCTGACCGTCCGCCCGGCGAGCTCCTTGTACTCGTAGTCGCCGGGGAAGGTCTTCACGACCTTCTTCTCATCGTCCCTCTTCAAGCCGACTATCTCGTCGTCGAACTTGTAGAGGTTGTAGCCCGTGCCGATCTCGAAGGTGAAATCCTGTCGCTCGGTACCGGCCGTGGCCTGGCCGTCCTCGCCCAGTTCCGCGTAGTTCACCGTCACGACGTCCCCGCTGGCGGCGACAGCCGTCGATTCTTTCTCGACGACGATGGCGTTCCGCTCCCGCAGATCGGCAAGCTCGTGGGCCTCGTCCTCAGGCAGGATCTCGCCCTCGGGGACCTCGATCTCGAGGCCCTTCCAGTCGGAAATCTCGACCGAGGGGAAGACGTCGTAAACGACGGCAAAGGAAAAGTCGGAGTCGACCGAGAAATTGGGCTCGCCATCGAGAGTGGGGCTGGCGTAGGCGAGAGGCTTCTCCTCGATGTCCTTGACTGCCTCCTCGACGGCCTTTTCCATGATGCGGCCCATCGCGTCGAGCTTGAGCTCGTCCCCGAACTTGCGCTCGAGGACGTTCATGGGCACATGGCCCTGGCGGAAGCCGTCGATGCGCACGTTCTTTGAGTAGTCGCGGAGCATCGCCCCGTATTCCTTCTGCACCTCGTCCTTGGGGACGACGACGCTCAGCTTGACGGTGGAGTGCTCGAGCTTTTCGACGTTCTTGCTGGTTATCACGGGTGTATTCCTTGTTCAGACAGGATGAGACGCCCCACAGGGCGACGGACCGTTCCGCGGAAAAAGAAAGAGGCGATCCGGTGTGCCCGGATCGCCTCGTTCATGAAGAGCGGGAAACGGGAGTCGGACCCGCGACATCCACCTTGGCAAGGTGGCGCTCTACCACTGAGCTATTCCCGCACGAAACTATAAACCCCCTGTCGCACCCGGGGATGCGAGAGAAGGGACTTGAACCCTCATGCCTTGCGGCACCAGATCCTAAGTCTGGCGTGTCTGCCATTCCACCACTCTCGCGTCGTGGCGCCCATCGTGGGCGGCGCGTCGCATGGTAGCTACGGCCGTGGCCCCTGTCAAGGGAGGCCACGATCCGCTTTAGGTTCAAAAGCGGGACGGCTTTCGCCGTCCCGCTTCCATTCCTCATGAGCCGCGCAGGCATCGAACCTGCGACCCGCAGATTAAGAGTCTGCTGCTCTGCCAGCTGAGCTAGCGGCCCAAATCAACGTCTTGCACCGTGCGTCCGACAGGAATCGAACCTGCGACCTACGGATTCGAAGTCCGTCGCTCTATCCAGCTGAGCTACGGGCGCTTCCGAGGCTTTCGCCTCCGACCGGACCCCTTTTCAAGGATGCAGCCGTCGGGTGGGTGATGGGGTTTGAACCCACGGCACCCAGATCCACAGTCTGGCGCTCTACCACCTGAGCTACACCCACCGTGCAATCGGTAGGCAGAGAGTGCCAAAACCGGAAATAAATGTCAAGGAGCTTCCGGAAGAAAAAGCGAAAACGATCGCCCGCTTGACGGCCGGCTCTTCTTCATCGCACGTGATCACTGGAGGATTATGGGCACGGGACGGCCGCAGGCCAGGCAGACAGCCTCCGTGGGCGCGTCTTGAGCGCCAGGACGAGGTTCCCCGGGACCGATTCCCGGAAGGCTGACCGAGTATCCCCGGCGCCTGACGAGGAGGGCTCCGCATGCATGGCAGTGCGTGTCTGCCTCAAGGCCCCGGAGGTTGCCAACGTAGACATAGCGGAGGGAGAGCCGGGCGACGCCTGCAAGCTCGAGCAGGGCACCGGGCTCGGTCGGAGCCTCGTGGTGGCGCCAGGCCGGATGGTAGGCAGAGAGGTGGAGGGGGATGTCGGGGTCGAGGGAGGCCAGGAAGGCCGCGATGGCGGCGATGTCCTGGCTGGCGTCGCTCAGGCCCGGCACTGCGAGTGTGGTCACCTCGAGATGGCAGCGTCGGGCGGCCTCCCTGATGAAGGCAAGGACGGCATCGAGGTCGCCGCCGAGCTCCTTCCTATAGCGTTCGGCCGACCAGCACTTGAGATCGACGTTGGTGGCATCGGTGAGGGAAAGGAGCTGTGCGGCCGGCTCGGCCTGAAGACAGCCATTTGTCACGAGGATGTTCCTGATGCCTTCGCTCCGGGCGAGGCGCATGCAGTCCCGGACAAACTCGAAGTGCACGCTAGGCTCGGAATAGGTGTAGGCGATCGAGGGCGAGGACGCGCGTCTGGCGGCCTCGATCACATCGCCGGGCTCCATCTGCTTTATGGAGCTATCCGTCGACTGGGATATGCTCCAGTTCTGGCAGAAGGGGCAGTGCAGGTTGCAGCCGACAAAGCCAAGTGAGAAGACCATGCTGCCCGGAAGGAAATGGTAGAGGGGCTTCTTCTCGACCGGGTCCATGCCGGCCCCCGATATCGCACCGTAGAAGGGCAGGACGAGCCTACCTCCCTCGTTCACCCTGACCTTGCAGATCCCCCGCCTTCCAGGGCCCAGCCGGCAGCGGTGTGGACACAGGAGGCAAGAGACCTCGCTCCCGTCGAGTGGTTTCCAGAAATCGGCAGGCCGCTGTCCACCTGCCGAGGGAGCGGGGCCCCCGGGCACCTCGGTCGGCTGCAAGACGCTTGGACGCGCTAGCGCGTCCCTCCCATGAACCTTTCGCGGATCTGGCCCGGTTCGGTGGCGAAGCGCAGGGGTTCGTCGACCTCGAAGGGCTCATAGCGGATGCCAAAACTACCCCGCCTCACCCAGAGCTTGACGAGTGGCCGGGGCTTTCCAAGCTCGCTGACCGGTGCGGGCATCTCAACGGCCGACAGGACATCAGAGATCCTGAATTCGAAGATCGCGGGCTCGCGATCCGAGGTGTCGCCTATGAGGAGGCACTTGTCCTCGTCGTAGGGATGCTTGCGGAGGGTCCCCGTGAAGGCAACGGCGTTCTGCGGCGTCTCGGCCTGATGATAGCGCATTATCTCGGAGAAGGGTTCAGCCGAGAGATATTCCCGAATGCTCATGACCTTTTCCTCCTTCTGACCGAGCCACGGTCATATTCCCTGCCCATAAGTATAATCGACCATGAGGCCGAAAGTAACACCATGAGCTTCGCGAAGAGGTCCCCGAAGCTCTGGTACAGCGTGGGAATCAGGGTCCTGTAGACCGGAACCTCGACAATGCGGGCCGTCGCCTCGAAGAGGGGCAGGGAATCCCTCAGCTCCCCGAAGGGCCCGACGACGCAGGAGAGCCCCCCATTGGTCGAGCGCACGAGGGTGCGGCGGAACTCGATTGAACGGAAGCGCGCGGCCGCCCAGTGCTGGATCTCGGCGCTCACGGTTTTTGACCATGAATCATTGGTGAGGTTGATGAGGAGGTCGGCCCCTTCGAGGAAGAAGGACCTGCAGACCTCGGCGAAGGCGTCCTCGAAGCATATGGGGGTCCCGAAACGAAGGGAGCCGACCTTGGTTTCCAGGGTGAATATCGTGAAGTCCTTGCCGAGGGCCCAGCCCGAATCGAGGCCGACGACCTTCTGGATGAAATTCCTGAACCAGGCTATGTCCCAGAATGGTATCGCCTCGGCGAAGGGCACGGGATGGATCTTCGCATAGCTCGCGACCAGCCTCGTGTCTGCGCCGATGAGGAGGACCGAGTTCGTGGCGGCGAAGGTCTTCCAATCAATGACCACGGGGGCGCCCGTCAGCAGGGGCAGCCCCGATCCGGCAATGAAGGGGACGAGTGGATGGCCGGCAGGCTCCTTGGTGAAGTACTGCCGGAACTCCGTGTAGGGACGCCTGAGGCTTGTCTCGCTAAACACGACCAGATCAGGGGCCGGATCACCTGCCGCCAGGGCCTTCTCGGCCAGTTCGACGTTGGCGGAAAGTCCAGCGTCCTCCCCGACCAGCCAGGGATCGTTGTTCTGCTGCACGAGGAGTGCCCTGAAATGCCCGATTTCGGGCACTGGGATGCCCATGCGTATCCAGCCATAGGCCGCCGTCGCCAGGACCGCCAGCGCGGCCGCGAGAAGGTAGGCGGCCCTCTGGCGCGCGGCGAGGGGGCCGCGCCGCATTGTCCTCTGACGCAGGCGGACGCCCGCTGGCTGGGGTCTCTGCTCCCCAGTTCGGCCGGAGAGCTGTTCGGCGAGCGCCGCGTTGGCAAAGGCAAGCAGGGTGCTGATCCCGTAGATCCCGGTGACGTCCGCGATCTGGAGGAGGGGCAGGACGCCGGTGAGGGAGTAGGGGATGAGGCCCCAGGGATAGCCGAGGAAGCCAGTCGATTTCAGGTACTCGAAGGCGGCCCAAAGGGCGGCAAAGGCCAGAGGCCTGCCAGCGCCGCTCCGCTTCAGGGCGAGCCCAAGATAGAGGCCAAGGACCGCGTAGACGAAGCCGTAGGCCAGGGTCGATATGCCAATGGTCCAGAAGGCGAAGTCCTGGAAGAAATAGAGCCAGTAGCTCGACATCGCGTGCTGGCAGGCGCCGAAGAGACCGGTGATCAGGGCGCAGAGTCCCCAAGACCGGCATTCCCTCAGGGCATGGTAGAGGGGAACCAGGGCGATGAATCCCAGAATTGGCATGCCAAAGCGGAATGCCTCGTTCGGCAGGGACAGGCTAAGGAGGAGGGAAGATGACAGCGACAGGCCCAGGAGGACGAGGGTGCGGGGGTGAAAAGGCTGCCTGGCGCCGCTGCCAGGCCATGCTCCGGGAATCTTGCTCATGGGGGAAGCCTAATCCGGAGGAACACAAAAGGGAAGCGGCCGCCCTTCCAGAAGCCCGCGCCTTGACCCCTCAGGGCCCTGGGCACTAGAGTTTCGCCATGGTCAAAGCCGTTTTCCCGGGATCCTTCGACCCGCCGACCTTCGGACACCTCAACATCGTGGAGCGGGTACGGAGCATCTTCGAGGAGCTCTTCGTCGTGGTCGCCGTCAATAAGCAGAAGAGCGGATTTTTCAGTCCCGAAGAGCGGCGGGACCTTCTTGCTGAGCTCCTTGAGCCCTTCCCGAACGTGAAAGTCATGCTCTGCGACACCCTGATCGTGGAGTTCGCGAAGCTTCATGGTTGCAGGGTCCTCGTACGCGGCGTGAGGAGCGTTCCCGATTTTTCCTACGAATTCGAGCTTTCGATCATGAACAAGGGCCTCGATCCTTCGATCGAAACCATCTTCATGCCGACCGATCCGCGGTACTTCGTCCTTCGCTCAAGCGCGATAAAGGAGCTCGCCTCCTTCCACGGCGATCTCTCGGCCATGGTGCCGCCGAACGTCGTCAGGGCCCTCAAGGCCAAAGTCGGGCCCTGAGAAATCCCGTGGGGCTTCCGGCCTTGACAATTTTGGGGACTCTGTGTAGGGTACGAAGTCGGCATACCTTTACAGAAATTCTTATGGGGATGAGGTTTTAGCAAATGGCTGTACCTAAATTCAAGACTTCGAAAGCAAGGACGCGCAGGCGGCGGTCGATCAACATGAAGCTCACCGCCCCAGCCCTCGTAACCTGCGGGAACTGCGGCAACCCTGTGCTCCTGCACCGGATCTGCCCGAAGTGCGGCTTCTACCGCGGGCGCCAGATCATCACGCCCGAATCAAAGGCATAGAGGAGACTTTAAGATGGACGAGCTGTTCCTTAAGATCAAGAAAATCATCGCCGAGAAGCTCGAGGTCGAGGAAGACAAGATCACCCTCGAAGCGAGCTTCCGCCAGGATCTCGGCGCCGACAGCCTCGACACCTACGAGCTCGTGTACGGCATCGAGGAAGAGCTCGGCATCACCATCCCCGACGAGAAGGCCAACGAGTTCGAGACCGTGAAGGATGCCTACGATTTCATCAAATCTCAGGTAAAGTGACGAGAGGCTTCGCCTCGCGGGCGGTTTGACGTGTTCTTCCAGAGCGTCGGAGCCCTTGGCCG
>JANXYO010000149.1 GCA_025356015.1 Spirochaetaceae bacterium
AAAACGAAAACCCCCGGCAGGGGGCCGAGGGTTTTCGTTTTCGAGCGACCGACGGGAGTCGAACCCGCTTCTCGAGCTTGGGAAGCTCGGGTAATACCGGTATACAACGGTCGCTAGTATATCTCGTCCTCGAAGCCTAGCCCGCCGTTGTCGTACAACGGTCGCTAGTAATTCTCGAAAGATGACCAAAATCAATTTGAATATATCTGGCCGTGTATCATACGTCAAGGCTGGCTTGAACCGTGATGGACGCTAGTTGACCCGGGGGTCGGGGCGGGGGGATATTCGGGGAATGGACGCACCCGAGATATTTCGAGCCTTCATTGCCATGATGGAGGTCGACCACCATGCCTGAGCTGGCCTTTAGCGCCTTCCTCGAGGCCAACGAGGATTTTCTCCGCTCCCTTGTCGATGAGCTCGCCGGGCGCTTCGACTATGTCTCCTTGCTTGGGACCGACGATTCCGGGCTCTCCTTCTCGGCCTCGCCCGGAGAGACCGGGGCCTCGAGCCCCATGTGGGTCCAGCGCGGCTTTGTCCTGCGGGCACAGTCCTCGGGCAGGATCGCCGAGACCGCCTTCAACGTGCTGGAGCCGCGATCGGGCCTCGCCCGGCTTCTGGGTTCGCGGCTCGAGGACCAGTTCCGCTCCGCCTCTGGCTCGCGCTCCTATCCTCCCCTGCCCGACGAGCCTGCCGCGGACTCGATGCGTGGCCATGTCGCCCTCGACCCCTTCGCCGCCGATCCCGCGGGAATGCTCTCCCGCCTCGCTGCATGCAGGGACGCCCTCCTGGCCAAGAGCGACATTGTTTCGGCCAGGGCACGCGCAGACTTCGTCCGGGTCTCCCGTCTCTTCTTCTCCCCGAGGCGCAGCCTCAAGCAGAGCTTCATGTGGTCCCAGGCCTACATATTCGGCGTCCTGCGAAAGGGCGACCTGGCCAAGAGCTCCTACCGCTCGGCCTCGGGTCTCCTGGGCCTTGAGGTCCTCGATGCCCTCGAGGCCCAGCTGCCCGATCTCGTCGGCGAGCTCAGGGAGCTCCTCGGAGCCGTGAAGATCGAACCCGGAGAGTACGAGGTCATCCTCACGCCCGATGTCGCAGGCACCCTCGCCCACGAGGCCTTCGGCCACGGGGTCGAGACCGACATGTTCGTCAAACGCAGGGCCAAGGCCGTCGAGTTCCTCGGCAAGGGCGTTGCGAGCCCCCTTGTCACCATGTACGACGGCGCGAAGGGGGTCGAGCAGACTGGTTCCTTCCTCTTTGATGACGAGGGGAACCTCGCCACCAAGACCACGGTGATCGACGCAGGGATCCTCGTCTCGGGTTTCTCGGACGCCCTCTCCGCCCTTGCCCTTGGAACGGCCCCGACCGGCAATGGCAGGCGCCAGGCCTATGACCACAAGGCCTACGCCCGCATGACCAACACCTATTTCGCCCCGGGGGCTTCCAGCCTCGATGCCATGGTCGCCGCGACCAGGCGTGGATGGCTTGTCGACCGCCTCGACTCGGGCATGGAGGACCCGAAGAACTGGGGCATCCAGCTCATCGCCCTCATCGGCCGGGAAATCGTGGACGGGGCCTTCACGGGACGCGTCGCCTCCCCGGTCTACTGCTCCGGCTACGTCCCCGAGGTGCTCTCGGCGATCGATATGGTATCGGGGGATTTCTCCTTGAGCGGCTCAGGCGCCTGCGGCAAGGGCTACAAGGAATTCGTCAAGGTCTCGGCAGGCGGGCCCTATGTCAGGACAAGGATGAGGTTGGGATGATCATGGACGCACTGCTCGCAGCTATCTCCGGGGATCCCGGCATCGCGGACTGGAAGATCTTCGAGACCAGGAAGAGCCAGGCCGAGTCCTTCTTTGTCGGCGCGGCCCTCGACATGACTCGCAGGGTTGAGTCCACCGAGCTCCGCCTTGTCGTCTACGCCGACACCGAGGAGGACGGGAAAAGGCTCCGGGGGGAGGCATCGGCCATCGTCCACCCCACCATGGGCAGCTCCGAGATCAAGGACCTTGTCCATCGGGCGGCCTTCGCCGCCGCGCGGTCGAGGAACCCCTGGTTCCCCCTGCCGGAACCGGCGAGCGCTCGCATCAAGGTGGGACCCAGCGCCTTCGAGCAGAAGGAGGCCGGGGCCTGGATGGCCGAGCTCGCCGAGGCCCTGTACCGCCACGACGGCTCAAGTGGCTCGAGGATCAATTCCCTCGAGCTCTTCCTCTCGAGGAGCGAGGTCAGGATCCTGAGCTCCCGGGGCATCGACGTCGGCTTCGTGCGGCATCGCGGCTACGCCGAGTACACTGTGGAAACGAGCTCCACCGACTCCCCCGGGGGCGTCGAGCTCACCGACGAGCTCTCATTCTCCGAGCCCGACTTTGGCCGCCTCTCCGACGAGGTCGCGCGCCGCCTCTCCTGGGTCAGGGAGCGGGCAGCGGCGCGGAGCATGCCCCGGATCCAGGGCCTTCCCCTCCTCCTTGGTGGGAGGGAGGCCGAGGCGGCACTGGCGTGGTTCTTCGGGAACTCGAGCTCGAGCCGCATCTACGCGAAGACCTCGCCCTTCGCCCTGGGCGTGTCGGTCCATGGGACCGAGGCCAAGGCCGGGAACTTCGATCCCGTGGGGATCACGGCCGAGGCCCTCCTCCCTGGCTGCCCCGCCTCGGCGCCCTACGACCTGGACGGCTTCCCACTGGCCCCGACGCCCTGCATCGAGGCCGGGATCGCGAAGGCCTTCGTGGGACCGGGCCGCTATGCCCACTACCTCGGACTCCCGCCGTCGGGCGACTACGGCCTCTTTTCCGCCGCTGGGGGTTCCCTCACCGATGCCGAGCTACGCTCCCGGCCCCACCTTGAGGTCGCCTTCTTCTCCAATTTCAACATGGATTTGGACTCTGGTGATTTCGGGGGGGAGGTGAGGCTGGCCTGGCACTTCGACGGTAAGACCCGCAGGCCGATCACCGGCGGTTCGGTGACCGGATCAATGTTCGAGAACCGGGGCCTCATGCGGCTCTCGAGGGAGCGCTCCCTCGCCTCGTCCATGTTCGGGCCGAGTACTGTCCTCCTGCCCCTGGTCTCGGTGACCCCCGCCTCATAAAAAACCGAGGTCCGGCTGTTGCCGCCGGGCCTCGTATGCTAAACGGATCGCGATCCGCTGTGCGGCGCCACGCGCCGCCTAGGCCACATAGCTCTCGAGAAGGTCGGAACGGCTCGGATGGGAGAGCCGCTTCAGGGCGTTCTTCTCGATCTGGCGGATCCTTTCCTTGGTCAGCTTGAAACGGTCGCCGATTTCCTTGAGGCTCATCGCCCTGCGGCCATTGAGCCCGAAACGGTACTCGACAACCTCGCGCTCCTTGTCTGACAGGGTGCGCAGGATGTCGTTGATATCGGACTTGAGGTTCTGCTCGACGACATATTCCTCGGGCGTGGTGTAGGCGGAGTTCTCGACGAAGTCGCCGACCACCGAGGAATCCCTCTCGTCGAAGACGGGGGTCTCGAGGGACACTAGCTCCCGGCTCACCGCGACGAGATCGGCTACGTGCTCGGGCTGCATCTCGAGGAGGCGGGCGATCTCCTTGATCTCCTCGTCCTCGGTCATCGCTCCCTCGAGCATCTTGCGTGCCTTCTCTATCTGGACGAGCTCGTTCGCTCTGTTGAGGGGGAGGCGAATCATCCGGCTCTTCTCGCAAATGGCCTTGAGAATGGCCTGGCGGATCCACCAGACTGCGTAGGAGATGAAGTGGTAGCCCTTGTCGACGTCGTAGCGCTCGATGGCGTTGATGAGGCCGATGTTGCCCTCGGAGATGAGGTCGGCGAGGGGCAGGCCCTGGTTCTGGTACTTCTTGGCGACATTGACGACGAAGCGGAGGTTCGCCTTGACGAGCATGTCCTTGGCAGGCTTCTGGCCCAGGGCAGCTGCCCTGGCATATTTGTCCTCCTCTGCGCGGGTGAGAAGGGGAATGCGGTTGATTTCCTTGAGGTACATCGAAAGCACGTTCTCGTCGCAGTTGCTGGTGTCGTTCAGGCAGGCACTTTTTCGCGCCATTTTATCCTCCAGGTACGCCCATATCATTGCAGGTACCGTGCCACAAACCGCAGGAAATGCCCTTCAGCACGCACAATAATGCTATGGTGAACTGCCATATGGACTTAGCTTCCGCAACCATCACCGCAAGCCTGCTGCCTCGTAGCCGCGCCTAGATCAAAATCGATCTTTCGGGCGGAAATCCGCCCCCTCCACCGACTCGGGCCCCTACGCGAATCTTACGGAAAGCTTGGTCGATGGATACATTGGCTACGCCCGCCTTACAGAACCATTACGGGGCGTATCCTTTTGACACACTACTTTGGCACTTTCTGGTATGTGTTTCGAAACTACGCACACCCGAGCTCGCGGGGGGAGTTTGTGCGCCCGCAGCATTGGCGGAAGGGCAGACCCGAACCGCATCTGCAGCGGTCGTCGCCCTCGATCCGGGTCTTTCTCCGGAAGTCAGCCTCGAGGGGCTTGCCGCAGTCGGCGCTGGCCAAGCCAAAGGTAGGAAGCGACACCGGCCAGTCCCTGAAAAGCCTGAGCTTCTCTCCCGCGCCAAGAGCCTGGAGTCGCTTGGATTTCGAGAGCGCGAGCCAGGAATCGCCCAGGAGCCTCACGACGGCGTCCTTCTCCTGGCGGGTATCGAAGCGGGGCTGTTCCTTCCTGCGAAGGTATTCGCAGATGTGGATCGAATAGAAGGCATAGAAATCGTCGAGACCCGGGTTTTCCCGCCTGGGCATGCCATAGGGATTCACCCTCACGCTGTAAGCCTGCCGGGCAATGCTGCGTGGCCTGAGCTTCTGCGCCGATGCGAGGCTCTTGAGGGCGAGCTCCGTCCGGTCGAGGCGGAGCAGCGCCGCGGCAAGCCAGTAAAGCCGCCGCGAAAGCAGGCCCGGCGCCGAGGCGGGGCAGAAGTCGGTGGCCTTGCGGAGGCGGCCCACGGCGCGGTCGGGTCTGTGCCGCGCGAGTTCGCGCAAACCCGCCCGGAACTCGGCCTCGCCTGCACGCCCTCCTCCCTTGCTCAACCTCATAATGATAAAGTAAGAAATGAATTAGCTGGAAGCAAGCAAGATCAGTCCGCCCGGGAGATGAGGACGACCATTGAACGCGGTGCGACAGCGTATTCGTCCTGGGGGGCGACCATGGGCTCCTCCCCAGCATCGACGATGTCCTCGGGCGATGGCAGGGAGGTGTCGATGGCCCGGTGCCACCGCCTCGCCATGGGGGCCTGGCCGATCTTGAAAACGGCAGACTCCGTGGCCGCGTTGAAGATCAGGTAGAAATCGTTGTCGTCCCTGTCGGTGAGGATGTCGGCCCGGGATCCGTCGATCCTGGCGGCGATCCTCCTCTCGATGCGTCCCCAGTCCGGTGGGCCACCGTTTTCGTCGAACCAGCTGATGTCGGGGATGGCATTGAAATCGGAGTCCTTGCCGGTGAAGAATTCCGGCCGGCGGAAGGCTGGATGCCTCATGCGGAAGGCCAGGACCTCGCGCGTGAAACGCCTGACCTCGGCGTAGGTCCTCGTGCGGCCCCAGTCATACCAGCTGATCTCGTTGTTCTGGCAATAGGCGTTGTTGTTGCCGCCCTGGCTCCGCCTGAACTCGTCGCCCCCCAGGAGCATGGGCGTCCCGATCGACAACAGAAGGGTGGAGAGGAAGTTCTTCACCTGCCGGCTGCGGACCGCCTCGAGCTCGGCGTTCCTCGAGGGGCCCTCGAAGCCGTAGTTGGAGGAGAGGTTCGCGTCCTGTCCGTCGGCGTTGTCCTCGGCGTTCGCCTCGTTGTGTTTGCGTTCGTAGCTTACCAGGTCGTTCATCGTGAACCCGTCGTGGGCGGTGACGAAGTTGATCGAATGGAAGGGCTTGCGGCCGTCGCGGAGGTAGAGGTCGCTCGAGCCCGTGATGCGCGTCGCGAAATTCCTCACTGCCCCCGGGTCCCCCTTCCAGAAGCGCTTCACGTCGTCGCGGAAACGATCGTTCCACTCGGCCCAGCGTCCCCCGGGGAACCATCCGACCTGGTAGGCCCCGCCCGCGTCCCAGGCCTCGGCGATGATCTTGGTGTGCCTCAAGACCGGATCCTCGGCGATCCTCTCGATCACCGGGGGGTTCTCGAGGAGGCGGCCCGTGTGGTCGCGCCCAAGGATCGAGCCGAGGTCGAAGCGGAAGCCGTCGACATGCATGTCGATGACCCAGTAGTGGAGACAGTCCATGATGAGGGAGCGCATCACCGGGTGGTTGCAGTTGAGGGTGTTGCCGCAGCCGGAGTAATTCTTGTAGAAGCGCGGGTCCTCGTCCAGGATGTAGTAGATCCTGTTGTCGAGGCCGCGGAAATTGAGGGTGGGGCCCAGCTCGTTCCCCTCGGCCGAATGGTTGAAGACTATGTCGAGGATGACCTCGATCCCGGCGGCATGGAGCTCGCGCACCATCTGCTTGAACTCGATCACCTGCTGGCCCAGGGAGCCACAGGAGGAGTAGCTTCCCTTGGGAGCCATGAAGGCGATGGTGGAGTAGCCCCAGAAGTTGGAGAGGCGTTTGCCGCTCCCAGGGTCGCTGCGGGGGTTCTCGAACTCGTCGAACTCCTGCACGGGCAGGAGCTCGAGGCTCGTGACCCCCATGTCCTTGAGGTAGGGGATCATCTCGGCGACACCGCGGAAGGTTCCGGGATGGGCGACTCCTGAGCTCGGGTGGAGGCTTAAGGAACGCACGTGTGTCTCGTAGATGACGCAGTGGCGCAGGGGATAGTTGAGAGGCCTGTCCCCTCCCCAGTCGAAGTCGTCCGATACGACTATGCACTTTGGCACGAGCCCTGCGTCGTCCTCGGCCGAGAAGGAGAGATCCCTGTCGGTCGAGTCGGGGTCGAAGCCCCGGGCGGCGGGAAGGTCCCAGACGAAGTCGCCCGAGAGGGCCTTCGCGTAGGGATCAAGCAGGGCCTTGTTCGGGTTGAAGCGGTGGCCCTTGCGAGGCAGATAGGGGCCTTCGGCCCTCCAGAGGTAGAGGGCCCCCGCGCCCAGGCCCGCCACATGGACGTGCCATATGTCGCCCGTCTTGTTGAGACGGGGGTCGAGTCGGTATTCGAAGCTGCACCTGGAGTCGCGGGGAGAGGCGTAGACGCACAGGGTCATCGCCTCGGCGTTGCGCGAGAAGATCGAGAAGTCAACGCCCTCGCCGTGGAGCCGCGCCCCCAGGGGAAGGGGATCGCCTGGCCGGACCGAGAGGATGGATTGCGCCACAGCAGTGATTATACTGCCTTCACGCCTGCTTGAAAACGACAACCGCGTTCTGGCCGCCGAATCCCATGGAGTTCTTCACGGCCGCCCTGATCGGCATCGCGATGCCCACGTTGGGCACGTAGTCGAGGTCGCACTCCGGATCGGGCGTCCGCAGGTTGATGGTCGCCGGGACGAAGCCGTCCCTCATCGCGAGGACAACGGCGACCGACTCCACGGCCCCGGCCGCGCCGATGCAGTGGCCCATCATGGACTTGAGGGAGGAGACCTTGAGCGTGTAGGCGTGCTCGCCGAAGGCGTGCTTGATGGCCTTGGTCTCGATAGGGTCGTTCATCGGCGTCGAGGTGCCGTGGGCGCTCACATAGTCGACGTCCTTAGGCCCGATGCCTGCGTCGCGCATCGCGAGCGTCATGGCGCGCGCGGCGCCCGTGCCCTCGGGGTCGGGGGCGGTGAGGTGGTGGGCGTCGCATGTGTTCGCGAAGCCCGCGAGCTCGCAGTAGATCCTCGCGCCCCGGGCCACGGCCCTGTCCCAGTCCTCGAGCACGAGGACCCCGGCCCCTTCCGCCATGACAAAGCCATCACGGGTGGCGTCAAAGGGCCTGCTCGCCGTCTCGGGCTCGTCGTTGCGGGTCGAGAGGGCCTGGATCATCGAGAAGCTGGCCATGCAGATCCGAATGATGCTCGCCTCCGAGCCCCCGGCGAGGACGACGTCGGCGAGGCCGTGCCTGATCCACTGCAGGCCCTGGCCTATCGCGTCGGTGCCGGCGGCGCAGGCAGTCACCAGGCACTGGCAGGGGCCGGTCGCGTTGGCGTAGATGGCGACGTTGGCTGCCCCGAAGTTGGCCAGGGCCTTGGCGACTGTCATCGGGGGGACGCGCGAAGGTCCGCGCTCGGCGAGGCGCGTGATCCCCTCCTCGATGGAGGAGGAGCCGCCCTGGCCAGTGCCGATGCAGACACCCGTGCGCTCGCTGTCCATGTCCTCGCTCTTAAGGCCGGCGTCCTCGAGGGCCTCGAGGGCGGAGACGACGGCGAACTGGGTGAAGCGGTCCATCTTCCGCGCCTCTTTCGCCTCGATGCGCAGGGAAGGATCGAAGCCCTTCACCTCGCCAGCGATCCTCACCGCGAGGTCGTCGCACTTGATCGAGGTGATCGGCCCCACTCCGCTCCTTCCGGCCCTGACCCCGGCCCAGAAGTCGGCCACGTTGTTCCCCAAGGGGCTTACGACGCCCAGGCCAGTGACCGCGACCCTCCGCCTCTCCATGCTACATCCCCATCCCGCCGTCGACCTTGAGCACGTCCCCCGTCACGTAGGACGAGAGCTCCGAGCAGAGGTAGAGGGCTGCGGCGGCGACCTCCTCGGGCCTGCCAGTCCGCCCCAGGGGGATCGTCGTCTTCATTTTTTCCTTGGCTTCCGCGGGTATCTTCTCAGTCATCGAGGTCTCGATGAAGCCGGGGGCTATCGCGTTGACCCGCACGCCCCGCGAGGACACTTCCCGGGCGAGGCTCTTCGTGAAGCCGATCACCCCCGCCTTCGAGGCGGCGTAGTTCGTCTGTCCCCCGTTGCCCATGATGCCGACGACGCTCGACACGTTGACGATGCTGCCCGAGCGGCGCTTGATCATGTGCCTCGCGGCGACCCTGGATACCAGGAATGCGCTTGTGAGGTTGGTCGTGATGACGGTGTTCCAGTCGGCGAGGCTCATGCGGAAAACAAGGCCGTCGCGGGTGACCCCTGCGTTGTTGACGAGGGCGTCGATGACCCCGGATTCCTTGATCACGGCCTCGATGGCTGCCTCGACCTGGGCCTCCTCGCAGACGTCGCAGGAGAGCCATTTGACGAAGCCGCCGCCAGCGGCGGCCGCCTGTGCGAGTGAGGCGGGCTCCTCGGCCTCGGACCGGGAGAGGTAATAGACCCGTCCGCCCTGGCGGGCGAAGAGCTCCACGATGGAGCGACCGATGCCCTTAGAGCCGCCGGTTATGACGCATACCTTGTCTTTCAAGAGTGCTTCCATGGCTTGTGCTTCCCCCTTTCCTTGGATTGATTACAGGCTGATCGCCGCGATCTGGTCGAGGGTGCCACAGGCCTGGCAGGGGATCGATCCCGCGACCGCCTTCCAGAGCCCGGACAGTACAGTCCCTGGCCCGATCTCGAGACACAGGCTGACGCCCGACTCGAGGATCGCCTTCTCCTCCTCGATCCAGCGGACGGGGCTGACAATCTGCTCAACGGCGAACTTCTTCGCCTCGGCTCCGCTGGTGATCCTCTTGCCGGAGACGTTGGAGAAGAGTTCGAGCTTCGGATCGGCGAAGGCCACATCGCCCACAGCCTCGGCGAAACCGTCGCGGGCATAGGCCATGATCGGGGAGTGGAAGGCACCCGAGACTTTCAGGCGGACGACGCGCTTGGCGCCCGCCGCCTTAAGGGCCTCCTCGGCGGCCGCGACATCGGCCTCGGTTCCCGAGATCACCGACTGCGTGGGGCTGTTGTAGTTCGCGACCCAGACCTGCTTGAGGCCAGCGGTCGCTATGGCGGCTTCGATCGCGTCGGGGGCGAGGAAGAGGACCGCGCTCATGGTGGAACCACCCGAACGCCTGCCCGCCTCGTCCATGAGTCTGCCCCGCTCGGCGACCAGGCGGAACATGTCGGCGTTGGAGATGACCCCGGCCTCGGCGAGGGCGGGCCATTCCCCGACCGAGAAGCCCGCGGCAGCCTGTGGCACGATGCCGTGCTCTCGCGCGCAGAGAGCCGCTGCAGCCTCAACGAGGGCCATCGACAGCTGGGTGTTCCTGGTCTGCTTTAGCTCCTCGTCGCTGCCCTCGAAGATCATCCGCTTGAGGTCGACCTTGGCCGAGTCGGAGGCGAGCTCGAAAAGCTCGCGCACAAGCTGGCTGGTCTCGTAGAAGTCCCGGCCCATGCCGGGAAACTGGGCCCCCTGGCCAGGGAACAGGAAACAGGTTTTCATGGTTGTATGCCTCCTCGCGACTCATAGGGGCGAAGGATCGCTATCCGGATTTCGCCGGCATCAATATTTACAAAAAACGCGAAATTGTAAAGATGGATCCGCGCGAGGCCGGATCCGGCATACCGCGTCCGTTCCGTTCCGTTCCGAACTATACTCGACGGCATACAGGGGGTGACAGTGGCCTCGGAAGCGACAGACCGGATCATCGCGGCTATCCGCAGCATCCCTCGCGGCAGGGTGTGCAGCTACGGCCTCATCGCCAGGCTTGTCGGCATGCCTAATGGGGCAAGACAGGTGGTGCGGGCCCTCCATTCGAGCTCGGCCAAGGAGGACCTGCCCTGGTTCCGCCTCCTCCGCAAGGACGGCTCGATCGCCCTCCCCACAGGTGCTGGCCTCGAGCTCCAGACCGCCCTCCTCGAAGCCGAGGGGGTCGAAGTCGCACCTGGAGGTAAGGTGGACCTCCTGCGCTTTGGCTGGGAGGGGAAGGTCGGAAGCCCCGGAAGGGACCAGGCCGAGCGCAGGGGCGCTATTCGAGGCGGGCCAGAGTCCGGGCCCCATAGGAGCGGTGGCCGTAGAGCGAAAGCCGCTCCGAAAAATCCTGGGGCAGGAGGGCGGAATCGAGGATGAGGAAGGTAAGCCCCTCGGCCTTCAGCGCCGAACCGAGGGAGCGAAGCAAGGCCCGCCCGAGGCCCATGCGCCTGAACTCCTCGCGGACCGAGAGGAAGATTATCCTCCCTATCCCCCTCTCCCCCGCCTCCATCCTCACGGCGGCCGCGGCACCGATCGCCCCACCTTCCCCGTCGTCGACCCAGGCGCAAAGCCCGTCCCTCGAGGCATCCAGCTCGCCGCGGAGGCGGCCCAGTTCGAAAGTGGCGATGGCCGAGGGGAGGAAGTCCAGGACCTCCTCCCCGACGGCCTCGATCAGGGGCTCGAGCAGGCGCCGCGAATCCGAAAGGGCGTCCACATGGATATCGAGGTCGCTCACGATGAGGTCGTCGGTCTCCTCCGGCTCGGGCCCCATGCGTTCAAGGCCCTTGGCCTCGCGGAGGTCGTCGTACCAGGCAGAGATGGAGCGCCGCATCGCCCGGTGCTTGAAGTCCCTGAACGCGCGCTCGAGGTCGGGATAAGCCACGAGCACGGCTTTGAAGGCCTTGAACACACCGCGGCCCCTCCCTAGGGCGAGGGCGAGCTCCCGCCTCGCCGAGGGCAGACGCACCGTCGCCAGGAATTCCTCCATGAGGCGGAAGCCCTCCCGCGAGGACCAGGTCGGGGCTACCGCGTAGCGCTCGCCCTGGTGGCCCTCGGCTGGGAGGACCTCGCCAGTCTCAAGGTCGAGGACCGCCTTCGCGTCCTGGTCCTCCATCGCGAAGACTATCTGCTCCACGATGCCATCGTTCAGAACGAACACCTACGCACCCCCAACGGCATATTCTTGGTGCCCTCCGCCCCTCAGGTCAAGCGAAATGAGTGTTCCGAAGATTGCTCATGACCAGCCCTGACTAGGTCCTTGGAGTCACGCTATACTCGCGCCCGGAGGCTAGACCATGGCTCACTGCATCGTTCCAGCGGCGGAGGAGATCCTCGACCGGATGTTCCCCGTCCTCGACAAGGGATTCGTGCGACTGGTCGACTATCTGGGCGGGGACGAGCGAATCGTCCAGGCTGCGAGGGTATCCTACGCCGGTGGAACCAGGACCTGGAGAGAGGACGCCTCCTTGATCGACCACCTCCTGAGGAACGAGCACACCTCGCCTTTTGAGCAGGTAGTCCTGACCTTCCACGTCAAGCTCCCGATCTTCGTCGCACGGCAGTGGATCCGCCACCGAACCGCCAGGGTCAACGAAATCTCGGGGCGATATTCGGTAATGAAGGACGAGTTCTACCTCCCCAGGCCCGGAGACGTCGCCCTCCAGAGCAGCGACAACAAGCAAGGCCGGGCGCCCGATGCGGCCCCGGAAAGCATAGTGGTCTCGGCCATCGAGCGCCTGGATGCCGGCCAGAAGGCCGCCTATGGAGACTATTCGGTCCTCGTCGAAGCGGGGCTAGCTCGCGAGCTGGCTCGGATCGACCTCCCCTTGAGCCTCTACACCGAATGGTACTGGCAGATCGACCTTCACAACCTCTTCCGCTTCATCACCCTCCGGCTCGACCCCCACGCCCAGCTCGAGATCCGTGCCTATGCGGCCGTGATTCTCGATATCGCCCGCGCGGTCGCCCCCGCGGCGACGGCTAGCTTCGAGAACCATGAGCTCAGGGGCGTCAGCTTCTCTGCCAGGGAATTCGAGGAGCTCAGGCGGCGCCTTGACGAGGTTTCTGACGACGGATGCAGCCTGTCGGGCAAGGAGCTTGAGCGGTTCGAGGAAAAGCTGAGGTCCGGGCGGCAACTCTAGCCATCTGGACCGGGCTGCCGCTCGAGGCATGCGCAGGGCCAAGGATCCACATCAGCTACCCGAGGGCAAAGGCCGGAAGATATTCCGGCTTTGTCTTCAGGGGCGTCATGAACTGCCGCTTCCAAATGCGCTCAAGGGTGCGCGGCAGTGAGATCCTCGACAGGAAATCCCGCCGCGAGAACATGTCCTCGACGGCCCTGTCGACCTCCTCCCTCGCGATGCCGGCGACATCGGCGTGGACCCGCCGGTCCCACACCGGCGCCTTGGCCGAGTAGCGCTTTCGGTAGTTGTGGTGGATCAGGTAGCAGGCGAGGCGCGCCATCGCGTTGGAGACATTGCGGCTGAAGCAGGTCGTCTCGCGGTGGTGGCCGGCCTGGTCCTTCCGTATTTCCCGTTCGAGGTAATTCGAGGGGAACAGGGGATTCCGGAAGGTCCGGGGGAGCCTCGAGCTGACGGGGATGTGGGCGATCCGGCGCGACTCGTCCTGCTCCCGCCAGAGCCTTGACGCATGGATCGCCTCGGCATATTCGCCTTTCTCGTCTGTGATGAGAACAAGGGGACGCCACTGCGACGGGGGACGCTCCTTGTCCAGGGAATCGAGGATATCCCGGAAGGACCGCGCGACCGCCGCGCGCTCGAACTCCACTCTGGCATAGAGTTCGCCGCTGCGCTCGTGCTGCGCCGCAGTCATGCGGCCCGACCTCCTCCGCGTCGCATGGCTGAAGTCAAGGACGAAGCGGGAGCCGGCCGTGACCGATATGGTGATCTCGTTCACGAAGTACTGAGAGACATCAAAGCCAACGAGTCCATCCGCGCAGACGGATTCGTAGCGGCGGGCCAGGGGTCGAAGCGATGCGTGCAATGCCAGCGCCTGCCTCGAGAGCCGGTCGAATCGGTTCAGGACGCTGCCACAGGAAAGCCCGAGGCCCCGGCCGATCGCCCTGACGCTCGCCGAGCTGGCATGGCGGGTCAGCAGGTCACGGTAGTCGACGACCTTCTTGGCCCAGTAGTCGATCGAGAAGGTCTGGGTGGAGAAGGTCCGGCCGCAGGACCGGCACCGGAACCGCGGCACGGGCCCGAAGGCCTGGGTGGGATGCGCTCCGATACACGAATACCATCGCGCCCTGGGCGCCCGCAAATGGTGTTGGCACCGCGGATTCGGGCAGAAGGGGATGGCTCCCATAGAGGACCTCCTTGAAACCGGAAGGATTCAACAAAGGTCACGCGCTCACCAGCCCATCCCGATTCACCAATACGCAATATTCGTAACATTAGCTAGGCCCTCAGATACTTCTGAATACCTGCGCCATAGAGGTCCTCGGCCTGGACCCTCTCCCCTTCCCCGTTTTTGATGACCCCGCGGAAGGACCCGAATGGTCCGTGGAAGTCGGTGTCGATGAGGCCGAGGCGGAACTCGATGTCGTTCCTCACCTCGGGGACGAATATGAGGTCGACCATCCCTTCGGTGTCCTGGATGATCCACTCGCTGCCATGGCCATGCGGCCGGGTGACGCGGATCGGGGGCAGGGGCCAGGTTCGGTTGTTGATCCACAGGCAGTTCTCGTTGAACTTGACCTGGTCGCGCACCTGGTTGTCCGTGAGGTTGAAGGCGATCCTCCGGCCCTTCGGGTCGAGGCCGAAGCCCGAGACCCAGTCGTAGCGCATGCGCCAGGGATAGAAACCCTTGTGGTCGTCGAGGATCCCCATGGCGGCCGAGCCCCTTATTTGGTGGGTCTGGCCCTCGGCGCTGAACTCCCCCTCCAGGGGCATGAAGGTCTTGGTCGAATACATGGCCCTGTTCATCCCGAGGGGTAGGCAGACCGATTCGCTCGCCGAGGTCTTCTCCCCGTAGGCAAAGCGGAACTTGCCCGAGAAGCGCTTGCGCGGGTCACGGCTGTTGCGCAGCACGGCGACCTGGGCGAAGCCCTTGTCGAACTCGCAGAGCAGCTCGATGAAGGTGCGCGAGCCTCGGTACGCGATGCGCGATCCCGAGAGAGTCTCGCCGAAAGAGAAGACCGAGCCCGGGATGATGCGCTGGACGCTCCACCGGCGCTTGGTCTCGCGGTCCCAGGCGTGGAACATGGCCAGGCTCGCGATCTTGGCGTCGTACAGGGCGGTGAAGAAGAACCAGCGCTCGTCGCCGAACTGGAAGTCGCGCCATTCCTTGAGCCTCAGGTTCTTGACGAAACGCGGCAGGGGATAGAGGTAGGGGCGTTCGACGTCGAGCATGTTCGCCCTGCCAAAAGGCGTGCCGAATCGTCCGTATTCGAAGGCGCCCCTGTCGACTACCGCCTCAGGGGCGTTCTCGAAGCCTCGTCGTCTCAAGCCCTGGCTCCGCTCACCCGGCCCTGCTCGTAGAGCAGATAGAGGGCCTGGGTGCCGCGGTCCCCGAATTTCTCGTCCTGCATGACCGCGAAGAGACGCTCCGCCAGGCCCAGGAGGGGGAGCTCGATCTTCATGGCCCTGGCCGACTCGAGGGCGATCCTAAGGTCCTTGAGGAAGTGCTTGACGTAGAAGCCTGGCGCGAAATCGCCGTCCAGCATGCGGGGGACCATGGTGTTGAGCTGCCAGCTCCCCGCCGACCCCGAGCCGATGCTCTGCAGGACCGTGCGCGGCTCGAGGCCAGCGGCCTTGGCGTACATGATCGCCTCGACGGCGCAGATGAGGTTGCCGGCGATGACGATCTGGTTCGCCATCTTCGTGTGCTGGCCGGCCCCTGCCGGTCCCTGGAGGATCACGGTCTTCCCCATGATGTCGAGGAGGGGCTTGGCGGCCTCGAAGGCGCCTGGCTCCCCGCCGACCATGATGGTCAATGTCGCGTTCTTCGCGCCGACGTCCCCGCCCGAGACAGGGGCATCGAGTGCGCGCAGGCCCTTCTTCGAGGCCGCCGCGTGGATCCTCTGCGCGAGGTCGGGGCGCGAGGTCGTCGTGTCGATGAGGAGGGTCCCCGCCCTGGAGTTCTCGATGAGGCCCGAGCCGCCGAAGTAGACTTCCTCGACATCGGTGGGGTAGCCGACCATGCTGAAGATCGTCGTGCATTTCGGGGCGAGGGCGGCGGGGTTCTCTTCCCAGACCGCCCCGGCATCGATGAGGGCCTTGGCCTTGGCCTTGGTCCGCGTGGTGATGTGGACGCGGTAGCCTGCCATGAGGAGATGGCCTGCCATGCTGGCGCCCATGACGCCCGTTCCCACGAAGCCGATCGTATCTTTTGCGGTCTCCATTGCGTATGCCTCCGGTCTCTTTAGAAAAGTGGTCTACTGTATCCTTAGCCCGTCGGGAGGATCAACCGCGCTTGTAGCCGAAACTCCGGAGCATGGCGATCCTGTCGGCCCTGTCGGCCTCCCCCTCTACTCCCTTCGGTGAGGATCCGTCGATGACACCGAGGATTCCCGCTCCCTGCTCAGTCCTCGCCACGATGAGTTCGAGGGGGTTTGCCGTCGCGCAGAAGATCCGGCAGACCTCGCCGCATCCCTTGACGCGGTCCAGGACGTTGATGGGATAGGTCCCCGGCCCGAGCACGAGGTAGAAGCTGTGGCCTGCCCCGCAGGCGCGGGCGCAGCCCATGGCGTCGGCGACGAGCCCTGGATCGCTGCCCTCGGTCCTCACGAGGCAGGGGCCAGAGGCCTCGTTGAAGGCCAGGCCCCACTTCGAGCCGGGCACCGAGGCAGCCATGATCTCGGCGATGTCCTCGACCGTCTTTATGAAGTGGGACTGCCCCACGATGATGTTGCAGCCTTCGGTCCAGGTCAGGCGGACTGTCTCCATTGTCATGCTTGTTTCCTCCGGATTGCGCCCATTATAGTCAGCCCAGTATGAGGGAGGCGATACCCAGGTAGGCGAGCACGGTGCAGGCGTCCGACAGGGCGAGGGCGATTGGCCCGGCCGCGACCTTGATGTTCGCTCCGAAGCGGAAGAGAATCCATGGCACGGCGAAGCCGATGACGCAGGCCGCGGTGACCGAGAGGGCGATGCTCGAGAGGAAGATCAGGGCGACGGGACCAAGGCCCTTCCAGAGGACGGAGATCGCGGCGACCGATGCCCCGCAGCACAGGCCGAGGAGGAGGCCCACGAGGCCTTCCCTGGCGAGCCGCCCGAGGGTCTCGGCGGGCCGGGGCCTCGCCGAGCCCATGAGCTGGAGGGAGATCGACATCGACTGCACGCTGGTGCTTTCGCCTATCGCGAGGACCATGGACAGGAAGAGGGCGAGGATGATGCTCTTGAGAAGGGTGAGCTCGAAGAGGCTGGACAGGAGGGCGCAGACAAGTCCTCCGGCCATGGTCGAGACGAGCCAGGGGAAGCGCAGACGGACGCTTTTCAGGACCCCCGCCCCGTGGAGGCTGCTCAGCCTGATGCCTATGGTCTGGAAGACCTCGTCAAGCAGGGCGCGGTCGGCGATGTCGATTTCGCGATGCGCGAACACGTGGAGGTCGATGACCCCGACGAGGCGCTTCTTGCCGTCCACGACGGGAAGGGATAGGTAGCGGTGCCGCTCGAAGATACGCGCTACATCGAGGAGCCTCGCCTCCATGGGCACGCTGACGATCTCGCGGACGCATATCGCCGCCACGGGGCTTGCGGGGTCGGCGGTGACAAGGAGCCGCGCCGGCAGCACCCCGAGGAGCGCCCCATCCTCGTCAATCACGTAGTAGTAGACGATCCCGTCCCCGGGCCGCCGGCGGATCGATTCGATGACCCGACCCACCGACAGGTTGCCGTCGAAGCAGACGTAGTTCCTGTGGATGTGGTCGAGGACGGCTTCCTTCCCGAGATCGAGACCGGTCATCGCTCGTCCTCCTCCTAGCGGGCCAGCAGGTATCCCCCGGCGAGGCTTCGTCTCAGGTCCTCGAGCCCCACGAAGCCGATGGCGCTCATCCCCAGCTCGCGGGCCGACTCGGCGTTCGCCTCGGAGTCGTCGATGAACAGGCTGTCCCCGGCCCTCGCCGCGTTGCGTTCCAGGCAGTGCCGGTAGATCGCGGCATCGGGCTTTATCGACCTGGTCTCGCAGGAGAGGACGAGCACGTCGAAGAGGCCGAGCCAGTCATAGCTGGACCTGAGGTGGCTGGCTCCCTCGACGGGCAGGTTGGAGAGCAGGGCGAGGCGGCCGACCTTCCCGCGCGCCTCACGCAGCAGCTCGATCATCCCGGCGTTCATGTTGAACCAGCTCTCGATGTCGATCCTCTTGAGCCGCCCGATCGCAACCTCGGCGGGGACGATGCCGAGATCGCCTCCCACCCGCCTCCAGTACTCCTCGGCGGTGATGTCGCCCCTGTCGTAGGCGGCGCGTTGGGCGAAATAGGCCGCGTGGAAGCTTTCGCGCCTAAGGCCGGCGCCCAGGGTCGCGGCCATCTCGTCGACCTTGTCCATCCTCTGGGGAAGGGTGAGGACGCCGCCCAGGTCGAATATCAGGCAGCTGATTTCCTTCATGCTCGTCCTCCCTTTCCCGCTCCGATGCGCTCGAGGACGGGGAGGGGGGCAAGGACGTCGAAGACCCAGGATGAGCCTTCCCGGCTCAGTTCCACCAGGGCGCGCATCTGCCGCTTCCGCCAGGAGTAGGGGTCCCGGAGGTAGAATTTTCCCGACTCCTCGGCCCGCAGTGAGCATGGCTCGCCGAGGGCAAGCGCGCTCCTTGCATGGGCATCCCAGAAACTGACGCCTGCCTGGGCGCGGACAAGCATCCCATAGCGCTTGCGGAAGGCTCGCCCGTCCTTCTCGAAGCGGACGGCATAGCAGATCTTCTCCCCCTGGCCCGCGGGGGCGGCCCTCCCTATGCGCAGCCGGGTGAGGAAGTACTCGAGGGAGTCGAAGGCGGCGCTCAATATGAAAATGAAGGCGAGGAGGTAGCCGACGTAGAGGGCTGTCACGGCCAGGGAATTCCTCATGTTGACGATCGCGAAGAGGCCAACGAGGGGGATGAACAGCAGGGCGCAGAGCGCGAGCCGCCTGAGAAGGCCGCCGAGGAAATCCCTCCTGGCGACCGCGGCCTGGGCCGTGGCGACCTCATCCATTCACAGCCCCCTCGGCTTTTGCCTTTCTAAGGGCCGAGCAGAGTTCTTCTATCGCGGCACGCTGTTCCTCTGGCGCCTCGAGATGGCCCCAGCCCCGGGTGACGGTGTAGACCCCATCATAGGCGGTGTCGATGTGGGATACGACGAGGTGGGGGATGCCCTGTTCCTCGAGCATCGAGTCGATCAGCGTGGCCTCGATGACGTCATTCAGGTCAGCGACCTTCTTAAACTCTCCCACCTTGAGGGTCCCCCTTGCTTTTAGGTTTCCATAGTACAGCCGGAAAGCTGGCGAGGACAATCTCCGGCTGGCCCTGCGTATCCGGCTTGACGAAGCCAGGGAGCCTGCCTATTATTGCACTTAGTATACGAGTTGCATGCAAATCGTATACTTCGGATACCATGCCTTTCGGACGCAGAGGGGAAGCAGCGATGGACAGGGAAGAAGTGAAGCGAGGAGAACTCCTCGATCGGGGTATGGTGCTCTTCTTCAACGAGGGGATCGGTTCCTTCACCATGGAGAGCCTTGCGGCCAAGCTCGGAGTGAGCAAGCGCACTCTATACAAGTATTATCCAGGAAAGGAACTGTTCATCGACGCCGCTGCCCAGAGGATGCTCGACCGGGTTAGGGAGCGGATCGAGGCCCACCTCGAGGCCGAGGGCGAGTTTCCCAGGAGGGTCAAGGGTTTCTTCCAGATCGTCCAGGACACCCTCCAGCCTGCGGCCCGACTCCTCATCCGCGATGTCATGACGACGGCCCCCTGGCTCTGGGAAAAGATCGCCCGGTACCGGCACGATCGGATCTTCAGCATGCTTGAGCGGATCCTGGAGGAGGGCCGAGCCCAGGGCTACATCCGCTCCGACCTCGATCCGCGGCTCATCACCCCCCTCTTCATCGGGATGATCGAGCAGGTGGCCCAGCCCTCCTTCCTCCTCAACCTGCCCTTCGGCGTCAGCGAGCTGATTGACGCGATTGTCGCCATCCTCCTCGGCGGTATCCTGAGCGAGGCGGGCAGGCAGAAGTTCATCGAAGCAGAAAACCCACAAGGAGTAGTCCCATGAGCCGCACAAGCATGGCCACCCTCTGCGCCCTCGCTGGCGCATTGGCCCTTTCCTGCTCGGCGACCAGGCCCGGAGCCGAGGCCTCGGGCACCATCGAGGCGACCGAGGTCAGGGTCTCCTCAACCGTCATGGGAAGGATCCTTTCCATGCAGGCCGACGAGGGCTCGGCCCTCCGCTCTGGCGACCCCGTGGCCCTCATCGACCACGAGGCCCTCGACCTCCAGCTGGGCCAGGCGAGGGCCGGCGTAGAGCTCGCGCGCTCCCAGCTCGACCTCCTGCTGGGAGGGGCGCGGTCAGAGGACCTCGCCCAGGCCCAGGCCGCTGTCGATCAGGCAAACGACAATCTCCGCCTTGCCGAGGCCGACGCGAAGCGGATGAGGGAGCTCACGGCGAGCGGGAGCGCGACCCAGCGCCAGCTTGACGACGCTGAGTCCAGGCTCACAGCGGCAAGGACCCAGGTGCAGACGAGTGCCCAGGGACTCAAAAAACTCGAGGCATTCGCCAGGCCCGAGGAGCTGCGCGCCGCCAGGGCCAGGCTCGACCAGGCCCAGTGGATCGCGAGGAGCATCGAGCGCTCCATCTCGGAATCCTCAGTGCTCGCACCCGTCGGCGGCGTGGTCGCCGCCCGCCTCGCCGAGCCTGGTGAGCTCGCAAGTCCCGGCACGGGCCTCATCCTCCTTGAGGACATGGACCGCCTCTACCTCACGATCTATCTGCCAGAGGCCGAGCTCGGGAGGATCTCGCTCGGCGCCCAGGCACAGGTCTTCGTCGATTCCTTCCCCGGACGCTCTTTCGCGGGGAAGCTCTCCTACATCTCTCCCCGGGCCGAGTTCACCCCCAAGAATGTCCAGACCAAGGACGAGAGGGTGAAACAGGTCTTCGCCGTGAAGATCGAGCTGGGGACGGGCGAGGGCGTCCTCAAACCAGGAATGCCGGCCGACGCGCGCTTCGCCCGGTAAAGAAAGGGTGGGGGGGGTAGGGGATCGTGGAAGAGTACGCCATCGAGGCCAGGGGCCTCTCCCGGGCCTTCGCCGGAGTCGAGGCCCTGAAGGGCATAGATATCCTCGTCAGGCGGGGGGAATCCTTCGCCCTGGTCGGTCCCGACGGGGCCGGCAAGACCACAGCCATACGCATTCTCTGCGGCCTCTTGAATCCAGGCTCGGGCAGCGTGCGGGTCTTCGGCTCGGCACCGAGCTCCGACGCCGCCAAGCGCCGCATCGGCTACCTTTCGCAGCGCTTCAGCCTCTACGGCGACCTCTCGATCGAAGAGAACATCGCCTTCTTCGCCGAGATCCACGGCAAGCGCGACTACGGCCCTAGGCGCGAGCAGCTCCTCGAGTTCACTAGGCTCATGCCCTTCCGCGATCGCCAGGCCGGCAGGCTGTCGGGCGGGATGAAGCAGAAGCTCGCCCTGGCATGCGCCCTCGTGCACGAACCCGAGCTCCTCCTCATGGACGAGCCGACGACAGGGGTCGACCCGGTCTCCCGACGCGAGTTCTGGTCCATAGTGTCTGAGCTCATCCACGGCGGCATGACCGTCCTCGTGACCACTCCCTACCTCGACGAAGCCGAGCGCTGCGGGATAGTGGGCCTCCTCAACCGGGGCTCCTTCCTCGAGGTCGACAGCCCCGGCGCGATGCGCGGCAGATTCAGGTGGAAGGTCATCGAGGTGGTCTGTTCCGATACCAGGAGGGCGGCCCGGGTGATCGCCGAGGGAGGCGGGCTCGAAGGGGTCCAGGCCTTCGGCGACAGGCTCTCCGTCCTCGCCGGGGACGAGGCGGCAGCCCGCGTCCTCATCTCCGAGCGCCTCTCCCGCGCTGGAATCGAGGCGGCCTCGGTGAGGCTCGCGGGGGCGAGCCTCGAGAACGTATTCATGGCCCTCCTGGGCGACGAGGCGGCGAAGGCCGCAGGTAAAGGAGAGAAGCTCACATGACGAAGAGACCCCCGGGCGGATGCCTCGCCCTTTCGATGTTCCTCGGACTCCTGCCGCTCCTGCCCGCCCAGCCTGAGGATGTCCTCGTCGTCACTCCGCAGGACTGCGTGGCGCGCGCCCTCGAGACGAGCCAGGCCCTCCGCGCCGAGGGGGCCCGGGTGCTGGCCGCCCGCGCCAGGGTCTCGACCATGGAGCTCCAGTACCTGCCCAGCCTCGTGGGGAGCGCCTCCTACACGAGGTCGGGTCCGGTGGATCCGGGCAGCCTGACCATCCCCGGGGCGCCCAAGCCGGTCAGCCTCGCGGCTCCGCTCGAGGATGCCTACAGCTTTCGCCTCGCGATGCAGCAGCCCGTCTTCACAGGCTCGCGGATCAAGGGGGGGATCGACCAGGCTCGCTCCCTGTCCGAGGCAGCCCAGGCCGACGAGAGGGGCAGGCGCCGCGACACCGTGACCGCGGCCGAGCAGGCATACTGGACCCTCGTCCTCGCCGAGGACACGGAGGGCGCGGTCGAGGAGAATCTCGCCGCCATGCGCGCCCACCGCGACGACGCCCAGCGACGCCTCGCCCAGGGAGCCGGCACTCGCAGCGAGCTCCTGGCCACGATGATGCGTCTCTCAGACGCCGAGGCCAGGGGCTCCGAGGCCCGCGGCAACCTCGCCCTCTCGAAGGCTCGTCTCAACCTCCTAATCGGCCTGGCCTGGGACTCGCCCACAAGGACCAGCCCGCTTCCGCCCGAACCACCGAGCGCAGGGGCCGACGGCCTGCCCAGCGCGCAGTCGGGGAGCATTGCCGAGCTGGTCGCCGCCGCCCTCGCCGCTCGACCCGATCTCGAAGCAATGCGGGCGCGCATTGGGGCACAGGAGGCGGGGCTCACCGTGGCCCGCTCTGCCCTCTTGCCGAGTGTCTTCCTGACAGGTTCCTTCGCCTATGCCAATCCCAATCCCAAGGCCTTCCCGCAGAGGGAGGGATTCGA
>JANXYO010000029.1 GCA_025356015.1 Spirochaetaceae bacterium
CCCACTGGCGTGAATCCGTGCCGTACCTTGCTCTATCCCATCCCTAATGACTTGTTAATGACCGCTGCTCTGCTTTCCCAGCAACTTCCGTGCCAGAAGGCTCAGCTTTATACCACTCTGCTCGATTCCCTGTCAATCGCCACCGGCGAACTTTCCGCTTTTTTCCTGCGGCCCTTTCACTCGGACCCTGCCCAATCAGCTCCCGGCGACGGATCACTTCATCCAGACCGTTTTGGGGTCCCGGATTTCGTACCCGAGTCAGCTCCGCTGTGCATTGTTCAGTGCGTGTTGGCCGCGCTTGCCGCGACCCTCTGAAGGACGGTCGTACAGTAACGCCACCGGCGCAACACTGTCAAGACCGCAACTCCCAAACCCCATCCCTTTGGCCGCACACGGCTGGAGTGCCGCAGGGCGAATGAATAGATACAGGAGATGGGAAGCTCTTGTCAATAAGGTTACGCGCAATCCGCCCAATTATGCGAAAAAAGCGCGAGAAGCGGCTCATTCCGGCCAGATGTCGCCTCCCTCGCCGAAACGCCGGTGCTGGACTGCCTCGAGGACCTGCTCCTCCCCGATGGCCTCCTCTCCCGCCAGGTCGGCGATGGTGCGGGCTATCTTGAGGATGGAGTGGCAGGCCCGCGAGGAAAGGCCGAGCCTGTCCATGGCCCTCTCGAAGGCCCTGGAGGCTGAGGGACCGAGGGCGCAGCTTGAGGTCACGGACTCGGGGCCGAGGCGTGAGTTCCTCCCAATCCCCAGGCCCCTGAAGCGCTCCCTCTGGACGCGCACCGCGCTCTCCACCCGCGAACGGATCACCGCGCTCGATTCGCCCGGGGGACCAAGGATGGCTCCCGGGGGCACGGGCATCACCGGCACGCGGATATCAATACGGTCCAGCAAGGGGCCTCCGATCTTGCGGCGGTAGTGCTGGAGTTCCTGCATTGAGCAAAGACATGCTTTTCCCGGCCGACCCAGGGCCCCGCAGGGGCAGGGATTGGCGGCGAGGATGAGCTGGAAATCCGCAGGAAAGTTCGCCGAAGCCTTGGCCCTCACGAGCCTCACCCTCCCCTCCTCTATTGGCTCCCTGAGTGACTGCAGGACATCCGACCTGAACTCAGCCGCCTCGTCGAGGAAGAGGACGCCCCGGTGGGCCAGGCTGATCTCCCCGGGGCGAAGCAGGCGACCGCCTCCGATGAGGCCCTCAAGGGAGGCCGAATGGTGGGGAGACCTGAATGGGGGCCGTGGATCAAGGGCGCTCGTGGCGGGAAGAAGGCCGGCAAGGGAGCGAAGCGCCGCGACCGATACCGCCTCTGATTCCTCGAGATCGGGAAGGATGCTGCGGAAGCGTCGTGCAGCCATGGTCTTGCCCGAGCCCGGTGGCCCGATGAGGAGGAGATGGTGGCCACCCGCCGCCGCTATCTCCAGGGCGCGGCGCAGCTGGGACTGGCCGCGGAGATCGGCCATGTCACCGGTCTCAGGGCTACCGGTCGGCGCGGGAGGGGCTGGACCGGGTGCGGGAGCCTCGCCTGACCTAATGCGGGCCAGGATCTCCAAGCAATCGCCGAGCCTGGAGATCGGATGCACAGCCCCACGGCCAAGGGCGCGGGCCTCGGCCGCGTTCTCGCTGGAAACAATGATAGCCCTGATTCCGCCCGCGAGGGCGGCCGCGACTGCGGGCAGAACAGCCCTCACGGGCCTCACGGCCCCGTCGAGGCGCAGCTCGCCGAGGGCCAGGACAGGCTCGCCCGGATCGGGGACGAGGCCGGCCGAGCCTAGGATGGCAAGGGCCAGGGGCAGGTCGTAGGCCGAGCCCTCCTTGGGCAGGTCGGCCGGAGCCAGGTTGATGAGGACCCTGTCCCTCGGGAAGCAGAAGCCCGAGTTGCGGATCGCGGCCCTGACCCTGTCCCTCGCCTCCCGCACCGCTCCCGCGGCCAGGCCGACGAGATCGACCCCGGGTATCCCGAGCCTTATGTCGACTTCAATCTGGACGAGGGAACCCTCGAAGCCCGAGGGCTCGTGCGCGAATACCTGCATCCCTTGGGGCCTCCACGAGGGGGACGCCCGGAAATGTGACGTGCGATTGAGGGCGCGAGGCACTACCGGAGGCGTTTGCGAAAGATCATCACCAGCAGGGCGGCGCCGAGGAAGATGAAGGGGAGATTCGAGAGGAGAATCCGCCCGAGGGGGATGCCGGCAAGGCCGAAGCGACCCTCGTCCACGATGCCCAGCCTCACGAGGAGGTTGAAGATTATCTCGGCATAGCTCGAGATCGCCCCGATGACGATGAGCATCCATGCCAGGTCCCTGGTCCTGGACCAGAGAACTATGGCGAGGAAGGCGGCAATCGCGGCAGTCGCGAGCCTCGACACGAGATAGGCAATCTCTCCGGCGCTCATTGTGCCTACGAGTATCGGAGCGCGGGTGACCGTTCTTGACAGCAGCCCGGACCGAACATAAGTTGAAGCATAGGAAAGGGGGCCCCACATGGACCTTTGGTACGATCGGAGCGAGAGCCCCGGCACGCGATACTGTATCAAGGTGGCCAGGCCCCTGTTCTCGGGGGAGGGGGACAGGGGAAGGGTCGACGTCTTCGAGACCGAGGACTTCGGCCGGGCCCTGTCGGTCGACGGGTCCTTGTGCCTCACCGAGGCCGACGGCTTCGCCTACCGCGAGATGCTGGTCCATGTTCCGCTCAACGTCCATCCAGGCGCGAGATCGGCCCTCGTCATCGGCGGGGGTGATGGCTGCGCCGTCTCCGAGCTGCTGTCCCACACAAGCATCGAGAGGATCGTGGCGGTGGACGACGACGAGATCCTCACCCAGGCGGCCCGCAAGTACTTCCCCGAGCTTTCTGCGGCCCTCGGCAACCCCAGAGTGAGGTTCGAGTGCGAAAACGGCGCTGCCTTTGTCCGCGAGAGCAAGGAGCGCTTCGATCTCATCATAGCATCGGGTAACAGGCCTGGCTCGGACAACTTCGGCCAGCCCTTCTACTGCGACTGCTTCCGCCTGCTCTCGGGTGACGGGATCTTCGTCCAGCCCATCGGCTCGGCCTTCTTCCCCGCCCGCCGCAGGGAACTCGTCAGCGCGGCCGGCAAGCTCAAACGCCTCTTCCCGATCTTCCGCCTCTACCGGGTCGATTCGCCTTCGGGCGAGGCGGGCTCGCGGCTCATTGCCTTCGCCTCCAAGCGTCACGACCCCATCGAGGACCTGAACCCCTCGCGCTGGGCGAGCCTCGGCATCGCGACGCGGTACTACGACAGCGAGGTGCACAGGGCGGCCTTCGCCCTGCCCCGCTACATCAGGGAGGCCTTGGCGGGCGCCTAAAGGACCCGCCCCGGCAGCCCAGGCGAAGGCGGGGCCGCAAGGCACCTGTCCCCTCGTCTAGCTCTCCAGCAGGGTCTCTAGGTCGATCTCCCCGGCCGAGCAGGGGGTGCTGATGCCCCAGGCCTCGAGGACCCGGGGATGGAGCTCGCCAAAGACCCCCAGGTTGCGGCCATTGCAGGAGACCACCGCCTGGCGTCCGGGGATGAAGCGCGGATCCTCGCCCTCTGCTATGGAATACTCCCGGCTGAGATAGAACAGGAGGGTGGACACGTGGCTCGCGGCCTCGTTGTAGTCGGCCGAGGCGTGGGATACGAGGAAGCCCAGGCGCTGGCGCGTCGAGGTCCCGTAGTTCTGCGTCTCGTCGAGGAAGGCCACCTTGCCCACCTCGAAGATCCTGTGCGGATAGGCGGCCCTGCTTGAGACGGCCTCTGAGCCGAGCAGGCTCGGCAGGATGGAGTTGCGGACATACTCGAAGTTCTCGGACATGGGGTTGGAGATGCGTATCACCTCGGCCCCGTCGATCCCCATGCGCTCGATGTAGTCCTTTCCCGAGCCCAGGTAGTTGTAGATCATCTCCTGGTAGCCGAGGCCCACGAGGATGCCCTTCGCGCGGCGCGAGAAGGTCTCGACCGGGGATAGCCTGCCGATCGTGAAGTCGTGCGGGCGCTCGGGCTCGAAGAAGGACAGGTCCTTGCCCATCATCACGTCCTCGATGGCGTCGACGGGGTGGAGGAAGTCGTTGCGGTACTCGGGGGGGAAGACGGTCACGTACTGGCCGTGGATCTCGGTCTCGCAGCCCATGCGCTCGAGGGCCTCGCTCACGGCCTGCACGTTGAGCGACTTGCCAAGGAGGCGGGAAGCCTTCGCGGCCTCGACGCTCACGGGGGTCTGGAAGTAGTAGGGGAAGGTCACCTTGCTGCCAAAGGCCGTGTCGTAGGGGTATTCCACCGTCACGGGCTCGACAGTGTAGCCCGCGTCGGCGAAGTCGCAGGCGATGATCGAGGCGGCGAGTGTCACCGAGACGAGGTCGGTTCCCGTGAGCTCGATGAAGAGCTCGGAGTCCCCGACCTTGACCGCGCCCAGATCGGCCGAGTTGATGATGGGCGGATAGGAGAGCACCGCGTCGCCTGAGTCGACGAGCAGGGGGTGGAGGGGCAGCTTCTCGTTGATGAATGCGTATTCCTTGCCCTTGGGATGCTCGGCCAGGATCTCGCTGAGGTTCATGGGCCTTTCCCACTGGAGGGGCACGAAACGGACCGAGTCGGGCTTCACCGCGCGGTAGCGCACCGGCCACTTGATGATCGTCGTGCGGTAGAGGCCCATGGAGACGGTCCGGCGCTTGCGGCCGAAATTCCAGCACAGCTTCTCCTGGGTCTGGATCATGTCGCGAAGCAGGGCGTCCGAGATCTCCTTGCCCGAGACCACGAAGCCCGCGAGGAAGGGGCGGGCGTCCTTCACCGATTCCTCGACGATGACCCGGCGGGTGCCCGCCTTCATCTCGCCCTCCCGGGAGAAGAAGGGGTAGTCGGGCCTGCGCTTGAGGCCGTTCTTGTGGTCCTCCCTGACCCGCAGCTGGCGCGCGAGCCCGGCCGTCGACCAGAGGTCGGGGCGATTCGTGTCGTTCAGCTCTATCTTGATCGTGCGGCTCTCGTCGCCGGCGGCTCCGCCGGCCTCGTCGAGCCACTCATCGAGCTCGGCCTTGGCTCCGGTCAGCATCTCCTCCAGCTCTGCGCGGCCGCAGCGGCGGCCGATGAGGGAGAAGAACAGGCGTTCGTTGACTTCTATCTTGGGCATGGTTCTTGGGGCTCCCTTAGTTGGTCTTTGAGCTCGGCGTAGCCTCACGGGCGCCCGCGTTTGTCTCACGGGCGCGGCGCATGCGGACGCCCTCGAGGTCGGGGCTGAAGAGCTCCCGCAGGTCGTTGAGGCCGAGGGCCATGAGGGCCATACGGTCGATGCCGATGCCCCAGGCGAGGACGGGCACCTTGATCCCCAGGGGCTCGGTCACCTCGGGCCTGAAGATGCCCGAGCCGCCCAGCTCGAACCAGCCGAGGACGGGGTGCTTGATGTGGACCTCGACCGAGGGCTCGGTGAAGGGGAAGTAGCCGGGGACATACTTCACTTCCTTGGCCCCGGCGACCTCGACGGCGAACATCTCGAGGAAGCCCAGGAGGGTGCGCAGGTTGACGTCCTCGCCGAGGACGATGCCTTCGGTCTGGTAGAAGTCGGAGAGGTGGGTCGCGTCGACGCGGTCATAGCGGAAGCAGCGCGCGATGCCGAAGTACTTGCCGGGCACCTTGGCAGTGGGCAGCTGGCGGGCCGAGAGCACCGTGCCCTGGCTGCGCAGTATGAGGCGCTTCGTGAACTCGCGGTCGAAGCCGTAGTTCCAGCCCCGGCTGCCGGTCGGCCCACCGTTCTGGTGGGTCGCCGCGACCGCCGAGAGGTAGGGCTCCTCTATCTTCTTGGCCTTGGTCGGAGCGGCCAGGTGGTAGACGTCGTGGATGTCCCGCGCCGAGTGGAACTGGGGCATGAACAGGGCGTCTGAGTTCCAGAACTCGGTCTCGACCAGGGAGCCGTCGAACTCCTCAAAGCCGAGGCCGACGAGCTTGTCTTTCACGCCTTCGAGGAATTCCACATAGGCGTTGCGCCTTCCGGGCAGGAGCCTGGAAGCGGGGATGTTGATGTTGTAGGGCCTGAAGGGCGAGGCCTTCCAGAGCCCCTTCTCGAGGATCTCGCCCGTCACCGCGCCGAGCTCCTCGCCCGTGACACCGAGGGCCTTGAGCTCGGATGCGACCTCGGCGGCCCCGGGGGTGAGGCTGTAGCTGACAAGCTCGCGCTCGGCCGCGCGGAAGGCCGAGTCACCGGCGCCCCGCTTCTTGGCTATGCCGCCCATCGCGGCCTTTTCCTCGCCCTGGAGGGAGGCCTCGTCGAGGGCCTCGTCGGTGGCGGCCGCCCTCTGCAGGAGCTCGCGGATGAGGGCGATGCGCGGCTTCTTGCCGCCCGCATGGGAGGCTTCGAACCAGGTTGGGGAGAGGACGGCGCGCTTCTCGGCGTCAAGGGAGAGGGCGCCCTCTTTGGATAGCATTCCGAAGGCCGAGCCAACGTCCTTCTGCTCGAGGCCGAGTGCCTCGCCGATCTCCGGCAGCCTGGCCGGTCCCTTTTCGCCGAGGAAGCGGAGGATGCGCTCCTCGGGCGTGCCCTTTTCGGCCATCTCGCGTCCCAGGGGCGTGAGTTCGTAGACCAGCCTCGCCTCGCGGCCAGCCTCGGCGGCGAGACCCTTCGCAAAGAGCCAGGAAAAGGCCTGGTTGCAGTGCCCTTCCTTATATGCGAGCTCGGCCTGGAGCCGTGCGGCGTCGAGCTTTTCGCCCGGCTGGTAACGAAGGAGGACCTTTACCTCGAGGGGGTGCAGGGTCTTGACGAGCGATCGAACATCCATGGGCGCTCCGCATCTATCGAAAGAATTGATCGCCATTGTGTCGAAAAGCGCCGCCGGCGTCAATTCACCGGGAGGCGCCGGATCTCCCGATCCTCTGCTATACTCCTTCGCATGCAAAGGGGCCGAGACGAGGAACTGAGGGGCGAGGCCCTCGTGAAGGAAGTCTGCAGACTGATCCGCTCGGCGCGAAGCCACTGGGACGCCCACGAGAACGCCTCATGCCGAAGCGAGCGCGATCGGGCCATGGCCCTCTACGAAAGGCTCTCGGGTGAGGAGAGGAAGCTCATCCCCCAGGTCTTGCGCGTGTGGCTCCGCTACCGCAGCGAGAAATACTTCGGCCCCGGGCGGACGGCGCCCGGCTCCAAGCGCAAACCGCCCAAGCGCGGACCGGCGCCGAAGACCTAGGCTGGCCGGCGCACCAGGGGCCGCAGCAGGGACTCGAGGCCGTTTTCCTTCACCACATACAGAGAGGCCAGGAGTTCCCCTACCTCGCCCTCGGGCCAGCCCTGGTGGGAGAACCAGACCACATAGGCCTCCGGAAGGTCTATGAGAAGGCTGCCCGCGTACCTGCCGAAGGGCATGCGGGTGTTGGCGAGGGTGACCAGATACTGCGGGTCGAAGCCGGGGCTCTCCATGGCTACTCGGCCCCTTCTTCCCCATTGCTCGTTTCCGCCACGCCTTGGCCTTCGCCGCCGACGCGCTTGCGCACGAGGGCGAGGCTCCTGCGGCCGTCCATGAGGACGTCCAGGGGCTCGCGGAGGGTGCTGCGCACGCAGAAGCTCGTCCTCCGCTCGACTGGCAGCGAGGCGAGCCATTCCCAGTCGACCATGCTTGCGCCGCCAGAGGGCACGGTGAAGTAGCCAAGGTTCATGCTCGTCACGTTGTGGAAGAAGTGGCTGCCCAGGGAGAAGTCCACGCTGAAGCCCGGCATCTCGGTCTCGACGATGACCCGGGCGTGGGCGATCTGGGGGAAGCTGACCCCCACGCCGAGCCAGGGATCGCGGGTCCCCCAGCGACCTGGCCCGATGAGGATGTAGTGGCGACCAAGGGCTCCCAGCTCCCGGTCGAGCTCGGCGACCTCGGCGGCGATGCGGCCGGTCTGGGAGCGGTCAAAGCTGGCCGGATCCACCCAGACGATATCGCGCAAGGTGGCATCGCGGCCGTTCCCCATGGCCCGCTCCGAGATGATGAGACAGTCCGCGGGCTGGACCTCCCCGATCTCGACCTCGACCTTGTCCTCGGTGCGGGTGAGGGGCTTGATCTGGAGGAGGTAGAGGGCAGGCGTGCCCGAGAGCTCGTCGAGGTTGAGGGCGTACTCGATCTCGATGGGGGTGCCCATGGATCGGGAGCCGACGTCGAGGACGACGTCGATCGCCTGGGCGAAGGGCAAGGCCTCGTACTTGATCAGCTGCGCGAGGTCGATGATGCGCTGGCCGGGGATCGAGGCCCCCGGCAGGAGGCGCTCGTTCTCCCTGTCCCAGGTCGAGACCAGGAGGCCGAAGCGCGGGTCATCCTCGGCCTCCCTGAGGTCGAGCTCGGCGAGGGCGGCGTTCTCGCCCTTCGAGAGGTCGGGCATGTCGCGCTCCATGTCGAGGGCCCGGAAGAGGCGCTGGGACTCGTCGCGGGCCCGCTCGGGGGGCACGACATTGAGCTTGGGGTAGCGGGGGCAGAAGCGGAATGAGGCGCCGCCCTCCACGACATAGGAGCCAAGGCCGAGGGCGGCGATGCACAGCCCGTCCTCGGGCTTGACGTAGGACACCGGGTAGAAGTTGAAGGACTGGGCCGTGCCCGAGATGTGGGGGTAGAACCAGCGCCCCCGCCTCGTGCCTACGAGCTCCTGGACCACGATGGCCATGCGCTCCTCCTCGAGGTTGTAGCGCGCCGTCTCGAAGTAGCTCCGGGCGTCGGCCGAGAAGAGGCTCGAGTAGATGAGCCTCACAGCGTCGCAGATCTGGGCGAGACGGACCTCGCTGTCGGGATGGGAGTTCGGTATCACGTAGGTGTCGTAGATCCCCGAGAAGGGGACCATCAGCATGTCCTCGAAAAGGCCCGAGGAGCGGACGGCCAGGGGACGCTCGGTCACGCCGATGAAGCGCCGCAACTGCTCGACAAGCCGGTCCGAGAGGGGGGTACGCAGGAACTTGGAGCGTATCTCCTCGGGGCTCGCCTCGTAATAGGCGAAGGACCACAGGCCATTGGACTCGAGGAAAAACTCGAACTCGTCGATGCCGATGAAGGCCGTGCGGGGGATCTTGATCTGGATGCCCTGCACGTACTGCGAGAAATCGAGGTTCTCGAGGAGGCTGCCGATGAAGACGATGCCGCGGCCCTTGCCGCCCACCGAACCGTCGCCGAGCCTGGTCATGCAGTTCTCGTCGTGGCAGATCGCCTCGTCGAAGTAGGGGATCATGCCCCGCGACTTGTCGCGCCGCGCGCTTTCGAGGACCCGCGAGATGAAGCTCGTGAGATCCTTGGCCGAGCCGAAATCGTCGATGCGGTAGTTGCGCAGGAGCTTGGCGAACTGGATCTCGCCACGGGCCATGAGCCAGGCTGAGAAATGGTTGCGGCCCGCGTGGAAGAGGACGCTCTCGGGCGGGACCAGGGAGAGCTTGGCGATGAACTCGTCCATGTTCCGCGCCTGGTCTATCTCGGCCCCGGCCTCGTCCCTGAAGACGAAGGAGCCGAAGCCGAGGGATTCGCGAAGGTAGTCGCCGAGCTCGCGCTCGAGGGACTCGGAGTTCTTGTCGACAAAGGAGGCGCCAAGGGCGTAGGCCCGCTCGCGCACCCCGTCCTCGCTCGACTGGATCATGAAGGGCAGGTCCTTGATCCTGGCCTTCGCCATGCGCAGGAAGTCGAAGCCTGCCTCGTTGTCCACCTTCCCGCCCCGGGGGAAGCGCAGGTCGGTGATGACGGTGAGGATGTAGGGCTCGTAGCGCTCGAAGAGGGTCGTGGCCTCCTCGTAGCTCGAGGCTATGAGGATCTTGGGCCTCGCCCTCGAGCGAAGGAGCTTGTAGGTCTCGACCCCCCTCTCCTCCTCGATCAGGGCCTGGGTCTGGCGCATGACGACCTGGTAGAGCAGGGGCAGGTAGCGCGAGTAGTAGCGGACCGAGTCCTCGATGAGGAGGATGACGCGCACGAGGCCGGTCTGGGCGTCGGCGTCGGCGTTGTGAAGGTCCTCGACGTATTTGATCATCCCCACGAAGAGCTTGGAGTAGCCGTTCCAGACGAAGACACGGTCGATCGCCGAGAGCTCGGGTCTGGCCAGATCCAGGGATGCGAGGCCTGTGTTGTTGGTGACCATGAGGAGGACGGGCACGTCGGGCCAGACCCCCTTGAGCGAGCGGGCCAGGCCGAGCGGCTTGTCGAAGTCGAGGCCGGCCATGAGGATCACGAGGTCGAACTTCCCCTCGTAGAAGAGGTCGAGGGCGGTCTCGGGGGTGTAGGCGCAGGTGACCCGGGGGACGGTGTTCAGGTTGAGCTTGAAGTATTCGCCGTAGATCTGCTCGGTGAGCACTCCGTCAGACTCGATGACAAAGGAGTCGTAGAGGCTCGCGACGAGGAGGACCTCTCGCACCCGGTAGCGCATGAGGTCGTGGAAGACGTTCCGCTCGCGCCGCGCCTGGTCAAAGGCCGCGACTAGCTCGTTGAAGTACATGGCCGCATTCTAGCGGATCGCTCCGCGCATCGCCAGCATGAATCGCTGGCGGAACCTGGGGAGGGGGCGATCGCGAGAGTAGGCCCCGGGGACTCTACGCGATCGGATTCATGCGTTCGAAGGTCTTCTCCCTCACCTCCCGTGTCGCGGAGGCGAAGGGCCCGTATTCCATCTCCTCCTCGACCATGGCGCGGGTCTGCTGGCCCAGGAGCCGCTCCACGACATGGAGGGACATGTCGATCCCAGCCGAGATACCGCCCGAGGTGATGATCTTGTCCGAGGAATCCACAAAACGCCGGTCGCGGACGACCTTGGTCGTGGGCGAGAGGGATTCAAGAAGCTCGAAGGCCCCATGGTGGGTCGTGGCGTCCCTATCCCTAAAGGAGACCGGCCGCTGCGAGGAGGAGGGCCCCCGTGCAGACTGACAGACAAAGCTCGGCGTTGGCGGCGCTCTCGGCTATCCAGCGCAGCAGGGCCTCGTGCCCCAAGAGGGGGCGGGTGCCCGAGCCACCGGGGATCACAAGGATGTCGGGCCTGGGACAGTCTGCGATCGTATAGCGCGGAGTCACCGGGAGCCTGCCCCGGGCAAGGACAGGCCCCGGGCTTACGCCAAGGGCGAGGACGAAGAAGGGACTTGGCTTCTTGAGTTCGCTCGCGACATTGAAGACCTCGTAGGGTCCCGCGAAATCGAGTACCTCGACCTCGTCAAAGACGAGGATGGCGACTGTGCGGGGACGATCGGCAGCCATGGCTCTCCCTCCTTCCCGGTGGCATGCTAACCGCAGGACCCGGCCAGCGGGCAAGGCCCTCTCTGGCGCAGGGCTTGCGGATGCCCGTTGGTGCCTGGGCACCAAGCTGTTATGCTGGTATCTGGTCGTTTCGCCTCAAGCTGAGGTTCAGTCGACGGGAGGACTATTTCAGTGAGAAGAACTATCACAGCCTTGGCCCTTGCCGCCTCTCTCGCGGCCGCGGGAGCCCAGGGCAGGATCGAGATCTCGATCCAGGCCGGGCCGGCCTTCACCCACCAGGCCCGGATGGGCTTTATCCTGGTAAAGACCAGGCCCCAGATAGCGGTCTGGATTGAGACCAATGAGGGCCGCTATGTCGATACTGTCTTCGTGACTCACCGCTCGGCCTTCGCCGACTGGTACGGCGGCAAGGGCGTCCGACGGCCCGAGGCCCTCCCCATCTGGTCCCGCGCGCGCGGCATCGCCGCCCCCGACGGCCTGTTCATGCCCGACAGAGCCCATCCCCTGGCCGACGCCGTCTCGGGTCCCACACCGGCGGCCGACTTCAGCCTGTCCTGGAAATCCAGCCTGGCCCCCGGCAGGTACAGGATCAGGGTCGAGCTGAACCAGAGCTTCGACTGGAACGAGGCCTACCCGGACAAGCTGCCGAAGACAGATCCTCGATGGACCGAGGCCAACGGCCAGCCCTCGGTCCTGTGGGAGGGGGAGCTCGAGCTCGGTCAGGGTCTTACCGCCGTCGCCCTCAAGCCTCTCGGCACGGGGGCACTTAAGGGCGAGGACGGCAGGATGCGCGTGGGCCTGGAAGGAATGACAAGCGCCCGCGACATTGCCTCCTCGATCACGGCCCGCTTTCTGGCATCGCCCTAGGGACGCGTATGCCCTATGATTGGGGCAGGAGGCCATCAAGGATGTCCAAGCAAGGTAAGGTCTGCCTCGTCACCGGAGGATCATCGGGAGTCGGACGGGCGATCGCGGCGGGCTGCGCCAGGGAGGGCGCAGCCGTGGCCATCGTCTCGCGGGACAGGACGAGGGGCGAGGCCGCGGCCCGCGAGCTCAGGGCCGAGACAGGCAGCGCGGAGATCGAATGGCTCGGCGCCGACATGTCGGACCTGGAATCGGTGCGCGCCCTCGCGACGGGCTTCGCGAAGCGTTACGGGAAGCTCCATCTGCTCTCGAACAACGCGGCTTCCCTCTCCCTGGACAGGCAGGTCACGAGGCAGGGATTCGAGAGGACTTTCGCGACCAACTACCTCGGCCACTTCCTCCTCGCGAGCCTCCTCCTCCCCTGCCTGAGGGCTGGCGCGCCCTCGCGGGTGATAACCGTGTCCGGCCATCCCGCGACCCTCGTCGGAGCCCGTCTCGACTTTGCCGATCTCATGCTCGAGAAGGGCTACAGCCCCATCCGCGCGACCCTGAGGGCTGCCCTCGCCCGCGTCCTCTTCAGCTTCGAGCTTGCGAGGAGGCTCGAGGGAAGCGGCCTCTGCTCCAACACCTTCCATCCGGGACTCGTGCGCTCAAGCCTGCCCCGGAGCCTTCCCTGGTTTCTCAGGCTTCCCATGAGCATCGGCATGCTCGTCCTGCCAAGGACCTGCAGGACGGGGGTCTTCCTTGCCAGCTCGGCCGAGGCCGAGGGGAAGAGCGGCCTTTTCTTCGTGGGCGAAAGGCCGAGGCCCTTCATGCCGAAGTATGACCTTGGCGCCGATGCGGCGCGGCTCTGGGAGCTCAGCGAAAGCCTGGTCTCCCCCTTCTCGGGGCCCTAGGGGGCTCGGCGCCCGCCTTCCTCATGGAGGCGCAGGTTCCGGTCGATGAGCTCGCGGTGGAAGCGCACATGGTCGATGTACTGGACTATCCAATGTTCGAGATCGACCCTCCCCTTGCTGTCGTGGACATAGGCAAGGGCCGTCCAATCCCGATCGGCTATAAGCCGGAGGTGGGTCGCGGCGTAGCTGCGAAGGAGGCCGATGAGGAGAAGGGTCTCACCGATGTCCTGGTCATGGTAGCCAAGAGAGGGCGTCCATATCTCCTCGTCATAGCCAAGGACGGGACTTCCCGGCTTTGCGACGGCGCTCCGGTAGCGATGGAAGGAGGCGATGTCGCTCTCGAGGAAATGCACCACATGCTCGTGGATGGTCCAGGCCCCGGCGAAGGGGCGGAAGGTGAGCAGGGCAGGGTCCAGATAGCGCAGGTCGTCAAATGCCGAGCCCCCGCGCTCATGGCTGTCGATAGCGGCAAGCTTTTCTTTCGTGTCCATGCACCATGTATCACCGGCCCCTCGGAACCTGTCAAGACGGATACCTGCGCCCAGGGCGGACGAGGGGAGCTGTGCCGGAAATTAAAGGGGCCGCCCTCGCGGGCAGCCCCTTAGAACCTGGAAAGGAAGCACTACACCAGCGGATCGCTGGGCAGTTTGTTCGCGCGAGACCCGCTCCCGACAAGACTTGCCGGAGGCAGGTCCCGCAATCCCTTACACGAGACCCTGGTCGAGCATGGCGTCGGCGACCTTGAGGAAGCCGGCGATGTTCGCGCCCGCGACGTAGTCGCCGGGCTTGCCATAGGTGGCAGCGGCGTCCACGCAGGACTTGTGGATGTTCTTCATGATGGTCTGGAGGTGCTTGTCGACCTCGTCCCTGCTCCAGCTCATGCGGAGGCTGTTCTGGGACATCTCGAGGCCGGAAGTCGCGACGCCACCGGCGTTCGAGGCCTTGCCGGGGGAGTAGAGGATCTTCTTCTCGACGAAGAGGGTGACGCCTTCGGGGACGGTGGGCATGTTCGAGCCCTCGGCCACGACGTAGACACCGTTCTTGAGGAGGTTGTTGGCGTCCTTGAGGTTGATCTCGTTCTGGGTGGCGCTGGGGAAGGCGCACTGGGCCTTGTGGTCCCAGATGGAGTTGAAGCCCTTGGAGGCGTCATAGGGGATGTACTGGGCGCTCTTGAACTTGGTCGCGTACTCGCTGATGCGTCCGCGGCGGCTGTTCTTGAGGTCCATGACAAAGGCGAGTTTCTCGGCGTCGATGCCGGCCTCGTCGTAGATGTGGCCGTCGGAGTCGGAGAGGGTGACGACCTTGCCGCCGAGCTGGTTGATCTTCTCGACGGTGTACTGGGCGACGTTGCCCGAGCCGGAGACGATGCAGGTCTTGCCCTTGAGGGTCTCGCCGCGGGTGGCGAGCATTTCCTGGGCGAAGTAGACGCAGCCGTAGCCGGTGGCCTCGGGACGGATGAGGGAGCCGCCCCACTTGATGCCCTTGCCGGTGAGGACGCCGACGAACTCGTTGCGGACGCGCTTGTACTGGCCGAACATGTAGCCGATCTCGCGGCCGCCGACGCCGATGTCACCGGCGGGTACGTCGGTGAACTGGCCGATGTGGCGGCAGAGCTCGGTCATGAAGCTCTGGCAGAACTTCATCACTTCCATGTCGCTCTTGCCGTGCGGGTCGAAGTCGGAGCCGCCCTTGCCGCCGCCCATGGGGAGGGTGGTGAGGGAGTTCTTGAAGACCTGCTCGAAGGCGAGGAACTTGAGGATGCCGAGGTAGACCGTCGGGTGGAAGCGAAGGCCGCCCTTGTAGGGGCCGATGGCGCTGTTCATCTCGATGCGGTAGCCGCGGTTGATCTGGATCTCGCCCTTGTCGTCGAGCCAGGGCACGCGGAACATGATGGTGCGCTCGGGGATGCAGATGCGCTCAAGAATCTTGTTCTTGCGGTAGTGGGGGCTCTTCTCGAATACGGGGACGAGGGAGTCGACTACTTCCTGGACAGCCTGGTGGAACTCCGGCTCTCCGGGGTTCTTGGCCTTGAGTTCGGCCATGAAATCCTGTGCGTACGTGCTCACGATAAACCCTCCTATCACGGGACCTTCGTGTATCTTCCGCGCATCCCGCTCGAGGCGCATATGCGTCTCTGCTTGAGCGCTTTGGTACTAGGAAACATGCAATTGCGGCGCGATCGCGGCCTTGTGGATCGAAATCAGGTGGTTTTTCGATGCCCGCAGTTGCGGCGCGAGGGCAGTATAATCCGTTTTTTCTCGATTGACAACCGAAAATCGTGTCAATATTTCCAACGTCATTTTATATGCTGAAACGGTCAACGCGCGCGGCCCGGGTCCCTGAAGGCGGGCGGCCGGGCGTCGAGAGCCCCTATTAGTCGGCAAGGCTCTTCCTCACCACGGCCCTGCTAGTCCTGCCGTCCATGAGGATCTCCATGGGAGCTGGCAGGACAGTCCAGACGCAGTGACCTGTGCGCCGCTGCGCCGGGAAGGAGGCTATCCAGTCCCAGTCGACCTTGGATCTGCCCCCCGTCGGCACAGTGAAATAGCCGATGTTCATGCTCGTCACATTGTGGAAGAAGTGGGAGCCAAGGGAGGACTCGACCTGGAAGCCCGGCAGGTCGGCCTCCACGATGGCCCTGACCCGCGAGATCTGGGGGAAGGCGACGGGAACCCCAAGTGAGTGGTCGCGGGTTCCCCAGCGCCCCGGCCCCACGAGGAGGTAGCGCCTGCCCAGGATGCGAAGTTCCTTGTCGAGTTCGCCTATCTCCGCGGCAATCTCGGGCGTCCTCGACCTGTCAAAGCGCCCAGGATCGACCCAGATGACGTCGGTGATGCCCCTGTCACGGCCGTTGCCCATGCTCCGCTCGGAGAGGATGAAGCAGGAGGACTCGTCTATCCCTTCGAGGTCGATCTCCACCGTGTCGTCGGTCCGCAGGAGGGGCTTTACCTGGAGGAGGTAGAGGGCCGGCGTCCCGCCCTCCTCGTCGAGGTTCAGCGCGTATTCGATCTCGACGGGGCAACCCATGGCCCGGGAGGCGAGGTCGAGGACCATGTCGATCGCCTTGGGGAAAGGCAGGGCCTCGTGCTTGACGATGTTCGCGAGATCGATGAGGCGGGGGCCGCGGGCGCCGACCCCCGGGGAGAGACGGTCATTCTCTATGTCCCAGGTGGAGGCCACAAGGCCGAAGCGGGGATCGGCCTCGGCCTCGGCGATGTCGAGCTCGACGACGGGACCCTCGCCCAAGCCCAGGGCCAGGCCGTCGTTCTCGAGGTCGAGGGCGCGAAAGACCCGCTGGGAATTGTCGCGGACGCGCTCGGGCGCCACGATGTCGAGCTTGGGATAGCGCGGGCAGAAGCGGTGGGCAGCGCCGCCCTCGACGACATAGGAGCCGAGGCCGAGGGCCGCGACGCAGAGCCCGTCCTCGGGCTTGAGGTAGGCAACCGGGTAGTAGTTGTAGGACTGGGCGGTGCCCGCGGCGTGGGGATAGAACCAGCGTCCGTGCCGCGAACCCACGAGCTCCTGGATCACGACGGCCATCCTCTCCTCCTCGAGCTTGTAGCCCGCGGTGTCGAAGTAGGCCCTCGCCCTCTCGGAGAAGAGGCTCGCATAGATGAGGCGGACGGCGTCGCAGAGCTGGCCCAGGCGGCGCTCGCTGTCGCTGTGCGAGTTAGGCAGGATGTAGGTGGAGTAGATGCCCGAGAAGGGCACCATGAGCATGTCCTCGAAGAGGCCCGAGGAGCGGACCGCGAGGGGCTTCCGGGAGAAGGCGACAAAGCTCCGCAGGCGCTCCACGAGCTCGTCCGACAGGGGAGCCTCGAGGAAGCGGCGCCTGACCTCCTCGCTCGAGCCCTGGTAGAAGGCGAAGGCCCAGAGCCCGTTCCGCTCGAGGAAGCGCTCAAACTCGTCTATGCCGATGAAGGCGCTGCGTGGAACGCGGAGCTCGAGGCCCTCGAGGTGGCGGGTGAAGTCGAAGTTGTCGAGGAGGCTGCGGAGGAAGGTGACACCCCGACCCTTGCCCCCCACCGATCCTCCCCCAAGGCGCACCGCGCAGCTGTCGTCTCGGCAGGCCGTCTCGTCGAACCAGGGCACGGAGCCGCGGGCACGCTCGCGCACCGCGCGGTCGATGAAGCGCAATATGAAGTCCTTGAGAGCGAAGGCGCTGCCAAAGTCCTCGACCTGGTAGGGCCGCAGGAGCCTCGCGAACTGTATCTCTCCCCGCGCCATGAGCCAGGCCGAGAAGTGGTTGCGGCTCGCGTGGAACACGACGCTCTCCGGCGGGATGTCGTGGAGCCGGGCGAGGAACTCCTCGAGGTTGTCGGCTTCGCCGATCACCTCGCCACCGGGGGAGCGGAACTTGAAGGCCCCGTAGCCGAGGCTTGTCTGGAGATAGGCCGAGAGCTGGTGCTCGAGGGACTCCGAGCTCTTGTCGGCGAAGGAGGCATCGAGGGCCCAGGCCCTCTCCCTCACCTCGGCCTCGCTGGACTGGATCATCACCGGCAGATCCACGATGCGCGATTTCGCCATCTTGATGAAATCGAAGCCTGCCTCGCTGTCGAGGACCCCGCCACGGGGGAAACGGATGTCGGTGATGACCGTGAGGATGTAGGGCTCGTAGAGCTCGAAGAGCCGGGACGCCTCCTCGTAGCTCGAGGCGAGCAGGACCTTGGGCCTGGCACGGCTGCGCAGGAGCTTCCAGGTCTCCCCTCCCCTCTCCCCCTCGATCAGGCTCGCTGTCTGGCGCAGCACGACCTGGTAGAGTAGGGGAAGGTAGCGCGAGTAGTAGCGCACCGAGTCCTCGATGAGGAGGATGACCTTGGCCATGCCCGTGCTCGTGTCGGCCTCCACGTTGCGCAGGTCCTCGACATGCCTGATCATGCCAATAAAGAGCTTCGAGTAGCCGTTCCAGACGAAGACCCTGTCGATCGCCGCAAGGGCAGGCGCAGACAGATCGACCCTGGCGAGCCCCGAGTTATTGGTGACCATTAGGAGGACGGGGATGTCGGGCCTAGCCTCCTTCATGGCCTTCGCGAGGGCGAGGGGCCCGACGAAGTCCAGTCCGGCCATGAGGATGACTAGGTCGAAGCGCCCCGTCGCGAAATGCACGAGGGCGTCACCGTCGCTGTGGGCGCAAGCAATCCTCGGCACGGCGCTCAAATTGAGCTTGTAGTACTCGCCATAGATCTGCTCGGTGAGGACCCCGTCCGATTCGACGATAAACGAGTCGTAAAGGCTCGCGACCAGGAGGAGCTCGCGCACCCTGTAGCGCATGAGGTCGTGGAAGACATTGCGTTCCGCGCGGGCCTTGTCGTAGGCGGCGACCAGTTCCTCGAAATACATGGAGAAGGATTATCCGTGAATCGACCTGGAGTTTCAATGCGCGGGGACCGCGGCCTTTTGGCCGAAACCTTGGTGCCAGAGCCTAGCCTTGCTATCTTACAAGGTCTCAACCATGGGCGCCAAGGCGCGGCGCTGGTTCCTCCTCTGGAGGATCCTCCATCATCGCCGCCTTTTTCGCGAAGTCGGTGAAGGCCGCCAGATCGTCCTAGGTCTCGAAACCTCGCGGAGGCCTGTTCTCCTCGGGCAGGCGCCTGCGGCGGGCTTCCCGCGCCAGTGCCTTGGGACCATAAAAATGGCCAAAGGCGGGGCGGCCGGCCCAGGGGATGTAGTAGAAGATCCCCTTCACGGCCCGCCTGAGCGCCTTGATCGAGAACACGATGTACAGGATGTTCAGCGCGGCTCCCAGGATGGCGGCTGGCAGGAAATTGCCCGAGAGGTTGTGCCCTCCGATGAGGGCAACCAGGAGCCAGATGATGATGAGGGCGTTGTAGACCGCGACGGGGAGGTGGACCAGGAGGGCCTGGTAGGAGTTGAAGGCGACGAAACGCGAGCCCTTCCTGTTGACCAGGTAGTAGATCCAGGAGGCGATGAGGTTGATGAAGGGAAAGGGCAGGCCCACGGCCCAGGACGCGAACATCATGAGATAGGCGCCCATCGCGTCGTCGCGCTCGCGCTGGCTGATCTCCTCGGGCCGGGGAAGGCTCAAGGATGGGGATGTGCCGAAGGCCAAGCCAGGCCCCAGGGGGCCTGGCTCAGGCGCGCTTGGGGGCTCGCCCCCGCCGCTCGGGGCCACGGGCCCCGTGGGTTGGGCCATGGCCCTGCCCTGATCCTGTTCGTCGGCGGGGACGCTCATCTTGCTTCCTTACTCCTTCCCGCTGAAGGGGGGATAGGCGTCGGTCATGTTGGAAAGATAGAGGCCGACGCGGAAGATCCAGCGGAAGGTTCCCACGTTGAAGGCATGCCAGCGCTCGGGATAGTGGCCGCTGAAGAGCACGGCCCACCAGGCCAGGAAGGACAGGACCGAGCTGGCGATGAGGCGGAAGAAGAGACAGAAGCCATGGGGGATTCCGACGTAGAGGATGCCGAGGATGAGGCGCAGCAGGGTGAGGCCCCTCGAGATTTTCTCGGGCCTTAGATCGGACTCTCTAAAATGTAGCTTCCGAGGATAACGGGCAAAAAAATGCCAGCGAAGGTGTGATAGGTGTCTAGTCTGGCAATGGGGAAGCTTGACCGAAATCGCCCGGGCGAAATGAAAGCAGGATTTTGAGGTAGAGAAGTAGATGTGAAAGTCATGGACGGCGCAGCGCAATCTCCCGAGGCAGATCGGCTTTGCTGGCTTGGACCGATGGGCCCAAGCCAGCAAGACGACTCAACCACCGCTCTTAATCTGCACTCCAATTCCTGACGATTCGATTCTCTTTGTCTCGGAAGCTTCCTGCTAGGATCATGATCCAGTCAACAAGTATCCAAATACCTAATCCGCCAAGAGTAAGAATCATGAAAACGCCGGAAACAGCTTTCCCGACATAAAATCGATGAATACCTAGAAGACCAAGAAAAGTGCAGAGGAGAAATGCCACCAATCTACTTTTCGGCGACGCATTCCTCATATCGATGGAAGCTCCCTTCTGCCGTACACCGCATTTTGGACATATTTCGGCCTCTTTCTTGATGATGGATCCACATGAACTGCAGAAGGTTTCATCGGCTCCCTTGATTGCCACATCAGCCATGCAAATGCTCCTTTCCAAAGAGATATGTGTATTATGCTACACTATTTTCATTTGCGCAATGTACTTCATCACGACCTCCTGTCATACGCATGAGAGAATACAGTGATGGTAGTGAATATTCGCTCTCCTTGCAAATTCGCACAACCGCCGGCGCGTGGAAGTCCCGAAAAAGGATGGCCGCCCCCGGCGGGGGCGGCCATCGCAGAAAGACGGAACCGGGCCGCATGGGCCCGGAGATCAACAGAACTTCACACCAGGCCCTGGTCGATCATCGCGTCGGCGACCTTCTTGAAGCCCGCGATATTGGCGCCCACCACGTAATTGCCATCGAAGCCGTACTTTCTGGCGGTCTCGAGACAGGTGCTGTGGATGTGGACCATGATCTCGTGGAGGCGC
>JANXYO010000044.1 GCA_025356015.1 Spirochaetaceae bacterium
CCCCCGAACACGGCGCAGCCGATGTACTCGCCGGTGGTCCGCTCGGGGGGAAGTTCCTTCCCGTAATCGACGAGGAGCTCGCCCTCGCAGAAGAACTTGTAGTCGGCCTCCTCGCAACGCGTCGTGTCGTAGAACAGCACGGGGTCGCGCTTCTCCGCGAGAGCCGTGTCGAGGGCGGCCTCCGAGAGGAAGACGTCGCCATTCATGACGATGTAACGTTCGTCGCTTTTGAAGGCGTCTCGGGCGAACCATATCGAGGCGATGCTATTGGTCACGTCGAAGAAGTGGTTGGTCCGATAGTCGGCGCTCCCTGCGGGAATGAGGGAGCGGATCGCCTCGCCCCGGTAGCCAAGGACGATCACGATCCGGTCGACACCTTTGCGCTGTAGGAGCTGGACCGAGTATTCGATTAGTGAGGTCTTGCCGCCAAGGGAGACAGTGCACTTGGGCTTGCCGTCGATATGGCGGCTTATCCGCGTTCCCTTTCCCGCGGCGAGGATTATCGCAGTCATGTTTGCACTTCCTTGAGGGCCGTGACGAGCCGGTCAAGGTCGGCCTCGGCGAGATTTCCCATGTGCCCCACCCTGAAGACCCTGTCCTTGAGGGCGCCTCCGTTTGGGGTGACGACAAGGCCGTGCTTGTTCTTGAGCTCGAGATAGACAGCGTAGGCCGAAATCTTGCCCAGGGGCTGGAGCGCGGTGAGGGCGTTCGAGGGGCGCTCGGGGAAGAAGCCGAAGGGAAGGCCTGCCATGGCATTGCGGAAATGCGCGGCCAGGGACGCCGTATGGCGCACGCACTCCGCGGCCCCGATTCGCTCAAGCTCACGAAGGCGCTCCTGGAGCTGGAGGATTATCCCGACCGCCGGTGTGAAGGGAGTCTGGCCGCGGTCCATGTCATGGAGGTGGCGCTTGAGACTTAAGTAGTGGGTCCTCGGGCTGACGCCCTCGACCTTGGCGAGGGCTCTGGGCCCGAGAAGGACCATGGAGAGGCCGGGGCCGAGGGCGAAGACCTTCTGGGAGCTCAGGATCAGGGCGTCTATGCCCATCCTTCCCATATCGATCGTGTCGCAGAGGAAGGCGCTGATAGCGTCGACGATAAAAAGGATCCCGCGGCTCCTGCAAAGTGCGCCCAGGCCCTCCAGGTCGTAGAGCGCACCCGTGGAGGTCTCGTGGGCGTTCACCAGGAGGGCGCTGTACGCGGAGAAGTCCATCGCCTCGAGACGGCCCGGGGCCAGATCCCTGCCGGGCTCGAGCTCGATCGCGTCGAAGGCTATGCCGTTGTCCGAGCATATCTCGCAGAATCGCTCACCAAAGGAGCCGCCCTTGATCACCAGGGCCCTGTCGCCAGGACCCAGGAGGTTGATGACTGCCGCCTCCATGGCACCTGTTCCCGAGCAGGTGAGGAGGACGGAGCGGCTTGCCTCGGGCGCGGCCGCGAGTCGCCGAAGGCTGGCGTCGCATTCGAGCACGACGCTCGAGAACTCCTCGGTGCGGAAATAGGGGAGCTGGCGGCCACCAAGCTCGAGGCTGCCCGGAAACATCTCGACGGGACCGACGGTGAACAGGGTCGTCTTCAATGCTGCTCCTCAAGGCTTGAGTATATCGACGATCTTTTTGGCCGCATTTCCATCACCGTAGACGCAGGCAGGGTATTTGGGCTTATCAGCCACGAGTACACGATCATATAGTTCTTCTGCCTTTGCCAAGGCATTCCATCCGCAATCGACAAGTTCGCGCCAACCGGTATCCTCCATGAGAATGACGGCTCGTTTCCCGGCGAAATAGGCTTCCTTTTGAAGTCCGCCGCTGTCGGTTACGACTGCGTAGCTGCTTTCCACCAGGCCCATTATTTCCATATAGCCCAATGGCTCGGTGATCTTGAGTGTGCCAACCATGTCCTCAAGGCCGAACTCGGCTATTCTCTTCCTCGTCCTTGGATGCATCGGGAATATGACGGGCATCTCTCCTGCTATCCTTGCCAGACTTGCAAGAGCCAATTTTAGGGGCTCTCTTCTGTCAACGTTGAAATCCCGATGCAATGTAACCACAATGTACTTTCCCGCTTCTAGACCTAGCGCGGTGGCGATCTTGGAATCGAATTTTTCGCGGAACAACAGAAAAAGGTCGTACATGACATCGCCAGAGAAGAATACATTTTTCTTTATGCCTTCTTTGGCGAGATTTTCCACGCCTGTAAGGCTGGGACAGAACAAGTACTTGGACGCGTGATCAGTAAGCACGCGATTTATCTCTTCGGGCATGTCTTTGGGGTCTTGCCTAAGCCCTGCTTCAACGTGTGCGACAGGGATCTTCAGTTTCGCCCCAACGATCGCTCCGGCGAGCGTTGAATTCGTATCGCCGTATAGCAAGACGATATCGGGCGCCTCGTCAATCATTATGTCTTCCAGCGAAATCATTATCTTCCCGGTCATCTCACCGTGCCGACCAGAGCCGATGTTAAGGTTGTAATCTGGCTCTCGCATCGATAGTGATTCGAAAAAGACGTCCGACATATTCCGATCGTAATGCTGCCCTGTGTGAACGAGTATCTCCTGTATCCCATCGGCCTTGACAAGCTCCCGCTGCAGTATGGCTTCTTTGATGAATTGGGGGCGAGCGCCAACGATGCTTAGGATCTTCAAAGCGAGCACCCCTTATTGATGGAATCCATCACCACTCAACCATGCATGCGGCCCAGGAGTATCCGACACCGAAACCCGTCAAAAGGACGTGCATGCCTTTCTTCAATTTCCCCGAGTCCTCGGCATCCTTTAGGGCGATGGGAATGGTAGACGATACCGTATTCCCGATATTTTCCATTGTGATCACGAATTTCTCTTCCGGTATCTGGCATTTCTTGCGCAATGTATCAAGCATGAACTTATTGGCCTGATGAAACACAAACAGATCGACACTCTCTGCCGTGATCCCGCTTTTTTCGTACAGAGCGCTGATGGCCATTGGCACAGCCTTCAGAGTGAAGGTGAATATTTCTGAACCGTTCATGTACAGATCATTCTCGGACCGAATGCAACCCGACTCATCACGGTGTTCTTGCGCCGTCCGGGAATCCCTTGCCTGCCTGGACCCTCCAGCCGGGACGATGAGGTTCTTGGCTCCCGCTCCATCCGTTCCGTACACAAAGGGTCCTATGGCTTCGCCAGTTGCCCCGTCCCCGCTAATGAGCGTAGCGGCGGCAGCATCGCCAAAAATAGTCCTGACACTGCGGTCGCCGGCATTGATGTACTTGCTATAGGTCTCTCCGGTAAGTAGCAGCACGTTATCGGCTGATCCGGTCTCGACTAGGCCCTTCGCGAGCGCGAGTCCATACACGAAACCAGAACAGCCCAAATTGAAATCAAGGGCGCCACAAGTCGTGGGCAAGCCCAGCCGTTCCTGGATCAGGCAAGCAGTCGTTGGCAGCGGGTAATCAGGGCTCTGCGTGCAATAAAGAAGGAAGTCGATGTCGCTTTTCCTGGCGCGCCCCAGGGCGAACAGTTTCTCGGCTGCGCTGCATGCGAGATCCGAGGCGGTTTCGTCGCTGCCTGCGATATGCCGGCTCCGGATCCCCGTCTTGTTGAAGATCTTTTCGACCGTCCATTCGGGATACTCCAGCGACAATTCTTCGTTCGTCACTTCTCGTATGGGAAGGGCATATTCTATCGCAGCTATCTTCGCACCCAATTGGCGTCCCCCTTCTTGCCTGCACTACCGTAGCGTGGATGCTCCCCCGTCTATGACGAGATTCGAACCGGTGATCCACTTCCCCGAGGCCGAGAGCAAGAAAGATACAGCCGATGCGACGTCCTCTGGCTCACCGAATCCCAGAGGATAATCCGCCTCTAGGGCCGCCACCTGCTGCGGCGTCAGGAAGGATTGCTCGGCTCGGGTCATTTCGGTCATCACAAAGCCCGGAGAAACGCAGTTGACCCTTATTCCGTCGCGAGCGAACTCCATTGCGAGGCTTCGCGCCATACCGATTATCGCGGCCTTGCTTGCGCTATATGCCGATAGCCCAGCGTAACCTACGATGCCGGCGATGGAAGCGATGAAAACTATGGAAGCCGGCGCGAGGAAGGATTTCTTCTGACGGAAAGCACGGGCCAAGGCGAAGGCGGATTCCGTATTGACGGACATCACTTGACGGAAAGTCGCGGCATCAGTTGCCTTGACCGGAAGGGTCTTTGCGACGCCTGCGCTGTGGACAAGCCCCGATAATGGACCGTCGGCTGTCAATCCAGCGATCCACGCGGAGATGTCCTCCAAACGGGTCAAGTCAAAAACCGAAGTCACATGCCCGCTACCAACCAAAGAGAGGCGCGTAGCTTCAAGCTTCCTTTCGTCCCTGCCGGACAATACAAGCCGAGCCCCGAGACCGCTCAAAAAAACCGCGCAGGCTCGGCCCAGCCCCGAGGAAGCTCCCGTGACGAGTATGCGCTGCCCATTGAAGGAAAAGGAGTCCCGTGCGTGATCCATTCGACATCTCTTCCTGGTTCTAGTCTTCGATCTTTGCCCTGACTGCGTTGGTCAAATCGCCAACCGTTTTCGCACGCTGGAGCTCTTGCGGGCTCAGGCTGATATTGAGCGTGCCATCGACGAAGGCGATAAAGGATATCAGTGCCAATGAATTCCAGTCGGCGAACGATTCCAGTTCCTCGTCACCTCTTATCGTGCCTGGCTCGAGTTCAAGAATGACCTCAAGATTTGCGTATAATTCAGACTTCTTCATCCTTCCTCCTGAGTTCCGTCTGTAATCAAGACCGAGGCGACAGCATGATCGACCGAATGGGACATGCTCACCGATATATCGAAGCACGGGCTTAGCCCCGCTATTCGCATTGTTGGGACGCCTTGGCCATCGGTGACGATTTCAATCTGCTCAAGCCCGATATTCCCTATGCCGAGACTGGCAAGTGCCTTTATCGCGGCTTCCTTGGCACAAAAACGGACAGCCAAGTGGGAATTTGCGCGCGGTCTAGATAATGAATACTCCAATTCCGCTCGACTAAAGATCCGCTCGAGCCTATACCTGCCATCATTCGAAACGAAGATATCAAACCGAGATATCCGCTCGATATCCACCCCTATTGAACTCTTCATGGGTGCATATTCCCTATTCTGATGGACCTAATAAGCTATCCGCCATTGCACCGTCCTATCGTCCTCGACCGACTTCGTGACAATAGTCCCCATGACCAGGTTACATCGCTTGCCAATGGAAATCCCATTGCTCACGAGGACATTTGGGCCTACCCATCCATCCTCGCCCAGACAAGCTCGCCCGGCGATCATCGCCATGGCTGCTATCCTCGTTCGTGGACCAATTTGGACGTTATGCGCGATATGAACGAGATTGTCGATGGAGCAATGTTCCCCAATGACCGTCGCATTCCCGAACAGTCCTCTGTCGATGCAGATCCCCGAGTGCATGGATACGCCTCGTCCAATGATGACGCTACCCGCATGCCGTATATTTAGGATCGTATCGCCAACCTTAAAGCATTCGAATCCATCACCGCCGATAACCGAGTTTGCCCCGATCTGGACGTCGTCGCCAATGCTGACCCTCTCCCCGATCACCGTGTGGGGTCCTATCTCGACTCGCTCTCCTATACTCACCCCATTGCCGGCTATGCATGCCGATGCATGAATCATCGCGCTTTTGGCGATATTGTTCTGTTCCTTCCTACCGTAGAAATCGGTCTTGTCCAGGAGCGCGTGATGGATGGAGAAGAAAAGCAGGCGAGGACTGTCGGAAAGAAGCACGCCTCTTCCCATCGATTTGATTCTATCTCCTAGTTCGGGTTTGGTTATTATGCAGGAAGCCGAGTCATTTGCTTTCAATTCTTCAAGGTATTTGTCGTTCTCGATGAACGAAAGCATCGGGCCTTCGCCTCGTGTCGCGATGAGGCCCAGACCCTGGAACTCACCGTCCGAAAGCATCGATATCTCATCTATGAACTCGGCCAGGTCGGAAAGCAGCATCCATCCCCCTCGATCCAGCAATTGCTCATCTCGCGGCGTAGTTCATATCAATCCATTTCTGGTACTCGCCCGAGCGAATGGAATCGACCCAGGCCTGGTTCGACAGATACCAATCGACGGTCCGTTCCAATCCCTCGTCGAATGTCAAAGCCTGCCTCCAGCCCAGGTCCCTCTTTATGGCGTCGCAGTTGATCGCGTAGCGGCGGTCGTGGCCCGGCCTATCCTTGACATAGGTGATGCTGCCCCGGATCGCATCGAGGCTCTTGCCTGACTTGGCTGCCACTACCTCCATGAGCTTTTCGAGCAGCCTGAGGTTCTCCCACTCGTTCTCGCCGCCCACATTGTATGAGCTCCCGCTTTCGGCCCTGCCGAGGATGGTCCAGATCGCTGATGCATGGTCCTCGACGTAGAGCCAGTCCCTGATGTTGCGGCCATCACCGTATACCGGGAGCGCCTTTCCCTCCAGCATGTTCTGGATCATCAGGGGGATCAGCTTTTCGGGGAATTGGTAGGGCCCGTAGTTGTTCGAGCAGTTGGACAAGGTAATGGGAAGGCCATAGGTGTGGTGGTAGGCCCTGACCAGATGGTCGCTTGAGGCTTTACTCGCCGAATAGGGAGAGCGCGGATCATAGGGCGTCGCCTCGTGGAAATAGCCCGTCTCGCCAAGTGAGCCGAAGACCTCGTCGGTGCTGATGTGGTGGAAAAGGACGTCGTCCCTACCCTTCCACTTCATACGGGCCACGTCGAGGAGGGTGAAGGTGCCCATCACATTCGTCCGAACAAAGGCTTCCGGGCCGAGAATTGAACGGTCCACATGGCTTTCGGCGGCAAAATGCACCAGGGTGTCAATCTGGTAGTCCTCAAAGACCTTTTCGACTGTGCCGCGATCGCAGATGTCGCCGCGAACGAAATCGTAATGCCGCTTATAGCCCGCGCTTAGGTCCGCAAGGCTCGCGGGATTGCCGGCATAGGTGACCGCATCGAGATTGACTATCCTTCCGTCAAAGCCCGCCCGTTCGAAAAGGTGGCGGATGAAATTCACCCCGATGAATCCGGCGCCTCCGGTGACGAGTATGCTGCTCAGTTTTCTATTCATTGTGGCCACTGTCCTTACTTTCGAGAACCTTCATGAACTCACCGAGGCTCCGCTCCCAAGGCTCTATGGAAACGCCATACTGACTTACGATCTTGTCTTTGGAAAGCACTGAGTACTTCGGGCGTAGCGCACGGGTGGGGGAATTCGAGGCCGGGATTGGTCGGACCACGCAATCCCTTTCCAGCAGGCCCAACAGGCGGCCCTCGCGGTGGATCGCGAGGGCGAAGTCATACCAACTCGCCTCCCCTCCGTCCGAGAAGTGGAAGATGCCATAGCGTGGCTCTTTCGACTGGATGATGGCCAATATCGCACGGACCAGATTCACGGTCCACGTGGGGCTTCCCCGCTGGTCGCACACGACCCGAAGCTCGGCTTTCTCGCGCATGAGACGCAGCATGGTGTAGACGAAATTCGGGCCGTACTTCCCGTAAAGCCAAGACGTCCTTAGAATGATGGCCCGTCTACAGGCCTGAAGCACAGCAGTCTCACCGCGCTCCTTGGTCCTTGCGTAGACCCCCTGCGGGCCGACTGGATCATTTTCGCCAAGGGGCTCCCTGGCATTCCCGGAGAAAACATAATCGGTGGACATGTGGATGAGCTTCGCACCCACACTGTCGGCCAAGCGCGCGAGGTTCCTTGGTCCCTCCACGTTCGACGCCTCGGCAAGGTCGCTTTCTGTCTCCGCTTTGTCGACATCGGTGTATGCGGCGCAGTTGACGATCCAGTCAAATCTCTTGCCCTTGGCGAAGTCCGCGACGGCAGCTTGATCGGTGATGTCCACTTCGCGGCCTGAGCCCAGCCATTCTTGGCCACTGGAGGCAAGCTCCTCCCTGAGCTCCTGCCCAAGCATCCCTTCTTGGCCCACCAGCCAGATCATCACAGGTCCCTAAGATAGGGGAGCCTGCCGTCTCTATCTGATACAAGGACATCCCTAAAGGGCCACTCGATCGACAGCTCGGGGTCGTCCCAGCGCAGGCCTCCCTCGCTTTCCCTGTTGTACTCCCGGGATGCCTTGTAGAGAAGCTCGGTGCCGTCCTCGAGTGCGAGAAATCCATGGGCAAAGCCCTCTGGCACAAAGAGCATGCGGGAATTCTTGGCAGACAGCTCGAGTCCCTGCCATCTCGCATAGCTCGCCGAGCCTGGCCTGAGATCCACGACGACGTCCCAGACCGCGCCCCGAACAACCTGCACGAGCCTTGCCTGGGCGTAGGGTTCGCGCTGGAAGTGGAGGCCCCTGAGGACACCCCTGCGCGAGCCAGATAGGTTGTCCTGGACAAAGTGGTGAGTGATCCCCTGCGCGCGAAATTCCGATTCCTTATAGCTTTCCATGAAGAAGCCGCGGGCATCCTCGATGATCCGGGGTTCGACCATGATCAGCCCATCGAGAGAAAGCCTCGTGAAGAGCATGGCGCTCGCTCTCAGCTCTCGGCTATATAAGCGAGATACTGGCCATACTCTGTCTTCGCCATTGCCTGCGCAGCCTCGAGCAGCCTATCTCGACTTATCCATCCTTTGCGGTAGGCGATTTCCTCGAGGCAGGCGACGTACATTCCCTGGCGGTTCTGGATGGTCTCGATGAAATTGGAGGCCTCAAGGAGATCGGATGGATTGCCGGTATCCAGCCAGGCGAAACCCCGGCCAAGCAACTCCACATTGAGCTTTCCCTGGCGCAGGAAGGCCTCATTCACGCTGGTGATCTCTATCTCCCCACGTGCCGAAGGTCTCACCGCTTTCGCGATTTCCACTACCGAGTTGTCGTAGAAATAGAGACCTGGGACGGCGTATTTGGATTTAGGAGCCTTGGGCTTCTCCTCGATCGAGATGGCCTTTCTCTGAGCATCGAATTCGACGACGCCATAGGCGCTTGGATCCTTGACCGCGTACCCGAATATGGTCGCCCCAGTCTCTCTGCTCGCCGCCCTCTCGAGCATGTCCGAAAAACCCTGGCCATAGAAAACATTGTCACCAAGAACCAGGGCCACCCTGTCTGATCCGATGAAATCCTCACCCACTATGAAGGCGTCGGCCAGGCCCTTCGGTTTTTCCTGAACGGAATATGAGATGTTCATGCCCAGGTGCTCACCGCTACCGAACAGCTCCCGGAACCCCGAGATATCGCGCGGGGTCGAGATTATGAGCAGATCCCTGATCCCCGCCAGCATGAGGGTGGAAACTGGATAGTAGATCATTGGCTTGTCATAGATCGGAAGTATCTGTTTTGAGATTGCTTTTGTGGCAGGGAAAAGCCGGGTCGCCGTCCCGCCAGAAAGAACTATGCCTTTCATTTTCTTGATCTCCTCATTCGAGTTTGTAATCACTGCCCCACCGCGAAGTATCTGAATCCCTTCGCCTCGATTTCGTGTCGCTTGTAGATATTCCGCAGGTCGAAGAAGTCACGAGTCCTCATGAGGCTCTTCACGCGCTCAAGATCGAGATTACGGAACTGGTTCCACTCGGTGACGATCACCAGGGCGTCGGCCCCGCTCAAAACCTCGTACTCGTCCGAAGCGAACTCCACCGCGCTCTTGATGCCCTGAAGCCGCCACTCCGCTTCCTTCATCGCCGCCGGGTCCCAAGCGCGTATCCGAGCTCCAAGGGCGACGAGGCCCTCGCAGATCGCAATGGCCGGAGCCTCGCGCATGTCGTCGGTATTTGGCTTGAAGGCGAGGCCCAGAATGGCGACGGTCTTGCCGGGCAGCCCGCCCATGCCGGCCTCGATCTTGGACACCATGCGTGCCTTTTGCCTCTCGTTCGCCTCGATCGTCGTCTCGACTATAGTAAGCGGCTCGCCGAAGTCCCGCCCGGTTCGCGCCATGGCTTGTGTGTCCTTGGGGAAACAGGAGCCGCCATAGCCGGGACCGGGATGGAGGAACTTATGCCCGATGCGCCCATCCTTGCCCATGGCCCGCGCCACGTCCTGGACATTCGCCCCGGCCTTCTCGCAGAGGTTAGCCACCTCGTTGATGAAAGTGATCTTCACCGCGAGGAAGGCGTTCGAGGCGTACTTGATCATCTCGGCCGTCTCGAGGTTCGTCTCGATGTAGGGTGTCTCGCCGAGGTAGAGAGCCCGGTAGACCTCCTTCATGAGGTAGCGCGCCCTGTCCGACTCGGCCCCGATCACGACCCGGTCGGGATGGGTGAAATCCTGCACCGCCGAGCCTTCCCGCAGGAATTCCGGATTCGAAACGACATCGAAGTCATTCGGGAGTCCCCGCTTCGCGAGCTCCTCCCCGATCCAGGAACTCACTTTCCTGGCCGTGCCGACGGGAACCGTGCTCTTGTCCACGACGACCCGGTAGCCGTCCATCGCACGGGCGATCGACCGGGCGGCGGTTTCGACGTGGCGCAGGTCGGCGCTTCCGTCGTCTGCCGGGGGGGTGCCCACCGCGACAAAGACGACCTCGCAGTCCCTCACCGCCGCAGCGAGGTCTGTCGTAAACGATAGCCTCCCGGAGGCGGCGTTCCGAACCACCACGTCCTCGAGACCCTGCTCGTAGATGGGGATGCGGCCAGAGTTCAGTTCGCCGATCTTCTTGGCATCGACATCGACGCAGACGACATGGTTTCCAAAATCGGCCAGGCAGGCTCCGCTCACGAGGCCCACATAGCCGGTTCCTATTACTGCGATCCTGCTCATTGCCGGTTTTCCTTTATTGAAGAATTCACCATCGCTTTAGGGTCCGCGTCGGCCCCGGTCAGTATCCTGCTCAGCCTATCCCCGGTTTCGGCGCCGGGAACCATATGGCCGTCGAATCGCTCGGAAAAGAGCAGGCCCACGGCTGCATGCCGCCCGAGGGCCATGGCCCGCTCGGCGTCGGCGCTTCGCACAAAGACAAGGCCATGGCGCTCGCAGAGGTATTCGAGGAGGAAATCGACATCGCTCGGCCCTGCCAGGACGATCGTCCCCACACCCAGGCGCTTCTGCGCGAGGATGTAGGCCTCGAGGCGCTCGCGGTAGAGGTCGACCGTCTTTCCCGCGCGATGGAAATAGCCCGCGGTCCGCCTCGCGATCTCCGCTATCCCTTCCGGAGTCAGGGCGTACTGGACGCTCCGGGTCGAGAGACGGGTGAGCTTCACCCAGCCACGCTCGGCCAGGCGCCTTAAGAGGACGTTCGTCATCCCAAGGGACAGACCTGTCGCCTTGGCGAGGGCGCGCTGGGTGAGGGGCACTGCCCCGCTTTCTGCCTCATGGATGGATTCCAAGAGGGAAGTTTCGGTATCGATCGATTTCATTGGTTTTCTGGGTATTCCTACACGGCGCTGGCGAGGGCCGCGAGGCGCGCACGAGCCCCTGCTCGCGTATGGGATGGGTTTCGAAGGTCAAGGACTCGCGAAAAGTATCGGACAATGAGAATTTTGGACTATTTTGGAGCCGCTTTCTACGGGTTCCTAGTCTAGCCTTTGTTTTTTTCTATGGGCTCACGTGCGCCTAGGCGGCCGAAACACGCTCTTCTTGCAGCGCGAGCCTGTGTCCCGTATCGAGGATCGCCAAAACGATCGTTCAATTCGTGAACAGACAGTATCACGCTTGGTTTGCGGGATCAAGCATGCGGGGCAAATAGTTTTGGCAGGGGCACAATCGACGCGATCTTGGAATTTCCAACTTGGAAAGTTCGGCAAGTCAACTTGGAAACGGGGACGAGTCAACTTGGAAAGTCAGGCAAGTCAACTTGGAAAATTCGACGAATCAACTTGGAAAAGCCAGCGAGTCAAGTTGAAAACCAGCTCCGCCTTAGTCTTGAGGGGGCCGGGAGTCACCTCGACATGTGCCGACCCGCCACTTTCGCCTAGGCACCCGCCTAGGCGTCCGCGAGACAAAAAACAAGCACACGCCTATGCCTCGTCCCCTTTCCTTTCCTGCGATCAATACCGAAATTCCGGCTCGTCGAGACTGCGGTACCGCATCTCAAGACCGGCTTCCTTTGCAGGGAGCCGCAATCCAAATCGAGCGGCCGCCTTCTGGCGCGATCACCGGCGCGCGCCAGGCGGCCGCGAAGGAAAGTTCGTATGTCCCTCAAGATCAGCGTCCTCAAGAACCACCTGCCCACGGGAAAGAGTCCCTACATCGTCCATTCGGACAGCTCCGACCTGGTGGAGTTCGACCGCTTCGTCGACCTCATGGCCAAGGGCCGCACCACCCTCACCAAGACCGACATCCTCGCCGCCATGCAGCTGTACAAGGAGGAGCTCCAGAGACTCCTGGCCGAGGGCAGGACGGTCAAGACCCCCACGGGATCCTTCTACATCTGCGCCTCGGGCTGCATGGATTCCCAGGATGAATCCTTCCTCCCGGGCGCCCAGGACAGGAACCACGAGCTCCGCATCCACCACAGGCCCGAGAAGGACTTCGAGGCCGCCGTGATGGCCGACCTCCTCTTGGTCCGCGAGGAGCGTTTCGACCAGGTGAGCCCCAGCATCCAGAGCCTCGTCTCCTCCTCGACCAAGAGGAACGACGAGACAAGGGCCGGCGACATCATCAAGATCCGCGGCCTGCGCCTCAGGTTCGCCGTAGACAATCCCGAGGAGGGGGTCTTCTTCGTCGCAGCCTCGGGCGCGAGCGTCCGCTCGGGCCTCTACCCCATGGTCCAGCCCGGCACGGTCATAGCTGTGGTTCCGGGCGAGCTCGCGGCAGGGACCTATGCCCTCGTAATCCGCACCAGGCCCAACGGCAAGGACCTCCGCAAGGGAAGCAGGGAAGGCCTCGTCGTCATTGCAGGCTAAGGAGGGGCCCAAGAGGAGAGGGCGGGGGCGGGGAATGGCCCACCCACCCCCGTCCGGCCCTTCAATCGAAAAGGGGGGGGGCGGCCCATTGGCGCCCCCCTTACCGGGGAGCCGCCACGCTAGGCCAGCCTAATTCCCTTAGCAGCGATCCGTGATCGGATGAGTCGAGCCGGGCCGGCCTACCCTGCGCTAGGGAGCCGAAGAGGATCACGCCCGTGATCCCGGGATCCGAGGCCTTGATCGCCAAGGCTAGGCGCTTTGCTTCGGCGAGCGCCAGCCGCGCCCTTTCCGCGATGAGCCCCTCCTCCCGGGCATTCTCGTCCCGGCAATGCTCAACGAAAGGCTCTGGATCAAAGCTCATGCCAGTCCCTCGGCGATCGCCCTTAGCTTTGGCCACGAAAGCCGAGTGTTCCCTCGCGAACGAAACCATGAACTCCGTGGCCATAGCCTGGATATCGCTGGTCCTCCGCGGAGGGCCTGTAGTCCCCTTCCAGCTCGGCGATGAGGGCAAGGAACGTTTCCTTCGTCTTCATTCGAATCCCAGCCCCGCGCGATTGGCCATGACATAGTCTCTGGCCTTCGCGTAGAGGCCCTCGAACTCCATCCACCGGTCAAAGAGGGTATTCAGGCTGGCCGCGCTGATCTCGGGGTTCTCGGGATAGTCATGGGTGAAATTGTTGCGTAGGTTTCTGAAGAACTGCCAGACCGAAACGTCGCCGACAATACCGAACTTCTCGAGCCGCGAGAGAATGTCGAGGAAGGGTGTCGGGGAATCGTCGGATTGGACGAGGACATAAATTGAAGGATAGAGCCGCGTCCCCATCGCATCCTGGAGCTTCATGAACCGGTAGAGGAGCTGGTCAAGGTGCTCGATCTGTTCGTCGGTCAGGCCAGCCAGCGCCGCCGCATGGAGGGGGAAAAGGCCCTTCAGGAGCTCCCTCGACCTTGCGATTCGGCGCAGGTGGATGTCACATTCGGCGAGGGCCGAATCCAGACGCATTTTCCAGGTCCCGTTCATAGGGGTAGCCCTTCCGACCGGGCAGTCTGTGCTATGGGCCGTTCATCCCCCACGGCCTTGCCAAGCACAAGATCTATCTTCCTGTCTCCTAGGCGCATTTGGATATCGGTGATCGCCTCAAGCTTGTGCACGAAGGCCTCATCGAGCGGTTCCTCGGTCTCGACGTAGATATCGATATCCCCTCCCCGCTTGCTGTCGTCGGCCCGGGAGCCAAAGAGCAGGATGCGACCGACCGATGTGAAACGTCCTAAGATCGCGCCCCTTATCACTTTTCGCTCTTCCTCGCTCAGCCTCATGCCACGAGTATCGCCCCATGCCGGCTCTGCGGTCAATTCCGCCCTGCCGGGATAAAGAAAGGGGGCGGTTCTCCCTGCCGCCCCCTTTCTTGGGTTCCCGGTTCGACGCTGTCAGTGCAGTATCCGTGTCGCGGCCCAGGCCGCCAGCTCGTCGGCCCCGCAAAGTCCGAGCTTCTCGTAGGCGCAGCTCATGACCGTGCGCACGGTGGATTGGCAGAGGCTGCGCTCGATTGCGATCTGCTTGATGCTCTTGCCCCCGACCCGCTCGAGGACGAACTCGCGCTCCCTGCGGCTCAGGCCCAGCATCGCGAGGTCGACGACCTCCATCTTCACCGCGAGCCAGGAAAGCACCCTGCCCTTGACGATGGCCGCAGCGAAGAGGTAATAGACAGCCCCGCTCGCCAGGGCCGAGACCGCCGCGAGGGCCGGCTTCTGGGCGGTCATCGCAGAGGCGAGCTGGGCTGCCGTGAGGGCCGCGCTCAAGGCGATGGCCTTGGGCCTGGCCCCTCGGAAGAAAAAGCCCATCCGCTGGAGGAGCATCGAGGCGAGCACGGCGAAGCCGAGGCCGTAGAAGGCGTTCCCTGTCTGCCAGGACACGATGGGGGTCATCGCCAGCAGGCCCAGGGCCTGGGACGACTGGAGGGAGGAAAACTTGATGCTGGCCAGGGAGAAGAGGACGAGGCCCAGATAGGCAGGCAAGAGGGGGTACTCCGCGAGGCCCGGAAAGTCGTCGAGGCCCGAGCCAAGGAGGTCGAGTGCCTCGTGGGATAACAGCCCGCCATAGAGGATCGAACAGATGATGCCGAGGCTTCCCTGCAGTCGTTTGGATGCCAGCAGCTTGTTCATGATGCCTTCGGAATGCAGCCGCGCGCCCTGTCCTGTCAAGGAAGGGTTAGGAAAACTTACGCCCCGGTCTTCGGAATTCGCGCTAAAAAAGCGCCTACAGATGTGGAGTTGCTTCTATTTTGGACTATTTGGACTGCCGCCGGCCCGCGCGAGGGACATGGATCTCCATTCCTCCTATGCGGACCGGCGCAGTAATATAATCATTTCTTTCGGTTTTTCAGCAGCTCGGCGAAGGGGTTGTAGGTGAGCCCGTCATCCTCTTTCTGCCCACCCTGGCCGGGTCTCGTCTGGGGAGCAGGGGCCCTGGCCGGAGCCGGCCTTCGGCCCTCGTTGCCGCCCTGCCGTCCCGCCGCTGCGGGCCTGGGGCCTGGCCTTGGCTCCTCGCGCCGCTGATCATCGCGCCGCTGGGCCTGCGCCTGGGCAGGGACCCTGGCCGGGGCGGTGGTCTCCTTGCGCTCGCTCTTCAGGGAGAGCCCGATGCGCTTGCGCACGAGGTCCAGCGAGATGATGCGGAACTCCCGCACGTCGCCAACTTTCAGGACCTCCATGGGATCTTTCACGAAGCGGTCCGACATCTCCGATACGTGGATGAGGGCGCTCTCCTTGATGCCAAGGTCGATGAAGGCGCCGAAGTCGACGACGTTCTTGACCTTGCCCGTCACCTTCATCCCCTCGGCGAGGTCCTCGAAGTTCACGACTCCCTTCTGCAGGATGGGCTTGGGGAAGCTGTCTCGGGGGTCGCGGTTGGGCTTCTTGAGCTCCACGACGATGTCGTTGATTGTGGTGTCGCTCACCGCGTACCGGCCTTTCAAGCCCTCGCGCAGCTCGCGGTCAGGCTCCCCGCCCGAGCGCACGAGGTCCTGGATCTCGAGGGCGAGACCGTAGTTCTCGGGGTGGACCCAGGTGTTGTCGAGGAGATTCGGGCTCTCGGGGATCTTGAGGAAGCCCGCGCACTGCTCGAAGGTCTTGTCACCCAGGCCGGGGATCTCGCGCAGGAGCTCCCTGCTCGGGATCCCGCCCTTCACCTCGCGGAACTTCACGATCTTCTTGGCGAGGCTCCCCGTGATGCCCGAGACGTAGCGCAACAGGGAGTGGCTCGCGGTGTTCAGGTTCACGCCCACATTGTTGACCACCGAGCTCACGACCTCGTCGAGGCTCTCGGACAGGCGCTTCTGGTTGACGTCGTGCTGGTAGAGCCCCACGCCGATCGACTTGGGGTCGATCTTCACGAGTTCGGCCAGGGGATCCTGGAGGCGGCGGCCTATCGAGATGGCACCCCTGATGGTGAGGTCGAGCTCGGGGAACTCCTCGCGCGCCACGTCGCTGGCCGAATAGACCGAGGCCCCGTCCTCGTCCACGACGGTGAACTCGCACTCGAGCCTGCCCTCCTCGATCGCGGCGGCCACGACGACCTGGGTCTCGTGGCTCGCCGTCCCGTTGCCCACGGCGATGAGCTTCAAGGAATGCTTCCTGACAGCCTCGGTGATGGCCTTCTTGGCGGCCTCGGGATCCCGCTCTTGGTAGATCAGGAAGTAGTCCAGGAACTTTCCGCTCTCGTCGAGAGCCGCGCACTTGGTGCCTGTGCGGATGCCGGGATCGATGCCGAGGACCCTGGTGCCCTTGATGGGCGGCTGCATGAGGAGGTTCTTGAGGTTCTGCGAGAAGACGTTGATGGCGTGGCCGTCGGCGAGGTCGGCGGCCTCGCCCCTGATCTCGCGCAGCACCGCCGGCCCGAGCAGGCGGCGCAGGCCCTCGTCGATTGCCTCGCGGTGGTAGCGGTTGCGGATGGTGAAGCGCTCCTGCAGCATGGCCGAGGCGGTGTCCTCGTCGACCTTGAGGCTCACTTCGAGCTCGCCCTCCCGCTCGCCCCTGTTGACGGCGAGGATGCGGTGGGGCTTCAGGGCCGAGAGCGGCTCGGCGTAGTCGTAATACATCTGGTAGACCGACTTGGACTTCTTCTCCTCATCGCCAAGGCCCTTTACGCTAAGCTGGCCACCGGAGACATAGGCCTTCTTGACGGCCGCCCTATTGTCGGGATCCTGGGATACCCGCTCGGCGATGATGTCCATGGCCCCCTGGACCGCCTCCCGGGCCGTCGGGACAGAGAGCTCGGGCGTCTGGGGAAGGTCGCGAATGAAGCGGGGCGCTGCCTCGTCCACAGCCGCCTCGTTCTCACTCAGCATGATCGCGGCAAGGGGCTCAAGGCCACGCTCTATGGCCAGCATGCCGCGGGTCTTCTTCTTCTTCTTGAAGGGAAGCCAGATGTCTTCGATCTCGGTGAGGGTCTTGGCCTTGGCGAGGTTCACATAGAGGGCCTCGTCGAGCTTGCCAAGGGCGAAGATCCCGCGGATCACCTCTATCCTGCGCTCCTCGAGGTTCTTGTAGGACTCGAATTTATGGGCCGAGTCGCGGACCTGGACCTCGTCGAGGCTCCCGGTGCGCTCCTTGCGGTAGCGGCTAATGAAGGGCACGGTCGAGCCCTCGGCGACGAGGCTGATGACGGCCGAGACCTGGCCCGTTCTGATGGCGAGCTCGGCAGCGATCCTGTCCATGATGGCGATCTCGTCGACCTTGAGGCCCGAGATGAATGCGTCGGTCAATTCCATGGCGGCTACAATGGGGCTTCGTGCCGCAAAAATCAAGGAGTTCCTCGAAGCTTGTTGGCGATGCGCCCCCCTGTGCGCTTTGCCTGCCCCCTCATGCGCGGGCGAAGCGGGGAAGGTAATCCTCCCCACACCGCAATGGCGTCCACCTCCCTCTGAGCCACGAATCGAGCATAGATTCGGTCAGCCCAGTGAGCGACAGCCAGGCGCGGCTTCGCCACATGGATTTCAGCCCCTCCGCGATGTTCCCCCGGTCGTAGCCGGCAACTTCGG
>JANXYO010000049.1 GCA_025356015.1 Spirochaetaceae bacterium
ATCGAGGAAGAGATGGGCATCACCATCCCGGACGAGAAGGCGAACGAATTCGAGACCGTCAAGGACGCCTACGAGTACATCAAGTCCCAGGTGAAGTAACACAGACGGGCCCCGCTCCCGGCGGGGCCCGAAGTGTGGCACGCGCAAGCGGGACGGGGAAGGATGTTGTTCAGCGGCAAAGATACCTTCTCCCGCGAGCGGAAAACCGAGTTGAGCGCCTTCCAGAAGGCAGCAGAGCTCAGATTCAAGAATCCCAGCCTCCTCAACCTCGCACTCACCCACAGGTCCTGCTCCAACGAAGAGCCAGCGAAGGCGCTCAATAACGAGCGCCTCGAGTTCCTTGGCGATGCCGTCCTTGGCGTGGCCGCGGCGGCATGCCTCTATGGCCTTCTCTCAGACAGGCAGGAAGGCGAACTCGCAAGGGTGAAGAGCTACATCGTCTCGGAAAATGTCCTCTCCCAGTTGGCCCTGAAACTCGGCATCGACCGCTACGTCCTTCTTGGGAAGGGCGAAGAGCAGTCGGGGGGAAGGGCGAAGAAGGCCATACTCGCCGATGCGATGGAGGCGGTAATCGGGGCCGTGTTCCTCGACGCCGGCTTCGATGCCGCCAACCGCTTCGTCCTCCGCCAGATAGAAGACGAGGTGGACAAGGTCCTGCAGAACCGGCACCGCAAGGACTACAAGACCATCCTCCAAGAATACGTCCAGAAATACCTGCGGTCCTACCCCGTCTACAGGCTGGTCAAGCGCGCCGGACCCGACCACGACCGGACATTCTGGATATCCTGCGCCGTTGGTGCCCAGGAGTTCGGCCCCGTATCGGGGAAGAACAAGAAGGAAGCCGAGCAGTCCGCTGCCAAGGCGGCCTACGATTCGATCGTCGCCCAGGGCGGTCTCGAGGCTGCGCGCCTCTTGCAGATCGAGCGGCAATAAGCCCCCGCAGGTCCCGGCGCTAGGCCCCGAACCTGGGCCCCGAACCTAGGCCCCGAACCTAGGCCCCGATACCGTACTTCCCCTTCATACGTTCGGCTATCTCGAGGAGCCTCCCCTCCTGGTTCAGGGAAGGGTCGTCGAGCACAGCCTCAAGCAATTCTCCAAGCATCATTCCCATGACCGGGCCTTTTGGAATCCCGATGCTGGCGAGCTCGGCGCCCCCGATCGCGAGGTCCTTGATGCCGAAGGCGTGATCAGCGCCCAGCACAGCCTCGACCCGGGCGCGGAGGGGCACGAGGCTGCGCGGATCCACGGGATTACCCGTCATTCCGCTTCCATCGGCCAGCCGCAGGGCAAGCAGGCTCTCCACCTTCCCGGGTCCGACGCGGGCCAAGAAGCGGCGGACTGCGGCATCGGTCCATGATTCGTCGTAGAAGAACATGTGGTGCCTGACGAGATGGACCACATCGTCGATCACGGCGTTGGGGAAGCGCAGGCGGCGCAGGAATTCGAGGGCGATTGTGGCGGAGAGCTCCTCGTGCCTGTAGAAGGTCGGCTCGGCGCCCGGCAGTTCGACTTTCGCCGCAGGCTTGCCGGTGTCGTGGAGCAGGGCTGCGAGGCGCAGGACCAGATCAGCGGGCGCGGCGTCGGCGGTGGCGAAGAGATGGTCGAGTACGTCGAAACGGTGCATCCCCTTCTGCTCGACACCCCGGCAGCTCGCCAGCTCGGGCGCGACAATGGCGAGGACCCCGCAGGATTCCATCAGGCGGAGCCCGCGGGAGGGAAGGGGCGACAGGAGGATCTTCCCGAACTCGTCGCGGACCCTCTCGGCTGATACGAGGCGGAAGCGATCCAGGGCCATGGTAATCGCCTCGAAGGTGGAGGCCTCGATCTCAAAGCCGAGCTGGGTCGCGAAGCGGAGAGCGCGCAGTGGCCGCAGTCCATCCTCGCGGAAGCGGTCCACGGGATCCCCGACAGCGCGGACGAGGCGGAGCTCAAGGTCCCTTCTGCCGCCATGGGGATCGATGAGCTCCCTGCTCACAAGGTTGAAGGCCATCGCGTTCATCGTGAAGTCGCGCCGGGAGAGGTCCTCCTCGATCGTGGCCGCGAACTCGACCCTGTCTGGATGCCTTCCGTCCCCGTAGTCGGCCTCGGTGCGGAAGGTAGTCGTCTCGATCTCGAGGCCCTTGTAGAGCACGGTGACGGTCCCGTGCTTGATGCCGGTGGGCGCAACCCTCCGATACAGGCGCGAGACGAGCTCAGGGGGCGCGTCGGTCGCCGCGTCGAAGTCGTTCACCTGCCGGCCGAGAAGGTAGTCGCGCACAGCCCCTCCGACGAGGAAGCACTGTTTCCCCGCCGCCGCAAGCACGGCGGCGAAATCATAGAGGAGGGGTGGAGGGGAGACCTGGCGCATATCGCTACGACCTTAACCGAAAGCCCCGCCCGGGACAAGCCGAAGCGCTGGCGAGGTCCCTGGGCGGCCTGGGCGCAGGCGGAGCCTTGACTGAGCAGATCGAGGGCGTCCACACTTGTCTCCCATGGAAGCCCTCCTTCTCTGCGGTGGCGACGCCCCTCCCCGCCAGCGCCTTGCCTCGAGACTCGAGGGCTTCGCCCTTGTCTGCGCGGCCGATTCCGGCCTCGATGTCGCCAAGGCCTGGGGCATCGTGCCAGACATAATCGTGGGTGACATGGACAGCGTGAGCGACCCTGCCCTGGTGCTCGAATACCCAAGCTCCGAGCTCCTGGTCCTTCCAGGGGACAAGGACGAGAGCGACACCGAGCTCGGCCTCATCGCCCTGGCCAGACGGGGTGCGTCGCGCATCGTGCTGGCGGGGGGGGGAGGGGGAAGGCTTGACCATCTCCTCGCGATCCGCGCCCTCTTCGAGAGGACCCTGAGGCCTGCCGAGTGGCATACAGCGGGAGAAATCGTGATTCTCCTGCCCTCGGGAGGCCAGCTCGAGTTCATGGCGGCGCCAGGGGCGACGGTCTCGGTCTTCCCCCTTGCCGCGGGCGCCTCCGGCATGTCAAGCGAGGGCCTAGTGTGGAACCTTGAGGGCCTGCGCTGGGGAGCGGGTGACTTTGGTCTGAGCAACCGCACCGTCGGGGGAAGGGTAAGGCTGAGGGCGGGGGAGGGAGACCTCCTCGTCGTCAGGCTTACCTGAATACCGCGAGGAGGCGCTCAAGCGTCTCTCGGGGATCCTGCACGAGGACCCTGCTCCCCCCGATCAGCTCGGCGATGCCGATCTCCCGCGGATATCGCGGGATTATGTGGAGGTGGAGGTGCTCGATGCTTGCGCCGGCGACCAGACCCATGTTGAAGCCGATATTGTAACCGGCCGGGGCATGGCTCTTGTCGAGGGCATCGAGGCTTCGGTCGAGAAGGCCATCGAGCTCTGCCCTTTCCTGGGAAGCGAGGGAACGAAGGTCGAGGACGTGGCGCTTCGGAAAGAGGATCAGGTGGCCCGGATTGTAGGGATAGAGGTTGATGGACACGATGAAGGTGCCGGAATCGTGGACGACGAGCCGCTCTACATCCTCTGAACCCTCGGAGACAAGGCAGAGGATGCAGCGATCCGGGCGGTTCCCCTTCAGATAGGCAAGCTTGTCGAAATTAAAGAGGTATTCCACTGGCTTCTCGCCCCTTCGGCGAGGCCATAGTAGCCGATAATGGGTAAGGGCGCCAGCATGAAACCGGGAAGAGTCGACGCGAAACACCTGAGCCTCATCCTTGTCAAGCGCATCGTACTGCTCTTCCTGGCTACCTGCCTGTTCTCCCTCTTCTATCTCGTCGTCGGCTCCCTCAGCTCCTTCCTCGACGAGACACAGCTCCTCCTCCTCACGGCACTAAGGTGGTCGGCCTTCGGACTCCTCGCCACCGCCACCGCCGGAGTCCTCCTTACCCTTGCCCTGGCCCTGTGGGGGATGCACGAGGCGAGGGCCGCCGGCTTCCTGGGTTACGTCCTGGCCTCCTTCTTCTCGGCAGGATGCCTGGCCCTCGTCGATGCCCTGACGATACTCTCGCGCGGCCTGCGCTAAGGCAGGCTAAGGCCCCGAGGGCCCCCTCGCCTTGACCCCTCTTCGGACCCGCCGATATACTCGTCCGGTCGGCGATCGAAGCCGACCGGGAGCATTCGATGGAAGTCCGAGTACGATACGCGCCTTCGCCGACCGGCAACCAGCATATCGGCGGAGTGAGGACTGCGCTCTTCAACTACCTGTTCGCCCGCTCGACTGGTGGCAAATTCATCTTGAGGCTCGAGGACACCGACCGCAGCCGCTACGCCGAGGAATATGTCGGCAACCTCTACGATACCTTCAAGTGGCTCGGCTTTTACTGGGACGAGGGTCCCGATATCGGGGGGCCGAGCGGTCCCTACATCCAGTCTGAGCGCTTCGACTCCTACCGGGAGCACGCTAAGCGCCTCATTGCCGCAGGCGGGGCCTACTACTGCTTCTGCGACGAGGACCGGCTGGCGAAGATGAGGGCCGCCCAGGCCGAGGGCAAGACCGAGGAGCAGGGCTACGACCGCCATTGCCGCAACATCCCCGCCGCCGAAGCCGCTGCCCGGGTCGCATCGGGGGAGAAGGCCGTCATACGCCTCAAGATCCCCCTCGAAGGAAGCACAGCCTTCCACGACCTCCTGCTTGGCGACATCGAGTGGAAGAACGAGGACGTCAGCCCCGATCCTGTCCTCCTCAAGTCCGACGGCTTTCCCACCTACCACCTCGCGAACGTGGTGGACGATCACCTCATGCGCATAACGCATGTCATGAGGGCCCAGGAGTGGCTGCCCTCGGCTCCGATGCACATGATCATGTACGCGGCCTTCGGCTGGGAGCCGCCCCTGCTCTGCCACCTTCCAATGGTCCTCGGCCAGGATGGCCACAAGCTCTCAAAGAGGCACGGCGCGACGAGCGTCAACGAGTTCCGCAAGGCCGGCTACCTGCCAGAGGCCCTGATCAACTACGTCGCCCACCTCGGCTGCTCCTACGAGGATGGCCGCGACCTCTTCCCCCTTGCAGACCTGGAGAAACTATTCAGGGTCGAGCGCATCAACAAGGCACCGGCGATCTTCGACTACCAGAAGCTTGAGTGGTACAATGGGCAGTATATCAGGCAGAAATCCGACAAGGAGCTCTGCGACCTCGTCATGCCCCACCTGCTCGAGTCCGGTCTTTTCGCTGGCGCGGACGGCCCTGGTGTCAGGACCCTGCTCGAGGCCGCGATGCCCCTCGTTCGCGAGCGCCTCCACTTCCTTGCCGACGCGCCGGCGATGCTGGGATATTTGATCCAGGAACCGCCGACGGCCCCGCCAGGGGAGTTCATACCCAAGAAGCTCGACGCGGCCCGAGCCGCGGCGATGCTTGACGCGGCCGCCGCCCTCCTCCCGAAATGCGACCTGGGCGACGTTCCCGCCGCCGAGATCCTCTTCCGCTCCGAGGCGGAGCGCCTGGGGGCGAAGCTGGGTGACCTCCTCCTGCCCCTGCGCGTGGCGGTGACGGGTTCGAGAGTGAGTCCCCCCCTGTTCGAGAGCATGGCCCTTCTTGGATTGCGCCGCTGCCTCGAGCGAATCGCCCGCGCAAGGGCAGTCCTGGGCTAAAGAGGCCCAGGCATCAGAGCAAGGAGCCATCGATGAGCGAAGTACCAGAGAGCAACCCAAATCCCGTGCCAAGCGACTTCATACGCGAGCAGGTCGCCGAGGACCTCAGATCGGGCCGCTACACCTATGTCAGGACGAGGCTGCCCCCAGAACCGAACGGCTGGATGCACATCGGCCACGCAAAGGCCTTCATCATCGACTACTATGTCGCCAAGGATTTCGGCGGGACCTGCAACCTGCGCTTTGACGACACAAATCCCGAGAAGGAGGACATGTCCTATGTCGAGGCCATCATCAGGGACTCAAGGTGGCTGGGCCTCGATTGCGGTGAGCGCACCTTCTTCGCCTCGGACTACTACGAGAGGCTCTACGGGCTAGCGGTCTTCCTGATCAAGAAGGGCCTTGCCTACGTCGATGACCTCTCCGACCAGGAGATACGCGAGTACCGCGGCACAAACGTGCCGGACAAGGACAACATCACCGAAACCCCCCCCGGCAGGAACAGCCCATGGCGCGACAGGAGTGTCGACGAGAACCTTGATCTCTTCGCGAGGATGCGCGCGGGGGAGTTCGCCGATGGCGCGAAGACCCTGCGGGCGAAGATCGACATGGCCCACCCCAACCTCGTGATGCGCGACCCGGTCATGTACAGGATCCGCCGAGAGCCACACTACCGGACTGGCGATGCCTGGTGCATCTATCCGATGTACGATTTCCAGCATCCGCTCTCGGACGCGATCGAAGGTGTGACTCATTCCCTGTGCTCCCTCGAGTACGAGATACACCGTCCCCTCTACGACTGGTTCGTCCGTTCCGCGGAGGTCTTCCCCTCGCGCCAGATAGAGTTCTCGCGGCTCAACATCACGCATACCGTCCTGTCAAAGCGCTGGCTGCTGCAGATAGTCAACGAGGGACGCGTGTCGGGTTGGGACGACCCCCGCATGCCGACCATCGCCGGCATGCGCCGCCGGGGCTACACTCCCGATGCCATCCGCGACTTCATCGGAAGGATCGGCATCGCGAAGACCGATTCGATGGTCGACATACAGCTCCTCGAGCATTGCGTGCGCGAGGACCTCAACAAGAGCGCCCGTCGCGTGATGGCCGTGCTCAGGCCCATCAGGCTCGTCATCGAGAACTGGAGCGAGGGCAAGGTGGAGGAGCTGGAGGCAGTCAACAATCCCGAGGATCCCTCAGCGGGTACCCGCAAGATCCCCTTCTCGAAGGTGCTCTACATCGAGCAAGACGATTTCATGGAGACTCCGCCACCCAAATATTTCCGCCTCTTTCCCGGGAACTCCGTGAGGCTGCGGTACGGCTACATCGTCACCTGCACGGGCATGACGAAGGATCCGGAGACGGGAGAAGTCAACGAGGTACGCTGCACCTACGACCCCTCGACAAAAGGCGGGGACGCGCCGGACAACAGGCGGGTAAAGGGCACGATCCACTGGGTATCGGCAGAGCACGCCCAGCCGATGGAAGTCAGGCTGTACAGCTACCTCTTCGCCCCTGAACGCGCGATGGAGGTGCTTCCGGGAGGCAGCTTCCTCGAGAACCTCAACGCGGAGTCAATGGAAACAGTGTCGCTTGCCCAGGGGGAGCCCTCTCTCAGGGTTGCGGAGCCGGGAGACCGGTTTCAGTTCGAGCGCCTGGGCTATTTCTGCCGCGATCCCGAGGGAAGCGCCGGCAAGCCGGTCTTCAACAGGACGGTTTCGCTGCGCGACAGCTGGGCCAAGATCGAGAAGAAGGGCGGCTAAGGCCACGGCATGAACAACAATGACGTCCTCCGGCGCCTGCGCTACGCCCTCAACATCACCGACCACAAGGTCATCGAGCTCTTCAAGCAAGCGGGCCACGAGATAACAAAGCCGGAGCTCGAAAGCATGTTCATGAAGGAAGATGAGCCCGGCTATGTGGAATGCGGAGATTCCATCACGCGGCTCTTCCTCGAGGGCCTGGTGATCAGCCGCAGAGGCAAGAAGGAAGAGGCCCAGGCCGGCCTGGCGAGGCCTGAGACCCGTGGGAAGCTGAGCAACAACGACATCCTCAAGCGCATAAGGGTGGCCCTTGAGCTTGTCGACGAGGACATCATAGGCATCATGCTCCTCGCGGGGGTGAAGCTGTCGAAGCCCGAGCTCAGTGCCCTCTTCAGGAAGCCGGGGCATCCTAATTTCCGGCCCTGCGGTGACCAGTTTCTCCGCAACTTCCTGTCCGGCCTCACCTCGAAGTACAGGGTCTAGGGCAGCGGCAGGCCCCTCGGCAGAAACAAAAAACGACAAAGCCTCCTTGCTTTGGAAAGAATGTGAAGTATATTTAAATCACATTCAGACGGCAGAAACTCCCGTCACCGACAAGGAGGCTGAACATGGACCAATGCCCCGGGGTCTCGACCTGCCCGTTCTACATGGATAGGATGGCTGCCATGCCGACGATGGCTGGCATGATGAAGCGCCACTTCTGCCTCGATGACTACTCGCACTGCGCAAGGCTCATGGTCAAGGAGAAGCTCGGGAAGGAGCGTGTACCCGCGGATCTCTATCCAAACCAGAGCGTCAGGGCAAAACAGCTTCTTGGAGCTCCTTGAAAGGCAAACCCAAATGGGGGCGATATGCGTCGCGCATACCGCCGCCGGATGAAGAGTGGATCCTTAGACCCCCCATGATCAGAAGCCAACTGCCTCCCTCACAATCACGACCTTGACTCTGCCCGGCTGGATCTCACGGTTGAAAATGAGGATCTTGGCGGGGAAGCTGTTGAAGGTCTCGGGCATGTTATATGCCTTGCGCGCCCGCGCCGACTCCAGGGGCAGGACGTGTTCCCATAGGCGCTTGATTCCCTCGTCCACATCCTTGACGATCTTCTGCGAGCCGATGACCCAGACTAGGCTACCCGCACCATAGGCGTAGGCAGGCAGCTGGCTCCCGGTCATTGACGCGGCGATCACCGAGCCGGTCTCGGTGAGGGCATGAGCCGACCCGATAACGACGTCGGGCGCGGAGCCGAGCTTTCTCATCTCCCTGGCTTCGGTTTCCCTGTTCATCGCCATGAGCCTGGGCTTCACCGCGTCGAATGTCCCGCCTTCGTTGATTGCGCCGGTGATCCCCGCGAGGTCGAGAGTCACCGAACTGGCAGTGAGGACTTCCGAGCCTGCGGGAACAAGTTCGAGGGCCTTCGTGGCGGCCTGGACGGCCGTGTCGACGACGAAGGCCTCGATGCCGTTCGCGGCGAGGGCCGCGACGGTGGCCGCGATGGATGCCTCAGAGGCAGCGGCCTCCCAGGTTCTTGTCCCGACTGAAACTGTACCTGAAATTGCCATGTAATTTCCTCCACTATCATAGAGATACCAACTAACTATTGAGAAGTTAGTTATCCAGATAGCCAATAGTCAAGAGGAAGTGGTATATTATTGTTATGGACAAACCGAGCGCCTCCGGGCTCTGTCCCCAGGTGGAAGCAGCCTTTGAGCTCCTTGCCAAGAAATGGACTGGACTCATTGTGCGCGCCCTTCTTCCGGGCGCGCTCTATTTCTGCGATCTGGAAAAGGCGATACCGGCCCTAAGTGCGAGGGTCCTGGCGCTCAGGATGCGCGAACTCGAGCAGGCGGGAGTAGTCTCGCGCATCGTGGGCGTCGGCTCGCCCGTGCGGGTCAGCTATAGCCTCACAGAAAAGGGCAGGGGGCTCGAGCCGATCATGAGCGGCATAGCCCGCTGGGCCGAGACCTGGAACTTCACAATGCCCGCATCCGACCCGATCCAGCCAGCGGCTTTGGAAGATCGGGCCTTTCCCCTCCGACCCTAGTCCCTCGGGCTGTGCGCGACTATAATCCTCAATCACCCATGCAGCGTCGGCGCAATCCTAAAGTCGCCATGAAGCCTGGGCACCGGACCGACGTCCGCACCCTCACGAGCCAGGGAATGGACCATGTCGGAGCCGGCGTGCTGCCCGAAAACCACCGGCGGGACGAAATCAGGGCTCTCGCGGGAATAGCCGGTGCCGTCACGTGCGGCGCGGAGCGCGGAAAAGGAATGACAGGATGCCCGAAACCAGCGTGACCGAAAACTCAGGCGTAACAATGGAAAAGATCGTGAGCCTCGCAAAACGACGGGGCTTCGTCTTTCAGTCATCAGAGATCTACGGGGGCCAATCGGGAGCCTGGGATTACGGTCCAATGGGCGTCGAGCTCAAGAACAGGATCGCCCGGTTCTGGTGGAAGGAGATGACCCAGCTCCACGACGACATCGTGGGCCTCGATGCGGCGATCCTCATGCATCCGCGGACCTGGGAAGCCTCGGGCCACGTCGAGAACTTCACCGATCCCCTGGTCGACTGCAAGAAGTGCAAGCAGCGCTTCCGCGCAGACATGGTTCCCGAGGACAAGCTTGCCCGCAAGGAATGCCCTGAGTGCGGCGGGGAACTCACCGATACCCGCAAGTTCAACCTCATGTTCAAGACGAACATCGGCCCCGTGGATGACGGCTCGGGCCTCATCTACCTGCGACCCGAGACTGCACAGGGCATCTACATCAACTACAAGAACATCGTCCAGTCGAATCGGATGAAGATCCCTTTCGGCATCGCCCAGGTCGGAAAGGCTTTCCGCAACGAGATCGTGACGAAGAACTTTATCTTCCGCACCTGCGAGTTCGAGCAGATGGAGATGCAGTATTTTGTGAGGCCCGGCGATGACGAAAAGTACTTCGAGTATTGGCGCGACCAGAGATGGAAGTACTACGAGAAGCTCGGTGTCCGCATGGACAAGATCCGCTGGCACAGGCACGGCCCCGGCGAGCTGGCCCACTATGCGAAGGACGCCTACGACATCGAATACGAGTTCCCCATGGGCTGGAAGGAGCTCGAGGGTGTCCACAACCGCTCGGACTTCGATCTAAAGCGCCACCAGGAGTTTTCGGGCAAGGACCTTCAGTACATTGACCAGGACAACAACAACGAGCGCTATATCCCCTTCATCGTCGAGACTTCTGCAGGCCTCACCCGCCAGCTGCTGATGATCCTCTGCGACGCCTACGACGAGCAGAAGGTCGCGGACAAGGGCAATGACGACGATTGGCGGACTGTCATGCGCTTTCATCCGAACCTCGCGCCCGTCACTGTCGCCGTCCTGCCTCTCATGAAGAAGGACGGCCTCGCTGAGCTTGCCCAGGACATCAGGCAGGGACTCAAAGAGGAGTTCGCGACCGACTATGATCAGTCGGGAGCCATTGGCCGGCGCTACCGCCGCCACGACGAGGTCGGAACTCCCTTCTGCGTCACCGTGGATTACCAAAGCAAGGAGGACGGGACGGTCACAGTCCGTTTCCGCGATTCGATGGAGCAGGTGAGGATCCACCGCGGCGAGCTTGAAGCGATGCTCAAGAAGGCGATCAAGGACTACAGACGGGTCTAGGCCCGGCGAGGGAGGGCCTTGCCGCCTCCATTTGCCAAGATCACATGCGGAAGGG
>JANXYO010000113.1 GCA_025356015.1 Spirochaetaceae bacterium
AGATTAGGTGGGAGTGAAACGGAGGTGAGCATGCTGACAAGGAAACTGGGCCGCGCCGGCCTCGAGGTTTCGGCGATCGGCCTCGGCTGCATGGGCATGTCGGAGTTCTACGGCCCTTCCGACGACCTGGCCTCGATCGCCCTCATCCGCCGCGCAATCGACCTCGGCCTTTGCTTCCTCGACACGGCAGACATGTACGGGGTAGGGCACAACGAGATCCTCATTGCCCAGGCCTTGCGCGATGGCTACCGGAACAAGGCCGTCCTGGCCACGAAGTTCGGGAACATGAGGCGGATCGACGGGGCCTCCCTTGGGGTCAACGGCAGGCCGGAGTACGTGAAGGCTGCCTGCGACATGAGCCTTAAGCGGCTTGGCAGCGACCACATCGACCTGTACTACCAGCACCGCGTGGACGCCGAGGTGCCGATCGAGGAGACCGTGGGCGCCATGGCCGATCTCGTCGCCGCAGGCAAGGTCCGCTACCTCGGCCTCTCGGAAGCCGGGCCTGCGACCATACGTAGGGCCAACGCCGTGCATCCGATCACGGCGGTCCAGACCGAGTACTCGCTGTGGACCCGGGATCCCGAGGCCGGGGTCCTCGCCGCCTGCAGGGAGCTGGGCATCGGCTTTGTGGCCTACAGCCCCCTGGGCCGGGGCTTCCTCACCGGGGCGCTCCGCGAGCCTTCCAAGCTTGACCAGAGGGACTTCCGCAGGCTCCATCCCCGCATGACCGAGGAGAACCTTGCCCACAACCTCGCCCTTGTCGGCCGCATCGAGGCGATCGCGGCTCGAAGAAGCCTCAGCGCAGCCCAGCTCGCCCTCGCCTGGGTCCTGTCGAGGGGGAAGGACATCGTGCCCATCCCGGGAACCCGCCACGAGAAGTACCTCGCCGACAATGTCGCCGCCGTCGACCTTGTCCTAAGTCCAGGGGACCTGGAGGAGCTCGAACGCGCCCTGCCCCCAGGTTCCGCAGCCGGGATGCGCTACAACGCCGAGGGCATGAAGCGGGTGGGGCTCTAGCCATGGGCAGGCTCATCTATCTCATGAACACATCCCTTGACGGCTATGTCGAGGGACCGGACGGCAGATTTGACTGGAGCGTGCCCGACGAGGAAATCCACAGCTTCCACAACGACCAGGCCAGGTCGATGGCGGCCTTCCTCTATGGCCGGCGCCTGTACGAGACCATGAAGGTCTGGGAGGATTTCGGCAATGATCCTTCCCTGCCGGACTATGTAAAGGAATACGCCCGCATCTGGAGGCAGAAGCCAAAGATCGTGTTCTCCACGAGCCTGGCCCAGGTCGCCAAGGGCCACCGCCTGGTTCGCGGCGATCCGGCCGCCGAGCTCGCGAGGCTGAGGCATGAGGAGGACGGCGACCTCGGGGTAGGCGGCCCGGGCCTCGCCTCGGCCTTCGCCCGGCTCGGGCTCATCGACGAGTACAGGCTTGTCCTCTCCCCGGTCCTGCTGGGCGGGGGCAAGGCCTACGCTCCGGCCCTCGACCCGCCGATCCGCCTCAAGCTCCTTGAGACAAGGACCTTCGCCAGCGGGGCAGTCTACCTGCGCTACCAGAAGGCACAGGCCCTTCCCCCAGACGCGGCACCAGGCCCGCGGCGCCCAGCTTCGACGGAGATTGCACAAAGTTCATAATTGGCTATACTGCATCCCTTCCTGGAGGTATGGGATGCGCTACCGCAGTATCGGTCGTACGGGTGTCGAGGCTTCTGTTCTGGGCTTTGGCTGCATGCGCCTCCCCACATTGGGCGCGCCGGACAAGATCGACGAGCTCGCCGCGGCCCGGCTCATAAACGAGGCAGTCGAGGGCGGGGTCAACTACATCGACACTGCCTGGTTCTACCACGCCTCGGCCTTTGGCCAGGCGGGGCAGAGCGAGCCCTTTGTGGGCCGGACCCTGTCGGGGGGGCTGCGCGAGCGTGTCCAGCTCGCGACCAAGCTGCCCCAGCAGCTCATACGCGAGCGCTCCGACATGGACCGCTTCCTCGAGCAACAGCTCGAGCTTCTCAAGACCGACCACATAGATTTCTACCTTGTGCACGGCCTTGACGGCGACGCGTGGAAGCGCATGAAGGAGCTTGGCGTGCGGGAGTTCCTCGATGGCGCGCGCGAGCGCGGCCTCATAAGATTCCCGGCCTTCAGCTTCCACGGCCACAGGGACGCCTTCCCTCTCATCGTCGACGAATACGAGGGCTGGGCCTTCGCCCAGATCCAGTACAACTACATGGATACCGAATTTCAGGCCGGCTACTCGGGCCTGCGATATGCGGCAGAAAAGGGCCTCGGCGTCGTCGTGATGGAGCCGCTCAAGGGCGGGCGACTCGCTGTGAACCTCCCTCCCGAGATGAAGGCCGTATTCAAGGCCCGCGAGGAGACCTGGAGCCCCGCTGAGTGGGCCCTGCGCTTCGTGCTCAACGAAGGTGGAGTCAGCCTCCTGCTCTCGGGGATGAACACATCAGACCAGCTGAAGGAGAACCTCGCAGTCGCCGCCGAGGCCAGCTCCGCAGCCCTGAGCCCCGACCAGCTCGCGACCCTCGACTCGGCCCGGCTGGCGATGCGCGCGCGGATAAAGGCCGATTGCAGCGCCTGCCGGTACTGCCAGCCCTGCCCCCAGGGAGTCGAGATACCCGAGCTTCTGTCGGCGCTCAACTCCTCATCCATGTGGGAATCGAAGGATCCCTGGCTCTGCGGCTATACCAAGATCAAGGGCAAGGCCCCTGCCTGCGTCGACTGCGGCCAGTGCGAGGAGATCTGCCCCCAGGGACTGCCGATACGCCGGCATCTGAAGGAGACGACCGCGCTCTTCGGGGGATGAGGCCGACCGGTTTCCGGCCTGCGAGGGCCAAAGAAAAAGGCCGCCTCGCGGCGGCCCCTTGATGGGCGCTCCAGGGGATCGCCCTCCGCTCGCGAGCCTCGTGTTCGCTCACTCCGGGCCGGCTCCGCTCGCTGACGGCACCCTCCATGGCGCCTTTTCCTCGCTGCCGCTCGGCGCTCGCTCCGCGTTCGATCCCCTGGAGGGCCAAAGAAAAAGGCCGCCTGTTGGCGGCCCCTTGATGGGCGCTGAGGGGATCGAACCCCCGACCTACTGGGTGTAAACCAGCCGCTCTGACCAGCTGAGCCAAGCGCCCCAGTCACGGGAAT
>JANXYO010000010.1 GCA_025356015.1 Spirochaetaceae bacterium
CGAGGGCGGGATCGAGGAGGATGATCGGTAGGGGGTGCTCGGGCCCGGGCATGAAGAATCCGCGAAGCTCGGGCCAGCGCTGCAGGTCCACGAGGGCCGCGTCGTAGCGCTCTCCGAGGGAGGGATCGGGCGCGGGGCGCCTTCCGAGCCGAGCGCCCTGGTCCTTCGCCGCCCATCGTGCGCCGGAGGAAGGAAGGATCCCCAGGCCGGCGTCGCGGAAGGCCTCCTCGAGCTTCGCCCTTTCCACGGGATCCGAGAGCTCGAGCAGGACAGAGAAGGGCCCCTGTTTATCCATGAATTCTAGTGTGGACGTAACCGCACCCGAATCAAGCCCTCGGGCGAAATCCTTCCCTCAACAAGCCGCCCGGGGAGGTGTATAATCAAGATTCCGGGATAAGCCGACCAATATCAGGCAGTGGAGGTTGCCATGGAGAAACCAGATTGGCTTGTAGCCATGAAGCGCTACGAGAAGATCAGCAACAGCAGATCGGTGCGTGAGCTCCTCAATTCCCTTCTTCCCTATTTCGCCCTGTTCGCAGCTATGTACGGTGCGATCCTGCTTCGACTGCCCTATGTTGTCGTCCTGCTCATGTCCATCCCGGCCGCGGGCTTTCTGGTCCGCATATTCATCATCCTTCACGACTGCGGCCACTATTCCTTCTCGAATGACTCAAGAATAAATGCCATCTTCGGGTATATATGCGGAGTGCTCACCTTCAATTCCTTCCCCGATTTCCGGCGATCGCACGCGATCCACCACGCGACGGTCGGGAATCTGGACAAGCGCGGCATTGGAGATGTCTGGACGATGACGGTCTCGGAATACCAGGCCTCGAGCCGGCCCCATCGCGCCCTCTACCGTTTCATCAGGAATCCCGTTGTCCTTTTCCTTGTGCTTGCTCCCCTGGATTTCATCGTTCTCGCCCGCTTCTGGCACTCGTACTCGAGGAAATCCGACATCATCGGCACCATGGCCACCAACCTGGCCATAGCCGCAATTGTCGTGATCGCGACCCTCACCATGGGGATCGGGCCCTATCTTGCCATCCAGCTGCCTATCATGTACTTCGCCGGCGTCGTCGGCGTGTGGCTCTTCTTCATCCAGCACCAGTTCCCTGGCGTCTACTGGGTTTGCGACTCCGAGTGGAACCAGATCAAGGCATCTCTCCTAGGAAGCTCGTTCTACGACCGGCCCTCCCTGCTGCGCTGGTTCTCGGGCAACATCGGCTTCCACCACGTGCACCACCTGAATCCCCGCATTCCCAACTACATGCTCAAGGAATGCGCACAGAGCGTAAGGGAGACCCAGGTTGTGAAGCCGATCACCCTCAGGATGGGGTTCAAGTCCCTGCGCCTCCACCTCTACGACGAGGAACTCGGCACTCTCATCGGCTTCAGGGAGGCGCGGAGAAAGCTCAAGCCCGGCCGGCCATAGCCGCGGCCGGACTAAGATCGCCCTACCGGATCGCGCCCACGCGCGAGGGCGGCCAGATGCGGAACAGGGCATAGCCCTCGATGTATTTCCTCTCGAGGGCGAAGGGAGCGAGTGAGGAGGCATACACGATCGAAACGGGGTCGCCCGGGTCGAGGGACCGCGGCGACTGGGCTGTCGTGAAACGAAAGTCCAGGGAATTGTAGCGATTGTCGCCCATGGCGAAGTATTCCTGGGGCCCGAGGAATGAGCCACCCTCGGGGAACTCGGGAAAGTTCCGCGCGTCATAGAAGTAATTTAGGTAGATGAACAGTTCCTGGGCATCCTTGAGGAGGCTCATCCTCACAGGATCGGAGCCGAAGGAGGCCACCGGGCTTCCCTCCCCTATCAGGCTGAGGTCCCTGTCGATCCGGGCGAGGGTATTCCCCTTTATGAAGAGGCTCAGGACCGCCGATCCCCGTCGGTACGCGTTCCCCTCCCCGGTCGACCAGCCCGCTGCGTAGTCCCTGAGAGACTGCCTGAGCTGGGCCGAATGGCCCAGGGCAAGGGAGGCCGAGAGATCCTCGGCGCTCGCCCCGCGGCGCGCGAAGGCGTTGAGCGATCCGCTACCCCCTGCGTCCCTGATGTACTCGTCCCGGATCGTGGCAATGTCCGAGCGCGCCACGGGGAGCTCACGCTTCTCGTAGGAGGCCATGAGGGGACCGAGGAGGGCGAGGCGCCTGTCGATCGACGCGCCAAGCTCACGGTTGGCCTTGGCCAGGGCCGCCGGATCTGCGGCTGTCTTTCGCTCGTCCCAGGCGCCCAGGGTGGAGCGCATCTTCTCGTCTATGGGCAGGGCCGCTATCCTGGCGCGAATCCCGTTGTCCTCTTTCCAGAGATCTGTCCTCGACCAGACGCGGTCAGCCTCGAGGCGGGAGAATCCGACGGCGTCCCTTGTCCTGCCATAGAGCACATCATCGACCATCATAAGCTTCTCGCCCGGGAGGCCGACAATCCGCTTGACGAGGGGATCGGCCTTGGGACTTCCGTCCGGAAGGGTATCGAGGTTGACGCCCGTGAAGGTGATCATCGAGACGACCTGGGCCAGGTACTTCTTCGGGTCGACCCTGTGGTTCTCGGGGTAACGGGGATTTGCGATGGTCACCACGTCACCCCTATGGGGCAGGCGCGCGAAGGGCAGGCGCCATTCGGTTAGGGGTATGCGGGGGCCAGTGATGATCTTGGCCGTGAAGGGCCTATCCCCTGTAAGGAAGGTCGGGACCATGGACTCGGAGGGAACGACATAGAGCTGGAAGACGAAGATGTTGACCAGGACGACCAGGATCACGGCGTAGGCAAGGGCATCGACCCACTCGATCACGGAGCCGAGGAAACCCTTCTTCTTGGCTGCCCTCCTCTTCCGGCGAAGGGCCGGATCCTTCAGCTCTTCCTCGGTGATGAGGCCGAGGGCGGCATGGATCCTGGGCCTTCCCGCGATGAGGAAGAGGACGAGGCCGGCGGCCAGGGGTATCAGACTGAGGAGGAAGCGGTAGATGGTTCCGCCTTCTCTGATTAGTCCGGCGTTGGACCAGTCGATCCTCGGCAGAGCCGACGAGACATAGTGAAGGATGAGGGAGTAGCCCAGGAATTTCTTGAACAGGGGGAAGGTCTCCACCTGCCCCTTTGTGTAGATATTCCGCAGGAATGCCAGGCCGGCGAGCGGAAGTCCGAAACTCGCCAGGAGGAAGAACGCGAAATAGCCGGTGAACCGTGGGCAGGCTCCTAAGATGGCCGATATCGGCATCGAAGCCATCCAGACATATGCCGGGACCAGGGGTAGCCGCGCTTCTGCGCCGGTGGCGGCCACCTTGCCCGATTTCCTCTCGGGGCGTGCGTTTTTGCTTTTCATGGAAGCACAATATCGGGGCTTTAACCCTGAAGGGTCAAGGGGCCAAATCAGACCGTATAGGTCCTGCCCTCCCGCGCCATCTCGATCTCGAGGGCGGTCTTCCCGCGAACCTTCTCCTGGTAGAACATCTCGAGCTCCTGCAGTTCGGTGTCCGTCCGGTTGGGATCGTGGTGGAACATCACGAGGCGCTTGGCGCGGGACTTGTGGCCGACGTTGATCGCGTACTCGTAGGAGGAATGGCCCCAGCCGATCTTGCTTGGGTTGTATTCCCTGGCTGTGTACTGGGAATCGTGTATGAGGAGGTCGGCGCCGCGGCAGAAATGGAGCAGCTTCTCGTTCTCCTCCGCCGCCGCTTCCGCGCCTTCCCTCGCCGCGTCCTCATCGTAACTTGGATCGGCGGGGTCGGTGGGAAAGACATTGCTGAACGGTTCATTGTCATAGGCGGTGACAATCGACTTGCCCTGGTACTCGATCCGGTAGCCTAGGCAGAGGATCGGATGGTTCAGGTACTTCGTGGTCACGAAGATCCCGTCGCCGAGATCGATGGTGGTTTCCTTGATCTGCTCGTACTCGAACTTGGCGGCGAGCTCCTCCTGGCGGACGGGCCAGTAGCGGTAGGAAAGCTGGGATCCCATCACCTTCTCGAGGGTGTCGTCCTCGTAGCTTATCGGCCCCCGGATCCGCAACTTGGTGCCGGGCACGTAGATGGGCGTGAACATGGGGAAACCCATGATGTGGTCCCAGTGGGTATGGGTGATCAGGAGGTCGGCGACAATGGGACCCTTCCTGATGTCCTCCTTCATGAGCTTGTCGCCGAGCTGCCTCACCCCGGAGCCCGCGTCGATGATGATGAGCCTGTCGTCGCAGCGCACCTCGAGGCAGGATGTGTTTCCTCCGAAGATCACTGTATCGGGCCCGGGAGTGGGCATGGAGCCGCGGTCTCCCCAGATCTTGAGAGTGAACATCTTGAGTCAGCCTCCGATTTTCAGGAAGACCTTGGCCTTTTCGATTTCCGCGTTGACGGGATCCTCGATCTCGATGAGCAGGGATTTGTCTATGCCCAGAAGGTCGTATACTTCGGGATCGATCTTCCCCGGGTAGAGATTGCCAGAGAAGCCAATGCCCTCGCGGTTGGCAAAGTAGTTGGCGACAGCCACGGTGCGCAGCACATCGGCATGCTCCCCCGAATAGCCGGCGAGATTGTGGTGCCAGGCGGCGGTGTCGGCGATCGCTCCCGAGAGCTTCCATAGTTCCGCGACAATGCGGCCCGCCTCGCAGTGGTCTATTCCGAGGGTCTTGCCTTCGGCCTCGAAGAGGGATATCCGCTCCCGGTCGGCAACCGACATGGTCCTGACGTAGTCCTCCGCAAGGGCGTTGTTCAGGGGGATCTTGCCTATGTCATGAAGGAGTCCCGAGGCGAAGTATTCCTCGAGCGACTTCGCGTCGATGCCGCGGCGCTTCGCTATGATCTTGGCGGTTACTCCGACGCAGAGGGAATGCCGCCAGAAGCCCTCCATGTTGAGGGCCCTGAAATCGCTCTTGTTGGCGACCCGCTCTAGGATGGCCGTGCTGAGGGCGAGATTCTTGACGGTGTTTATCCCGAGCATGATGATTGCCCTGACGAGGCTCGTCACCTGGGTTCCCAGGCCGTAGTACGCCGAGTTGATCAGCTTGAGGACCTTTCCCATGAGCACGGGATCGAGCTGGATCACCCTGTCGAGGTCGATGGGGCTGGTCTTGGGGTTGTTGCAGACCTCGAGGACCTTCGACACGGTCGTGGGCAGGCTGGGCATCCCGCCGACATACTCCCGCAGCCGAGCGGCATTATCCTTTGCCATGTTCTTTCTCCCGCCGCATCGTCTCGATGAACTTCGCGAGCCTCGGGGACACCGGCATGCCCGCTATCTCCGTCGGCATTCCATCGGGCCCTGCTTTAAAGACCTGGGGGACGGACCCGGTGTCTGCCAGGCTTGGCACGGCAGGAGGGGGACTGCGCCTATCGCCCTGGCGGCGTTCGGTCTCGAATCGGCGCTCCTCGGCGACGCGGCGCTCGGCCGACCTTCGATCCTCGGGCGAACGTCTCTGGTTGGCCTCCCGTCTCTCGCTGCCGGAACGGCGGGAACCTTGCAGACGCCGCGGATCCTCAGGCCTGCTCGCCGCAATGGCGCGCTGCCTCTCCCCCTGTGCAAGAAGGCCGATGGGCCGGTGCTCCGCTATGGACACCGGGCTCCCGTGCTCGGCCGCCTCCTTGATGCGCTTGATCAGGCCGTCGAGCTTTTCCCCGAGACCGGAGAGTGCGAACTCCTCCCGCTTTTCGGCCGGAAGCTCCTTTGAAAGGCCCTTCAGGTATTCGAAGAGATTAGCCGCAGCCTCGCCGATGACCGGAAGCTCGGGCTCGGGAGGCTTGGCGGCAGGGGCCGCGCCGGGGGCCGCTTTGGCCTCGGGGGCGGGAGCCGCAGGCTCTCCGTAATCGGCGGCCTTCCCTCGATCCCGACCGGGGCTCTGCTCCTGGCGAGGAATCGGCCCCTGGGCCGGCTCGCCAGTTTCTGGCCCTGGGACTTCCTCCTGAGCGGATTCCGGAGGCCCTGCCTCGGCCTGGCCCTCGGGGAAATCCGGCTGTAATTCCCCAAGCTCGATCTCTTCCCCCGCAAGCTCCTCGAAATCATCGCTAGACTCGTCTTCGGACTCGGCTTCGCCGAAGCTCGGCTCCTCGATGTATTCAGGGTACTCCTCGGCCGTGGCCTCGGAGCCCGGGCCCTCGTCGCCGAGCAATTCCTGGGCCTCGTGGACTCCTGGCTCGAGTGCGGACAGGGCCTCCTCGGCCGAAAGACCTGGCACCTCACCTTCGGACAGCCCGTAGTCCGCTTCGGGAGCGGGCTGGGAGGCGGGATGCCGGGGTGGGGGGTAGGGCTCCCTCTCCCCAAGCCCCGAGGGAGGAGCTACAGGTGCCACGGCCTGAGGCGCCCGGACCTGAGGCGCAGGAGCCTGGGCCTGAGGCGCAGGAGCCTGGGCCTGAGGCTCAGGAGCTTGGACCTGGGGAGCTGGAGCCTGAGCCTGCGGAGCCTGTGGGCCAGAGGCAGGGCTTGGCGGGAAGCTGGGCTGAGGCGCCTGGGCTGACGGGCCCTGATAGGGCGGGGCTGGAGGTGGAGGTGGTGGATATGGCAAAGGGGCGAATTGCTGTTCCTCGCGCTTGAGCGATACGAGGGGCGGCTGATATGGGGGGTATTGGGGAGGCTCGGGATAGTTGCGGGGAGCCTCGCTCGGATACTGGGCTCGCTCGGGGCTTTGCCTCTGGCCTCGTTCCGCCGCTGCCTCGGGAAGGTAATCGGGAAGCTCGCGCCCCGGACCGGAGGGAGCTTCGGGAGGGCTGGGCCTGCCCGCCTCCCTTCTGTCCCCATCGTCGACGAGGGCGTTCAGGCCGCGCCTCCCGAGATCCTCGGGCTGCGCGTCAAGCAGTTCGGCATCATCATCGAAGGAGGGCTCCCCGATCTCGTCCAGGGGCTCGGCCTCGAAGTCCTCCTCGCGCTCGTCGAGGAAGAGGATCTCCTCTTCCTCGGCGATCGCGATGGGCTCAGGTGCATCCATGCTCGCGAAGGGCATGAGGGGAGCCGAGAGGTCCTCGGGCCTCTCCTGGGCCTCGCTGCCCTCCTCCTTTTTTGGCCGCTTGGCGGCGAGGTCGGAGCGGAGGACGCGGAGGTTCTTGTCCCAGGAATCACGGACACCGGCTGAGTAGTTCCTGACCGCCCCCTCGAGGACACCTATGCTCGCGAGAAGGGCATCGGGGTCGTCAGCCCCGGCCACGCCGCCAAGGGTCACCAGCCTCTCGGCTGCGGCAACGGCCTTGCCCTTCTCGCCGAGCACGCTGTAGGCGGCAGAGAGCTCGAGCTGGATGGCAGGGTCGTTGGGGGCCTCGCGCTCAAGCTCCACAAGGGTGGCCCTCGCACCCTCCCAGTCACCCTTGCGCGACCGGGCCTTCGAAAGCTCGAAGCGCGCCCGGAGATCCTCGGGGCGCTTGCGAAGGTACTCGGTGAGCTCGCTTTCGGCGCGAGCGTAGTCACCGCGGTCGGCAGCGAGCCTCGCGAGCTCGATGCGGAAGCCCACCTCCTTCGGGTCGAGGCGCAGGATCTTCTCGTAGACCTTGCGGGCGGTTTCGGAATCGCCCAACTTCTCCGAGGCCACTGCGTAGGGCTTGAGGGCGCGCAGGTCATCGGGACTCTTGCCCAGGATGTACTCGAGCGTCTCCTTCGCCTCCCTGTGCCTCCCTAGGTTCGCGTAGAGGCCGGCAAGGTGGATCCGAAGATCCTCGTTGTCGGGCATGACCTCGACGAGCTTCGATATCTCGATGAGGGCCGCGTCGAAGCGCCCGGCCTTCTCGAGGACCTGTTCGATGTTGAGGGCCGCCTTTATGAAGTTCGGGTCGGCCTCGAGCGCCTGGCGGAACCATTTGAGGGCATCGTCGATCTTGCCCTCCTCCGCGTGGACCAGACCTATGTCATTGCGCGCCTGGGCGTTGAGGGGGTCAATGGCGAGGACCTGGGTGAAGATGTCGAGGGCCCGCTTGTGGTTGCCGGTGTGCATGAGGGCGAGTCCGTACTTGTCCATCGCCTCGACCCAGCCCGGCCTGGCCTTGACCGCGAGCTCGTATTCCTTGAGGGCCTCGGCGTGCTTCCCAAGCGAGCTGTAGGCGTATCCCAGGTTGTAGTGGAAGGATGGGTAGTTCGGGTCGACCTGGAGCCCCTTCCAGAAGACCCGGACCGCCTTGTCGGGATCGCCCATCGCGCGATAGACGGCCCCGAGGTTGTTGTAGGCGAGGACGTGCTCGGGATCGAGCTCTATCGCCTTCGCATACGCCATCTCGGCCCCGCTCAGGTCCCCGAGCTGTCTGTGGGCGTTCCCGAGGGTGAAGCGCACCTCGGCGTTCTCCGGTGCGCCTGCCTGCGCGCGCTCGAGGGCCGTGATCGCGTCGGTGGGCTTCCCGAGGCGGAGGTAGGCCGCCCCCGCGTTGAGGAGGGCGTCGACGTGCGCGGGCTGCCTGGCGAGGACGCTCGTGAAGGCCGAGAGGGCGTCCGAGGCCCTGTCGGTCCTGAGGTAGACGGTTCCAAGCAGGATGCGGGCCTCGTCCGATTCGGGCCGCTCCATGAGGTAGGCTCTCGCATATTTCTCCGCGCTCTCGAAATCGCGGAGCTTGAGGGCGGCCTGGGCCCTGCCAAGGGTTGGCACGATGGTCTTGGCTTTCGTCGGTGTCATCTGGCCGTCCTGGAAGGCCGGGCCGAGCTCTCTGGCGAGAACTCTCCCGCACGCGATGCGGCCCCGCCTTCGGCGGAACCCGCGGCGGCATCATATGCTGCCACCGCGAAGTAGAGGAGCCTCCCATTCGGGATGCCCGTGATGGTGATCGTCGTCGTATTGCCGGCGTCGATGGGGCTTGGCCCCTGATCTGCTCCCAGGCCGAAGTATTCCCCGGGAGCATCTCCATAATACACCAGGTAGCCCGCAAGGTCGGCCTCGGGGACGCGGGTCCAGCGGAGCTCGGCAGCCCCGTCCTTGGCCGTGGCCGCGAGGCGGGCCGGAGGCGGAGGGGGTGGATCGGGCTCGAAGCGCAGGCTCAGCGATGAAAGGGAAGGGCCAAGGTTCCCCGTGCCGTCGGGGAAAAGCTCGACCCTGATCTGGACAAAGCGCCCCTTGGCGCTGTCGGGAAGCCTCTCGCCGGGCCGGAACGCTGTCCAGTCTCCCGCATCGGCGCGCCAGGCGGCCCATGCGTCGGCGATCCGGTAGGCAAACTCGACCGAGCTGGCCCCGGGCGCCCTCATTATCGCATCGACAGCAAGAAGCCTGCTGTTTCCATAGCCGAGGTCGGCGACTGGCGAGACCAGGACTGCGCTGGCCTTTCCGTAAGGGTGCAGACTCGGCTTCTCCACGAAGGCCCGGCTCAGGCGGAACTCGTCCACGAGGCCGGCATATTCCACACCGAGCCGCAACGGTGCTGCCGACCCCACCGAGGGCTCGCGGACGGTGCCTCCCTCGTGCCCCGAGACTGTCGTATACGCGATGGCCTCCACCGCGCCATCGACGGCGTACTCCAGTAAGCCCGTGTCGCCATCGAACCGAACCAGATGGTGGGACCATGTCCTGGGCACCAGTGGCGCCCTGGACCGCAACTGGACATCGTTGGTCGCCTGTTCGGGCCTTGAGTCCCCAGGCGCCGAGAAGAAATTGGCGAAGCCCCACATGAGCCTGCCCCCGGCGACGACGCAGGATATCCGCTGGGGCAGGACGCCTCCGGCCATCTTGCGCACCGACTGCCAGAGCAGGACTACCTCGCCGTTCTCGGCGCTTGAGGGATATAGCCAGAATTCTATCGAGAAATCACGGAACCGCGAGTTTGTGGCGAAGAGGGCTCCCGGACCCGGAAGCAGGGACAGGCTCGATGCCGGTCCGGCGAAGGAGGCGGCTCCTTCGCCGAGAAGGGCCCGCCCCGGATCGATCACAAAGGAGGGGCCGGCCGAGACTGTCCAGTCCCCGGCACCCGCCGATTCGTGGCCCTTGTCGAAATGAAGGAGGAGGTCGGCTGTCTGGCTAGGGGAATAGGCCGCTGGCGCTATCGCGAAGTCGTTCTGGCCCTTGTATCCAGACCTGGTCACCGCGCCCTCGGTGCTCCAGGATCCGATGGTCCGTCCGGAGGCCCCGGTCGCGGACATGGAAATGCGCTCTTCCAGGGCCCCGGCCGTGACGGCCGCAGATAGGGCGAGGGCTAGCCAGCATATTCCCTTGAGGTTCATTCTTCCGTACATTGATTATCGTACAATATGGACAATACTGAAGCGGGCGGGAAGCCCCGCCGCACCGAAAGAAAGCCTACGCCGGCGCAGGAGCGCCTCGCCAGGTTCAGGTCGCTCACGCGCCAGGCCCCGCCCGACCCCGGGGTCTACCTCATGCGGGACGAGACTGGCCAGATAATCTATGTAGGCAAGGCCAAGGTGCTGCGCAACCGCCTCTCTTCCTATTTCTCGGGAAGGAAAGACATTAAGACCAAACATCTGGTCTCCAAGATCGAATCGATCGAATGGATAATCACGGGAAGCGAGTACGAGGCCCTTCTCCTCGAGAATACCCTGATAAAGAGCCATTCTCCCCGCTACAACATCAGCCTGAAGGACGGGAAGACCTATCCCAGCATAAGGATCACGAATGAGGAATTCCCCCGGGTATTCCGCACCAGGCGGATCATCAGCGACGGGAGCATCTACTTCGGCCCCTTCCCGAGCGCCGACATCATCGACAGATACCTTGACCTCATCCGGCGCCTCTTCCCCCTGCGGCGCTGCGCCAACATGCGCAAACGGGAGACTCCCTGCATGTACTACCACATCGGGAGATGCTCGGGCGCATGCGCGGGCAGGATCACGAAGGACAGCTACGCCATCTATGTCGAGGAGGTGAAGAAGCTGCTTTCAGGCGAGACCGAGGCCCTTCTCGCCGAGCTTCGGGAGCGGATGACGACTTCCGCCACCGCTTGGCGTTTCGAGGAGGCGGCCAAGCTGAGGGATTCCATAGGAGCCATCGAGCAGTTCGAGGGCCGCTCCAGCTCCGTCGATTGGGATCCGAATGCCAGAGACTACATAGCCTGGGCTGTCGATGGCGACCTGCTCACCTGGGTTGTCTTCCAGATGCGGGGAGGCAAGCTCACCGGCCGTGACCTTTTCCGCAGCCGCCTTTACTCCACCGAGGGCGAGGCCCTCCAGTCCTTCCTCGTGGGTTACTACGGCCCAGAGCTCCTTCCTCCCTCGAAGGTTTATGTCCAGAAGCCGGCCGACAGCGACCTCGCAGAAGGAGGGCTGGACGGGGATGCAGGTCTGGGCCTGGTGAGCGAATACTTCGCGCGGGAACTATCCACCGACACGGCCTTCCTCCTGCCCGAGGAAAGGCGGCACGAGGTGGCGATCAACCTCGCGGCCCAGAACGCAAGGGAGGACATAGCCAAACGCAGACGCGAGATCGGGGACATACCTGCCCTCGAGGAGCTCAAGCTCAGGCTCGGCCTCTCCTCCCTTCCCTCCCGCATCGAGGGCTTCGACATCGCCCAGCTTTCGGGCAAACACACGGTCGCCTCCCTCATCTCCTTCAAGAACGGTATCCCCGACAAGAAGAACTACCGCTATTTCAAGATCCGCAGCCTCGAGGGCGGCATCGACGACTTCGGCGCAGTCAGGGAGGCCGTCGCGCGCCGCTATACCCGCCTCGTGAACGAGGAGGCCGAGCTCCCGGACCTCGTCCTCATCGACGGCGGCGCCGGCCAGGTGTCCGCGGCGAAGGAAATACTCGACGCACTAGGTGTCGACTCCGACCTCGCCGGGCTCGCAAAGCAGAATGAGGAGATATACCTGCCCGGTAGGACCGAGCCCATCATTCTGGCCAAGGATTCCCCCGCCCTGCGTGTCCTCGTGGCGGTGCGGGACGAGACACACCGCTTTGCCACGGGCTTGAACCAGAAACTCAGGGCTTCGGATCTGCGTTTCGGGATACTAGAGGACATAGAAGGCGTCGGACCGGCGAGGGCCCGCAGGCTGCTCAAGGTCTTCGGCTCCCTCGACCTCGTGGGCGCGGCCTCTGTCGCTGACCTGGCCTCGGCCGGAGGGATGGCAGCGGAGCTGGCGCAACGAGTCAAGAAGACCATCCTCCTCAGGGCAGCGGCCAGGAAGGGCCCCGCCTGAGCTCGATCCTGCTTTCAGTCAAGGATGAGGTCGGACAGCCTGTCCTGCCTTTCGCGCCATTCGGGGCAGAGCTCGGCGAGAAAGGCCTTGAACCGGGCATCATGGGCGCGGTGGCGCAGGTGGGCCAGCTCGTGGAAGATCACGTATTCGATTACGTCGGGGCCATGGCGCATGAGCCTGGTATTGAGGGTCACGATCTTCTTGACGGTGTCGCAGCTTCCCCACCGGGCCTTCATGGCGCGAAGCCTGAGTTCCGGCCTCGGCAATTTGCGGGCATGGGGGCTTTCCAGGCATTCCGCGAGGAGGCGGGGAAAGAGCTCGGCCGCTTCCCGCGCGAGGAGCCTTTCGACGCTCTGCCTCACCGCCTCGGCGTCACCGGGATCGGCGGCAAAAACCTGGACCCGACCCCCGCTCCGCCTCGCCGTGCTGCGCTGCCCCAGACTGGGGCTCACCTGGAGGGCAAGCCTGCCCCCCAGGTAGGGGATCGAACCCCCATCAGTCCAGGTGGGTACGGGATCGGCCGCCCTAAGCCTCTCCATCCTCGCCCTGTGCTTCTGGACCCAGGCCAGGCGGTGTTCGAGGAACACGCGCAGGAAGGATTCGGAGGCGCCAAGAGGCGCCCGCATGAGGAGGCTGAGATCGGTCTGTATCTGAAGAGAGACACTTCGCCGCCGCGAACGGAGGAGCCTCGCGCTCAAGCCCCCCGCCTCGATCCTTGTCTCCGTCACCCTAGGTTTGGCCATGCTGCAGGTCGTCCGGTTGAGAAGATGCCGAAAAACCGCTAGTCTGCCAAGCGGAAATAGATGCATAAACCCAAGGAGCATCACATGGACACGAAATCCCTCGAGAAAGTGGCCTTGAGCGTCAGAAGCCTTTCCATGGACGCCGTCCAGGAGGCCAATTCCGGGCATCCGGGCCTTCCCTTGGGCTGCGCCGAGCTCGGCGCCTATCTCTACGGCGAGGCCATGCGCCACGATCCAGCCGAGCCTCGCTGGATCGACCGGGACCGCTTTGTACTTTCCGCCGGCCACGGCTCCATGTTCCTGTACTCCCTGCTTCACCTCTCAGGCTACGGCCTAAAGCTCGATGACATAAAGCGCTTCCGCAAGGTTGGCAGCCCCTGCGCAGGCCATCCCGAATACTGGGCCACTCCCGGGATCGAGACCACGACTGGCCCCCTCGGCCAGGGCCTGGCGACGGCGGTGGGCATGGCGATCGCTGAGACCATGCTGGCGGCGCGCTTCAACACCGCCAAGCGCAAGATAGTCGACCACAGGACCTGGGTCCTGGCCGGAGATGGTTGCCTCATGGAGGGCGTCAGCGCCGAGGCCTCCTCCCTCGCGGGCCACCTCAAGCTTGGCAAGCTGATCGTCTTCTACGACTCCAACCGCATTACCATCGACGGCGGCACCGAACTCTCCTTCAGCGAGGACGTAGGCAAGCGTTATGAGGCCTATGGCTGGAAGGTCCTCCACGGCGACATGTACGACTTCGCCGGCCTCGAGCGCCGCGTGGCCGAGGCGAGGGCCGACCTCGATCGTCCGAAGCTGATCATCCTCAAGAGCATCATCGGCAAGGGCTCGCCCAACAAGCAGGGTACCTCTGGTGTCCACGGCTCGGCCCTCGGCGAGGTGGAAGTCGCGAAGACCAAGGCAAACCTTGGGCTTCCGGCCGACCAGAAATTCTACGTCGCCCCGGAGGCCTACGCCTACTTCAAGGCCAGGGCGCCCGAGTTTGCGAAGACGAGGGCGGCCTGGACGGCGGAGTTCGCCGCGTGGAAGGCCGAGGAACCCGCTCTCGCCGCCGAGTTCGAGGACTACCTGGCTGGAAAGGCTCGGAAGGAGCTCGACCTCCCGTCCTTTGCCCAAGGAGAGAAGATCGCGACGCGCAATGCCTCTGGCCAGGCCCTCGGGGCGGTCGCAAAATCCTGGACAAACCTCGTGGGAGGCTCGGCCGACCTGACGGGCCCCAACGTCACCCAGCTACCCGAGGGGGGGGTCTACACCCCCGCCTCGAGGGCCGGCCGGATGATCTATTTCGGAGTGCGCGAGCACGCCATGGCAGCCATCGCCAACGGCATCTCCCTCCACGGGGCCCTCCGGGTCTTTGTCGCGACCTTCCTTACCTTCACCGACTACCTCAAGCCGGCGCTCAGGCTCTCGGCCCTGATGAAGCAGGGCGTGGTCTATGTGATGACCCATGATTCGATCTATCTGGGGGAGGATGGCCCGACCCACCAGCCGATCGAGCATCTCGCTGCGCTCCGCGCGATCCCGAACCTGCGGGTCCTTCGCCCGGCGGACGCTGAGGAGACAGCCGTTGCCTGGCGCCTCGCCATGGAGAGGACGACGGGACCGACCGTCATCGCGCTCAGCAGGCAGAACCTGCCCGTCGTCGAGAAGGACGATTCCGAATGGCCCTACACCATGGGCCTCGGCGCCTATGTCGTCAGGAACACCTCGGAGGCGCCGGCAACCGTGGTCGTCGCCAGCGGCTCTGAGCTTTCCCTCGCCCTCGAGGCCCACAACCTGCTTGGTGGCAAGGACGGCTGCAACGATGTCCGCGTCGTCTCGATGCCAAGCCGCGAGCTCTTCCTTTCTCAGCCAAAGCCCGTGCGCGATGCCATCCTCCCCCCAGGGGCCAGGGTGGTCGCAGTCGAGGCCGGTGTCGCGATGGGCTGGGAAAGCATCGCGAAGAGCGAAGACATCTTCTCGATCGACCGCTTCGGCGAGTCCGGCCCCGCGGCAGACGTCGCCAGGCAGCTCGGCTTCACCGCCGAGAGACTGGCCAAGCTTATCTCGCCCTAAGGGCGGAACCGGGCCACAGGGCAGGTCTCGTGGGCATCAAGCCGCCTACGAGACCTGCAGCAGCTTGATGTAGGACGCCACTCCGCTCAGGAGCATGTCGATCGAGATCGCCGTGAGCACCAGGCCCATAAGGCGCTCGAAGGCGGTGATCACCTGGTCTCCCAGGACGCGCTGGAGCCGGGTCGAGAGCAGCATCACCACGGCGCTGACGGCTATGGTTATCGACAGGGCCACGACCCACTCAATCATGCGATGGTTGTTCGAGCCAGCGATTATCATGACGGTCACCATCGCCGAAGGCCCTGAGATAAGGGGTATCGCGATCGGCACGATAAAGGGTTCGCGCCCCGCCTCTCCACCCGCAAGCCTCGCCCCGCTTCCCGGAAAGACCATGTTTATGGCTATCAGGAAAAGGATCACCCCCCCGGCGACCTTCAGGGTCTCCTCCTTGAGCTGGAGGATGGAGAGGAACTGCTGGCCGAAAAACATGAACATGAGCAGTACCAGGAAGGCGATCGCGCATTCCCGCAGGATTACGAGCCTGCGCCGGGCGGGATCGACGCCGCGCAGGGCGGCCAGGACGGGAGGGATATTGCCCAGGGGATCGGTGATGACGATGAGGAGGATGGTGGCTGAGATGAAGGTCGGTTCCATGTGCCAATGGTAGCCTGAAGAGGGCGGCAGGGAAACAGCCGGGTGAAGGGAATTGCGCTGTCCCGCCCCTTGCTGCATTCTGGACTGCATGGAAGTCCTATCGCTCAACAAGGATCTCGCGGCCGATTTTTTCGCGTTCTTCGATGGGCCGGCCTTCGCCGACAACCCCTACTGGAAGGGCTGCTATTGCACCTTCTTCCACAGGGCGAAGGACGTGACGCGCGAGGAGGCGAGGCTAAGGCCGAGCCGGCGGCACCAGGCCGAGGAAATGATCACCCATGGCCAGATGCGCGGCTACCTGGCCTACGATGGGGGCAGGGTCGTGGGCTGGTGCAACGCCAACGCCAGGACGGCCTTCGCTCGCCTCGGGCCGCCTAACCCGGGCGACGAAGGACTGGCGGCCGTAGTCTGCTTTGTCATCGACCCTGTGCGGCGGATGCAGGGGATAGCCCGCGCCCTCCTCGCCCACGCCATCGCCGACCTGGCCCGCCTCGGATACAGGGCGATGGAGGCCTACCCATCTTCGAGGGCAAAGAGCGCCAGCGGCCACTATCACGGGCCGCTCGCACTCTATGAATCCTTCGGCTTCGAACGCATGCCCGGAAGGAAACTCGTCGTCCACAAGACCCTCTGAGTTTCTAGTGGCCCGCCTTCCGCTTGTGGCAGCAAGCGAGGCCCGAGTACATTTGCCGGGACATACCAGAACCAGGAGGGTTCCCGTGGACCTGAACCATCCCGAGCTGACCGACCGCGCCCTCGCCATCCTCAGGAAGGGGGACAACTTCCAGTGGTACCTCATCCCCTTCCTGGCGATCGTCGTCTACATCTACTTCAACGAGATCGGTAACAAGAACTGGAGGGGCATCGCCGCCGGCCTCGCCCTGTACTCAGTCCACTGGGCCTACGAGATCGCCAATGCCCTGATCGCCCATTTCTCCGGCCATGCGCTATGGGCCGTGCCCGCTGGCACCTCATTCCTGCTGCTGATCGGCGTCGGTGCCGAGCTTTCGCTTATGTTCTCGGTCGCCGGACTGGTCTTCTCCAAGATCCTGCCTGCCGATCCCAAGATGAGGATCCTGGGCATCAACAACCGTGTCTTCATCGCGGTCGCCAATGCCGCCTTCTTCTCGGTCTTCGAGATCTTCCTCGCTTCGACTCCAGCCTTCCACTGGGTCTATCCCTGGTGGGGGGCCTTGCCGGTCTTCGCCACGGTGTATGTCCCCTTCTTCCTTGCCGCGAATTTCGCCTACGACTGGTCGGCCAAACGCCGGGTAAGCCTTATCGGGGGAATGTTCGCCCTCGACGCCCTGGCCCTTGTCGTATTCGCGGGAATCCTGGGCTGGATATGAGCTAGGCGGGACCAAGGAGGCTTGAGGGGCTTGTCCCCTCGTCCTTCCGCTCGAAGGAGTCCAGACTCGCCTTGAGGCCCTGGATGGTGCCGAGGTTGTCGCCGCCAAGTCGCCTTACTTCCTCGGCGTCCTTCTGCATGCCGTCGAAGCGGCTCGCCATCTCCGCCGTCTCGCCGCGCACCCGGGCAGCCACGGCGGCCACAGCCTCCATCCCCATTGACGATTCGACGATGCCCTCGTTCGAGCGCCGCACCGCGATGTCGGTCGACCTTGTGAGCTCGGCCACGGAGCCGAGGGAGTTCATCAGGTCGCTTGATCCCGAGGACATCTCCTGGATGCTGGCTAGGAGCTCCTCGATCATCTGGCTCACCCCTCGCACTCCCTCGGAGATGCTGCGGAAGGAGCCAATGGCCTCCTCGTTCCTGCCCGCCGCCGACTCTATCGCGGCCTGGGCCTGCTTGAGCGTGTCCGAGATCACGCGTGCGCTCTTGGCTACCTCGACCGAGAGCCCGCGGATCTGGTCGGCCACGACCGCGAAGCCCTTCCCTGCGGCTCCCGCATGCGCCGCCTCGATGGAGGCGTTCATTCCTAAGAGGTTCGTCCTGTCCGCTACATCGCCAATGATGGCGCTCAGCTCCATGACACGCCTGGTGGAATCCTTGATCTGCCCGATGGAGAGGCTCAATGAGGCGAGCACAGCCTCCCCGGATCTTGAGGTCACCACCAGCCCGCGGACCGCCTCCTGTTTCCGGCTGGCCTGCTCGGAGAGGGACGAGGCCGCTGCGGCCATCTGCTCTATCGCCGAGGAAGACCTGGCTACCTCATCAGAGTAAGCTCCGAGCGCGCGCTTGACCTCGGCCTGGCTGTCCACTGCGCCCTCGTTGGCCCTGGAAGAATGGGCCAGGGCCCTGTCCAGCTCGTCCATGCCGCGGGCGATCTCGGCCGATTTCTCACGAAGGGAGGCAACAGCGACCGCGCTCCGCGATGCGCTCGCTGAAAGATCCTCGCCTATGTGCTGGGAAGAGGCCTGGGCCTTCCCCATAGCGAGGTTGAGATCCCGGTAGCTGCGCTCGGCGAGGGCGGCCTCGTGCTCGACCTGGGCAATGAGCTCACCCGTCATCCGGACGAGGTAGGCCGCGACGATCGCCGAGACCGCGGTCATGAGGGACGAGACGGCGAGGTTCTGGATAGCCAGGGAGGTGACGACATTGCCGTCCTGGGGAAAGGAATCCATCCAGTAGAGGGCCTCGATGGCGCCAAGGTTCAGGATACCGAGGTTGATGGCCTGGGAGGCTCGTCCGGCGATGAGCGCGGCCACCACCAGGAGGAAACAGCCCAGGGTGCCGAAGACATAGGTCTCATAGACGTTCACATAGGCATCGAATTTGATGGCTATGAACATCGCCAGGAAGAGGCCGTAGAGGAAGGCCGAGGATGAGGCCCGGTACCTGCCTGCCCGTAGCATCGCGAGCACTGCAGCGCAGAACAGGGCGAGGCCGACCATCACGGCTGCGACGAGGATCGCCCCCGTCGCGGCCATGAGGATCGCGATGACAAGCGAGACGAGGCCGAAGCCCAGGCCGAGACTCGCGAGGATCCGGCTCTTTTTCCTGACCGGAAGGGCTTCGCCCTCATATCTGTGGGCGAAGAAGGATAAAAGCTTGAGGGGCATCCTGAGGACTCCAGGCCCCAAGTCTAGGAGCGAGGCGCTCAGGATTCAAGTTCGATCCTGACGATTCCGCGGACCAAGTCTAGGGAGCTCGGTTCTAGAAGCCGAGCATCCCGAAGACAGCCTGCGCCATGACCCGGACGAGCCTGCCTATTGGCAGGATATCGAGCTTGGCGCTGCTCCCCACGATGAGGATGGCGAAGAGGGCGAGGGTTCCGAAACGGTATATCCGCGCCTCGGTTTCGGGCCTGAGGCTGAGGGCGCTGAACAGCAGATGGGAACCGTCCAAGGGGGGAAGGGGGATGAGGTTGAATAGGAAGAGCCCATAGTTGATGTAGATGAGGTAGAGGAAGAGGGTGAAGACAATCCTTCCCGCTCCGCCATCGGCCATGGCCGGAAGGGCGAGGAGTAGGAGCCTGAGCGCGACCGATGCAAGCAGGGCCAGGACGAGATTGGCCAAGGGACCCGCGATGGCGATGAAGGCCTCGTCGCGCTTGGGCGCCTTGAGCTTCTCCCTGCTGAAGCGCACGGGCTTGGCCCAGCCAAAACCCGCCACGATCAGGAAAAGGAAACCCAGGGGATCGACGTGGCGCAGGGGGTTGAGCGTGAGACGGCCCTCGTCTCGGGCCGTGGTATCGCCAAGCCTGAAGGCCGCCCAGGCGTGCATGAACTCATGGGCCGTCAGTCCCAGAAGGACCGCAGGCAGGGAGTAAAGCATGGAAGGCAGGTCGAAGCTCATCAGCGCTCCAGTTTCCGGTAGACGATCCTATGGGGACGATCAGCCTCGGTACCCAGCTTCTCGCGGCGCCACTGCGCGAACTCTGACCAGTTGCCGTCGAACCAGATCGCCTCGCTGTTTCCCTCGAAGGCGAGGATGTGGGTGCAGACCCTGTCGAGGAACCAGCGATCGTGGCTCACGACCAGGGCAACGCCGGCGAACTCGTCCAGGGCCTCCTCGAGGGCGCGCATCGTGTTCACGTCGAGGTCGTTGGTCGGCTCATCGAGCAGGAGGACGTTCGCGCACTCCTGGACCATCATGGCCATGTTGAGCCTGTTGCGCTCACCGCCTGAAAGGACGCCCACCTTCTTCGACTGGTCCGTTCCCGAGAAGTTGAACCAGGTGCAGAAGGCCCGCGAGTTCACCTCGCGCTTGCCGAGCTTGATGACGTCGAGGCCGCCGGAGAGCTGCTCCCAGACGGATTTCTCGCTGTCGAGGCGCGAGCGGCTCTGGTCGGCGTAGGCAAGCTTCACAGTGTCTCCGAGCCTGATGCTGCCTTCGTCCGGCTTCTCTTCCCCGGTTATCATGCGCAGCAGGGTCGTCTTGCCCGCTCCGTTCGGTCCGATGAGGCCCACGATGGCCCCCGGCGGGACCTCGAAGCTGAGACCCTCGTACAGGAGCTTCCCGTCGTAGCCCTTCGCGATCCCACTTGCCTCGATCACGACGCTGCCCAGGCGCGGTCCGGCGGGGAGGACGATCTTTGCCTCCTTCACCTTCTCGCGCCCATCGTCGTTGAGCAGCTTCTCGTAACGCTCGATGCGGGCCTTGGACTTGGCGTGGCGGCCCTTGGGGCTCATCCCGATCCACTCGAGCTCGCGCGCCAGGGTCTTGGCTCGGTCCGAGTCGCCCTTCTCCTCCATCTCGAGCTGCTTCTTCTTCTGGTCGAGCCACGAGGAGTAGTTGCCCTTCCATGGGATGCCCTCGCCCCTGTCGAGCTCGAGTATCCAGCCAGCGATGTTGTCGAGGAAGTATCGATCATGGGTGACGGCGATAACCGTGCCCTCGTACTCGCGCAGGTGGCGCTCGAGCCAGGCAACGGTCTCGGCGTCGAGGTGGTTGGTGGGCTCATCGAGGAGGAGGATGTCTGGCTTGCGCAGAAGGAGGCGGCAGAGGGCAACGCGGCGTCGTTCGCCGCCGGAGAGGACATCTACCACCTTGTCGGCCGGGGGGCAGCGCAGGGCATCCATGGCCAGGTCGAGGCGGGCGTCGAGGTTCCAGGCATCAGTCTCATCGAGCTTTTCCTGGAGCTTGGCCTGTCTCGAGGCGAGCTTGTCGAAGTCGGCATCGGGGTCTCCATAGGCCTCCCCTATCGCCTCGAACTCGGCGAGCATATCGACAAGGTCCTGGACCCCCTCGCTCACGATTTGCTTGACCGTCTTGCCGCCCACGAGCTGGGGCTCCTGCTCAAGGAAGCCGATCGTGAAGCCCTTCTCGACCTGGGTCTCGCCCAGGATTTCGGTGTCGACCCCGGCGAGTATCCGCAGGAGGCTCGACTTTCCGGAACCGTTGAGCCCGATGACGCCTATCTTTGCGCCGTAATAATAGGAGAGCCTGATATCCTTGAGCACTACTTTGGTGCCATGCCGCTTGGTGACGCGGTCCATGGTGTAGATGATCCTTTTGTCGTCGACTGTTGCCATGCAGGCACTATAGCAAAATCGGCCCCCTTGGGGTAGCGCTCGAGGGCGATAAGCGGGGCTAGACGAGGGCCTGGCCGCACGCGAGGTCCCCCACCAGGAGGCCGAGGAAATCGGCGGCGGCACCTGAGCCGTTGCTTTCCTTCCACGGCTTGAAGGCGACTTCTATCGCAGTCCGTGCCAGCGGTGGACCGCCGGCATGGTATTCAAGGACGGCCAGAACGAGGTCAAGGGCCGCTCCATAGCGGCGGGAATCAGAGCGCCTCATTTCGAGGAGTTCGGCCTCAAAGCCCTCGAAAGCCAGGCCTCGTGGATCTGGCCAGGCGCGCAGTTGGTCCATGACTAGGTACTTGTAGTATGAGTACTTGCGTGACTCTTTTTCGTGTCTGGGGCTCTTGGGAAATCCACGCTTGAAAAGGATGGCCAGATTTGCATAGAAGACCCGACGGTCTAGGGCGCCCCTTTTCCCAGCCGCCCCCGAGGCGCCGGAGAAGCCAAATCGGTGGCGGCCGAAATCCCTGAGGGCGGATTCGTATTCGCTCCTTGCCCTGATGAAATCCTCGGCGTTCGCCCCGGGGCCCGCGAGGTCGGGATGGGTCATCTTGGCAATTGCCTTGAATTCGACCTTAAGTTTTTCGATGGACTCGATCGCCCCGCTCTTTATTCCCCTGATGAAGCGGTTGTTCATCGGGTGGGGGCTTCGGCATTCCCCTGGGGAGAGGACGCGGCTATCGCGGCCTCAAGAAGGAGGCGCAAGCGGGGGCTCGAGACCGATCTCCTCGCGCTCGCGAAGAATTCCTCCATGCCGCGATGCCCTTCGGCATTCTGGATGGCGGCCTGGAGGCCCATCTCGAGTCGGTCGAGTTCCCTCACGTACCTCGCCTCGGGGCTCGCTCCCTTCTCAAAGTCCTCCCACATATCGAGGAACCAGGCCATGTCGGGATGCCCCGCCAGGGACCGGAGGATCGACTCTTTCTCCAAACGGAACTTCTCTTCCCCGCTGATCCCGTCGACTGGGGTGATGTCCCCCGCATAGGCCTCGCCTATCTCGTGCACGAGGGCCATGAGTGCCGCCCTCGACCTGTCCAGACCCCCGCCCTCCTTGCCCGTCTCGGCCTGTGTGGGCGCGAGGAGGAGGGCGAGCAGGGCTGTCCCGAAGGAGTGCTCGGCCACCGACTCGCAGAGCTCCGCGGGCATGCCGCGCTTGAGCCAGCCCTGGCGGTAGAGCCGCTTCAGCCGCATGAGGCGAAGATAGGATGAAAGTGCGGGATCGGCATCCTCCCCCAATGCGAGGCTGTCGTCGGGCCCTTCGGCCTTGGTGATCATGGCCGCAGACTAGCATGGATTGGCCCGGCTCGGCGATCGCTGTCTATCCCTCGGCCAGATCCTTCCTTATCGCAGCGATAGACTCGTGGATCTCGAGGAAGATATCCACAATCTCAGGGTCGAACTGCTTGCCTGATTGCCGCCGCAGATAGCGCAGAGCCCTACCTTCCTCCCATGGATCCTTATAGGGCCGCTCACTCACCAGGGCATCGTAGACATCGGCGACAGCGACGATCCTCGCCGAGAGGGGGATCTCCCTTCCCTTCTTGCCCGGCCCGAAGCTTGTGGTGTCAAAGCAGACTCCCTCGCGCACGCCAGGGTAACCCGTGCCATCCCAGCGTTCATGGTGGTTCAGGGCTATTTCCCGGGCCAGGGCATCCCAGTCGGAATGCGGGTTCTCGAAGTAGCATGCACCAAGGAGGACGTGACGCTTTATGATGGTGTATTCGGCGGGAGTGAGCCTTCCGGGCTTCTGGAGGATCGCCTCCGGAATGCCGGCCTTTCCGATGTCGTGGAGCATGGCAGATATCTTGAGGACATCCCTGAATCCATCGGCCTCGCCCTTGGGGATGCCGTGGACATCGGCCCAGTGCCTGTAGATCTCCACCGCGTAGGCGCCGACGCGGTCCTCGTGGGATGTGCCGCGCCGCGGGGAGCCTAGGGCTGTCGTTTCACCCTTCATGCCTTGATGATCGGATAGTTACAGCCGGCGATCATGAAAAAAGGCGGCATCGGAGGAAGGAGGCGATGCCGCCCTTAAGGCTCATTTCTGCGCGGGGGCTGTGCCTTGAGACGGTGCTGCCGATTCCTGTGAGCTGGCCTGGGTCATCGCCTCGATCTGCGCGCGAATGCCGTCGATGGCCTGGAATACGTCGGAGTCGGCGGGAAGGACCTTCTTCATGTGGACCTCAGCCTGGCTGAGGAGGTCGAGGGCCTTCGTCTGATCGCCCGGACCCGGCTCGCCCTGCACGAAGAGAATGGCGAGGTAGATCTTCAGGGCACCGAGGCTTTCGTCATCGCTCCGGGAGGAGATCGCATGCTCGAGGAATACCCTCGCATCATCGAGCTTCCCGGCCTTGTACCAGGCGGACACGAGGGCCCGTATGACGCCGGGGCTCGCCGAATACTTCTGCATCAAGCTGTCACCCGCCTTCGACGCCGCCTCGGAGTCACCCTGCTCTATCGCGATGAATTGGCGGAGCAGGCCGGGGGAGGGGTCGTCGGGCATCAGGGCATCGGCCATCGCGAGATAGGATTCCGCCCGAGCCTTCTCCCCGGCCGATGCTGCGGCGCGCGCGCCCGTGGATATGGCGTCGAGCCGGTCCTTGTCCGCGGGCATCAGGGCGAGGGCCCTGTCGAGCTCGTCGAGGCCAAGTTCGACCTTGCCGATCGTGAGGAGGCAGACGGCGTAGTTGTAGGCGGAGGAGGCGTTGCCGGAGTCAAGGGAGACGGACTTCGCGAAGAGGGGCTCAGCCTCGGCGGCCCTGTCGAGGCGAAGGAGGATTTCGGCGTAGTTCTGGAGGCTGCCCGCGTCGAAGGCTCCGCCGGCATAGGCCTTCTCGTAATAGCCTAGACTCTTCTCGTAGATCGCCTCATCCGGCTGGTCCCACTGACCCGACCAGCGGGACTGGACATCGTAGAAATAGTCGCCGAACTCTTTCAGGAGCACCGCAGGCGACTGGATGTTGGCCTTCTCCTGGGCATCAAGGAGGGCCTGGGGGTCGAATGCGAAAAGATCACCCTCCTCGTTCGCGGCCCTGAGGGCCATGAGGTCCTCGCCCTCGGCGAGGTTCTTCAGCGCGAAGGATCGATGCATGTCGCTGCGGATATAGCCCTCAAGGATGAGCCTGGTCTCGGCCGCGAGGGCCCAGGGATTGAGGTTCTTGGGATCGAAGGCAGAAAGCACATCAAACGAGGCGCGCCATTTGCCGATCGAGGCAAGGGCGATCGCGCGCTCGAGAGTGGCCGTGAACTCCGGACCAGCTGCCGCATAGAGTGCAAGCACATCGGTGGGAAGCGGGGGCGCGGCCGAGGCCTGGGCCACTGCCGAACCGGTCGTCTGGGGGGACTGGGCGGCTGGAGGAACGGTAGACTTGGCCGCTGCAGGAACCGTCGTCTGGGGGGCCGGAGACTGGGCCGCTGCTGGACTGGCCTGTGTTGCTGAAAGCTGGTCCGCGCTCTTGGCGGGAACTCCTGCGCAGGCCGCGAACAATAGGATGATTGCCGCGCATGCGGCTACCGCGGCGGTTGCCGCGGGGAGAATTCGTCTCACAATGACTCCTTTTTTTACGGGAAGGGTGAGCAAGGCCAGGGACAAAACTACTCGGCTCATCCGGGATCGTCAAGGACCGAGGCCCTCCGCGATAGGGAGCCAAGCTTGCCACTGCTCGACGATTTCCGCCATACTCCTGCTATCTGATGGCAAGGCATATGGACGATAAATCGCTTACTGGGACCTACCCGCGGCCCAAGGCAGGCAGAACCCTCACCCGCCGCCTGCCTCAGCTTGTTTCGCTGTGGCGCGAAATGACGGGACTGCCCCCAGTCGGCCCCGGTGCACCCGATGGCGCATCGGGCCGGCTCCAGGCCAGGGAGATCGACCTCGCCGGCGGCGCCCTCCTCGAGCTCCAGCGGGGCCTCACGGGCGAGCGGGGTCTCGTCGGGGCGAGCTACATGGAGAGGCAGGACCTCCTGGGAGCCTACCTTCTCTATTACTGGCCCGTCTCCTACCTCCAGGTCTCCCTCGCCCTTGCCCAGATCCCGTCTCTCCGTGGCAAGGCGCCGCGGCGCATCCTGGATATCGGCTCGGGGCCCGGGCCAGCCGCGGCTGTCCTCGCCGACCGGGGCGCCGAGGAACTCGTCCTTGTCGATGGCAGTCCCCGCGCCCTTGAACTTGCGCTTCGCATACTTGCAGGCGCCGGGAGGAGCCGCCCGGCCGAGGGAGCGAGGGGCCCCCGGATCGAAACCATGGCCCTAGACCTCGAGCGTGATCCCCTGCCCGGGGCCGAGTATGATCTGATCGTCATCAGCCACTGCATCAACGAACTCTGGAAGGACCGATCCGATTCCGACCCGAGTCGGCTCGGCCTGCTTGAAGCGGCAATCGGCCTGCTCTCTGAAGACGGTCTCCTCCTGGTCGTAGAACCCGCCCTGCTCGCGACAAGCCGCCGGTCCCTTGCCCTCAGGAACGGACTGCTGGAACGTGGCCACCGGATCCTCGGGCCATGCCCCGGTTCCTGGCCATGCCCCGCGCTCGCCGCCGGCCCGGAAAGGACCTGCCACGACGAGTCACCTTGGATCCCCGACGAGCCGATGGCCTCGCTTGCAATGCGCGCGGGCCTCGATCGCCGTTCGGTCAAGTATTCCTGGTTTGCGGCCGGCCGCCAAGACCCAGCATGGAGAATGAGGGACAGGCCCGGGCCAGGTCCGGGTCAAGCCACCACTGTCCTCCACGGCCGCATCGATTCCGACCCGATGCTCAACAAGGCCGGGCGGCTTCGCTATATACTTTGCCACGACGGGTTCCTCTCCACCCTCTCCGCGCACAAGGATGACAAGAGCGCGCGCGATAAGGGATTCTTCGAGCTCAGGCGGGGCGACCTCGTCTCGATCGAGGGGGCAGAGCTAAGAGCACAGGGGAACCTGGGCCTGGGACCAGGGACAAGCCTTGCCGTGATTGAGCTTTCACCCGAACCCTAGAGGGAGCGACATGGACCGCCTTCGCCTGCACGAGTCGATCATCGCCGGAGTCGAGCTTGTCTTTGCCCGATCGGGGGGACCGGGGGGACAGAACGTGAACAAGGTCAACTCGAAGGTTCTCGCGCGGATCCTCATCGAGCGTCTCGATGGCCTGAGCGACGCCGAGCTCGCCCAGCTGAGGGAGAGGCTATCCGGCCGCATCACCGTCGCTGGTGAGCTCCTGGTCACCGCCGACGACGAGAGGGACCAGATCCGCAACCGCGGGACCGCCCTCGAGCGCATCGAGTCGCTCATCGTGTCCGCGGCCAGGATACCCAAGGCCAGAAGGGCCAGTAAGCCCACCCGGGCTTCGAAGGAGCGCCGTCTCAACTCAAAGCGGGCCCGCTCGAGTTCCAAGTCCCTGCGAAAGCCTCCCGAGGCAAGCTAATGCCCCTTCCTCGCGCGCCTTCCGCGGTTCCCGAGTTCCCAGTATAGTCCACGAGGAGCCTAGGATGTCCAAGGTCAGTTTCGTCTCCGTCGTCGGCTGGTCGGGCAGCGGCAAGACAACCCTCATCTCAAAGGCCATCGAGGAATGTCGCAGGAGGGGAATCATCGCCGGGGCTGCAAAGCGAGCGCGGCACGACGCCGATGTCGCCCTGGAGGGGAAGGACTCAAGCCTATTCCTGAAAGCGGGGGCCGTCGCATCCCTCTATGTCGGCGACCACTCAACGGCCCGCTTCGAGGCAAGCCCCGCCCTGCAGGACCGCGCATTCTACGAGAGGCTCCTGCCCGGAGCCGCGATCGTGTTCCTCGAAGGAGCAAGCGTGGAAGGAGCCATCAGGGTCCTTGTCGCAGGGGGAGCCCGCCATGCCGGAGAGCTCAAGCGCCCGATTTCCGAGTGCGATATTCTTGTTTCCAGAGAGGACATCCCAGCAGAAGGGCTCCCAGCCCCAAGGCTCATCCACCCCGACTCGATCGGGGATCTCGTCGATTTCCTGGAGGCCCAGTATGGATCATGAAGTGCAAGTCCTGTGCGACGGTGTTCCCCTTCCCCTGGTGCCATTCGTGGAGCAGCTCATCGCCAATACGGTTTCGGCCATCGTGGGCAGCCTCAAGGGCGGCGAGACGGCGAAGGAGATCACCATTGTGGTGAAGAGGAAAAAGGCCTAGGCATGGGTTCTCAGCTCTGGATTCCTGCCTCAGGCGGGCTATAGTATTCTGATGGGCGATGTCCGCCCTACAATCCCCTTCGCTTGCGCGGAGACCATATGAAAAAAGAGATGCCCAAAGAGCTCGGGCTTTCCGACGTCGCCGATCAGACAAAGCCGCGCCGGGTGCTCGCCGGGGCAAGGAAGTGGTATTGCAGCTCCTTCCGGCGCAAGGACTTCCGGCCGGTGGAACGCGCTTTCGACTTGACTCAGGACCTCTATCTCGGGCGTTTCCCGGGTTACCGGAAATGCGCCGTCGAATACCACGACTACCAGCATGTCCTTGCTGTCTTCTCGGCATCATCGCGACTGGCCGATGGCTGCATGCTTTCCGGCCTGCAGCTCGATTCGTCAGCCCTCGCCGATACCCTTGTCGCTTCCCTGCTCCACGACGTGGGCTATCTCCAGGAGAGCCATGACACCAGCGGAACGGGCGCGAAATACACGAAGACCCACGTTGACCGCTCTGCCGCCTTCGTCCTCAGGCACGCGAGCGATTTTGACCTCGCCCCTGCCCAGGCGGCCAGGATAGGCAGGATGATCCTGGGCACCGATTTGGCCAGGCGATGGGACGCACTTGAGCTAAAATCCGCTGAGGAATGCAGGGCTGCGGCAATACTCGCGGCCGCCGACCTCCTTGGCCAGATGGCCGACAGGGCCTACCTGGAGAAGCTCCTCTTCCTGTATTACGAATTCAAGGAAGCCGAGATCGAGGGTTATTCGACAGCGTTTGACATCCTGCGGAAGACGGCTTCTTTCTACGGTACCGTGAAGGCGAGACTCGACGGCACCCTGGCCGAGGTCTCCCGTGCCTCCTCCTTCCATTTCGCGCGAAGGTACGGAATCGACAGGGACCTCTATCGCGAGGCCATCGAGAGGCAGATGAGCTATCTCGATTCAATCCTTGCCGACGATACTGTCAACTTCCGCAAGAAGCTCAGACGGCTCGCCCTGGAGTCGATCGAATCCGAGAGTCGGCACGGCTAAGAGCCCCGCACGGCCCTCCCTAGCCCTTGAGGCCACCCGCCACGGCTGCCGGGCTTTTCTTGCCCGCAACGACCAGTAAGGTTCCAAGGAGTATCACCAGTGTCCCGGCAAGCATCCTCGGGCTAATGGTCTCCTTCAGGAGGAGCCCGCCCCAGACAAAGCCGAAGGCGGGCATGAGGAAGGTCACTGTCAGGGCCTTCGTCGGACCAACTGAGGCGATGAGGCGATAGTAGATGAGGTAGGCGAGGGCGCTGCAGAAGAGCGCAAACACGACAACGATGAGGACCGTCGCGCCCGTCGGCAACAGCGCGGGTGGCGAGATCGCGAGGGCGGGCATGAGGACAATGCCCGCGAGGAGCTGGCTGCCAGCGGCGATCGCCCGGGGCTCGATGTCCTTCGCGCGCAGCTTGAGGTAGGTGCCCGCCAGCCCATAGCTCGCTGTCGCGGCCACACAGGCGAGGACGGCGCAGAGCGAAGCCGCGCCCACCGAGGCGCCGCCGAGACCGCTCACCATCGCCACTCCCGCCACCCCCAGCGCCATCCCGGCGATCTTCCGCGGCCCGAGCCTCTCGCCAAGCCATATGGCCGCGAAGACGGCCCCGAAACTGGGCGACAGGGCGTTTATGACGACCTCCACCGAAGAGGGCAGGGTGAGCGCGGCGAAGGAGTACAGAAGGAAGGGCAGGCCCGAATTGAGTATTCCTATCACAAGGTAGCGCTTCCAGCGCTCCTTCCACTTGAGGGCGAAGCCTGCAAGCGCGAGCAGGGCCGTCAGGGCAAGACCGGCGATGAAGAGCCTGGCGTCGGCGGTCGCGACCGGCCCGATTATCGGTGCCAGATAGCGCATGAACATGAAGGAACTGCCCCAGATGGCAGAAAGGCAGAGCAGCAGGCAGAGGTCGAGGGGAGACATTCTATCCTCCTTGGCACCCGCACAAAGCTACTCGATCGGGCCTCGGAGCATCCACCGAAAACTGGACACGGAATTCCAGGAAGTGAAGCCGCAAAAAAAAGGGCCCGGGGAGCACTCCCCGGGCCCTCCCTTGGGATATCCACCTACTTCAGGTAGAGATCCCTGGCCTCGTAGGACGTATGTAGCAGCTCATGGGCCTTGTGGGAGCCCGGCTTCTCCAGGAAGGCTGAATAGATCTGCTTGATCAGCGGGTTGTGGTGCGAGCAGCGGTACTCAGATGCCTCGTCGGCGTCGTAGATGCCGCGGATGCGCATCTTGCGGACCTCGTCGGTGCAGCCGTAGGGCTGGCCGCCGCCGCCGATGCAGCCTCCGCGGCAGGCCATCACCTCGACAAAGTGCCAGGGCGTCTCCTTGCCTTCGGCCTTGGCCTTCCTCACCATCTCGAGGACCTGGGCGATATTGCCCATCTGGTGGGCGACGGCTACCCTGACCTCGGTGCCCTTTATGTGGATGCTCGCTTCCTTGATCCCCGAAAGGCCCCGCACACCCGTGAAGTTGACGTCCCTGAGCTCCTCTCCCGTGATCAGGGTGTAGGCGGTGCGCAAGGCCGCCTCCATGACGCCACCCGTCGCGCCGAAGATGACTCCGGCCCCCGTGTTCGGCCCCATGGGGCTGTCGGGATCGGATTCCGGAAGGTTCAAGAGGTCGATGCCCGCTTGCTTGATCATGCGGGCGAGCTCCCTAGTCGTCAGGGTCACGTCGACGTCCTTCTGTCCCGAGGAGTACATGGTCCTGTCGCGGGCGTTCTCGAATTTCTTCGCGGTGCAGGGCATGATGGAGACGGAGTAGACTTTCGCCGGATCAATGCCCGCCTTCTGCGCCCAGTAGGTCTTGATCATCGCGCCCATCATCTGCTGGGGACTCTTGGCGGTCGAGAAGTTGGGGATCATGTCGCCATTGTATTTCTCGAGGTAGTCGACCCAGGCGGGGCAGCAGGAGGTGATGAGAGGCAGGGCGCCCTCGCCGGCCGCGAAACGCTTCACGAACTCCGTGCCCTCCTCCATGATCGTGAGGTCGGCGGCGAAGTTCGTATCGAAGACCACGTCGAAGCCAAGCCGCCTCAGGGCCGTGTAGATCTTCCTCGTGAGGTTTGTTCCCGGAGCAAGGCCGAAGGCCTCGCCGAGGGCAACGCGAACAGCGGGGGCGATCTGCACGACGCAGGTCTTTGCCTCGGCACCCTCCTTCATCAGGGCGTCCCAAACGAGGCCCGTCTGGTCGTTTTCGTAGATCGCGCCGACCGGGCAATGGGCCGAGCACTGGCCGCACTTGATGCAGGGGCCTTCCCCGAGCTTTACATCGGCGGCGGGGGCAATCCGTGTCTTCTCGCCGCGGCCCAGGAACTCGATGGCCCAGACATTCTGCATCTCCTGGCAGACCTTCACGCAGCGCCCACAACGGATGCATTTCTCGGGGTTCAGGATGAGCGATCCCGTCGAGTCATCGATTGGGATGTCGCGAAGCATCTTCGGGAAGGGCTGCTCGCGGATGCCGAACTCGGCCGCGAGGCGCTGGAGCTCGCACTCCTGGTTGCGCGGGCAGGCGAGGCAGTCGTCGGGATGGGTCGAGAGGATGAGCTCGATAACGGTCTTGCGCGTCTGCACGATGTCGGGGTCATGGGTGATGATGCTCATGCCTTCGTCTATGGGGGTGCAGCAGGCCCGGAGCATCTTCGCGCTCCCCTGGGACTTGACCACGCAGATTCCGCAGGCGGCCCAGGGCTCGAGATCGTCGTTGTAGCAGAGAGTGGGTATCTTCACGTCGACCTTGCGGGCCGCGTCGAGGATGGTCGTGCCCTCGGCGACCTGCACGGGTATTCCGTTTATCTTGGCGTTGATCATGTTTGCCGTTCTCCTTCGCCCTACTTCTTGTTCACTGCGCCGAATTTGCAGGCCTTGAAACACTCCCCGCACTTGACGCACCGGGCCTTGTCGATGACGTGGGCCTTCTTCTTCTCGCCCGCGATGCAGGGCACGGGGCACTTGCGCGCGCAGAGCCCGCAGCCGATGCACTTGACCGGGTCGATCTCGTAGACCACGAGATCCTTGCACTTGCCCGCCCGGCATTTGTGGTCGCGGATGTGCTCAAGGTATTCCTCGCGGAAATGCCGCAGGGTCGAGGAGGTGGGATTCGCTGCCGATCCGCCGAGGAGGCAGAGCGAGGCCTTGGTCATCGCCTTCCCGATCTTCTCGAGCTTGAGCAGGTCATCCTCCGTCCCGGTGCCCTTGCTGATCTTGTCGAGGATCGCGTGCATCTGGCTCGTGCCAATCCGGCAGGGTGCGCACTTGCCGCAGGACTCGTCGACGCAGAAGGCCATGTAGAACTTGGAGATGTCGACGACGCAGTCGTCCTCGTCCATTACGATCATGCCGCCCGAGCCCATCATGGAGCCGAGGGCCGACAGGCTCTCGTAGGTGATCGGCTGGTCAAGGCTCTCGGCGGTGATGATGCCGCCCGATGGGCCGCCGGTCTGGACACCTTTGAGTGCCTTCCCTCCACGGATGCCGCCGCCGATGTCATAGATGATTTCCCTCAGGGTCGTTCCCATCGGAACCTCGACGAGGCCGGAATTGTTGATCTTGCCTGTGAGGGCGAAGGTCTTGGTGCCCTTCGACTTCTCGGTGCCGATCTTCGCGAACCACTCGGCGCCCTTCGCCATGATCACCGACACGTTGGCGTAGGTCTCGACGTTGTTGATCACCGTTGGCTTCTTCCACAGGCCCGAGACCGCCGGGAATGGAGGCTTCGGCACGGGCATGCCACGCTTGCCCTCCAGGGACTGAAGCAGGGCAGTCTCCTCTCCGCATACGAAGGCGCCGGCACCAAGCCTGATCTCAAGGTCGAAGCTGTAGCCTGAGCCAAGGATGTCATCGCCAAGGAGGCCATATTCCTTGGCCTGCTTGATCGCGATCTTGAGCCGTTCGATGGCAAGGGGATACTCAGCTCTGATGTAGATGTAACCCTTGTGGGCCCCAATCGTGTAGCCGCAGATCGTCATGGCTTCCAGGATCGAGTGGGGGTCGCCTTCGATCGTGGATCTGTTCATGTAGGCGCCGGGATCACCCTCGTCGGCGTTGCACACGACGTACTTGGTGTCGCCCTTGGCCTTGATCGTGAGGTCCCACTTGAGCCAGGTGGGGAAGCCAGCCCCGCCCCTGCCCCTGAGGCCCGAGGCCTTGAGCTCCTGGATGACACCTTCTGGCTTCATCGCGAACAGGGCCCTCTCGAGGCCGGTGTAACCCTCACGCGCTATGTACTCGTCGATGTTTTCCGGATTGATGACGCCGCAGTTGCGCAGGACAATGCGGAACTGCTTCTGGTAGAACTCGATATCCTCGAGCTTCACGGTGTCTGAGGTCTTCGCGTTCTTCTTGTAGAGCAGGCGCTTGACCTCGCGGCCCTTTACGACCTGCTCGGCGATGATTTCTTTCGCGTCCTCGGGTCGAACCTCGACATAGAAGGATTCCTGGGGGAGGACCTTCACGATCGGACCCTTCTCGCAGAAGCCGAAGCATCCGGTCTTGACGATCTGCACGTCGTTCTTGACGCCTTGGGCCTCGGCCTCGTGGTGGAGGGTGGTGAATATCTCATTCGCCTTCGCAGATTCGCAGCCAGTGCCGCCGCAGACCAGAATGTAGTTCTTGTAGGCCATTCTCTTTTGGTCCTCCGCCCTATTTCTTGATGATATCGGCAGCGGGCCGATCAAGGATGTGGTTGTCGAGGAGCTTGTGTTCGACAAGATGCTTGCGGACGAGATCCTTTGCCATGTCCTGGGTCATCTTGCAGTAGATCACCCTGGGCATGTCCGGCATCGCCACCTCGACCGTGGGCTCGACGTAGCAGAGGCCCATGCAGCCGGTCTGGCGGATAACGACCCTGTCTCCGAGGCCGAATTCGTTCACGGCCTCGACGACAGCATCGAAGGTCTGCTTCGCACCCGCCGCGATGCCGCAGGTGCCCATGCCGACGATGATCTGGATTTCCTTGCCGTCGACCTCGCGGCTGGCGAGGTCGCGCCTCTTCTCCTCCCGGAGCTTGCGTAGCTGCTCGAGGGTCATCTTAGCCATATGTCGTCTCCTTTCATCTTCAGTCACGTTCCTGAGACTCGATGTAATCCAGGAGCAGGCCCAGGGAAGCCCCCGTCCCCAGCTCGCCGAGGGCCAGCTCGAGCTCGCCCCTGGAGAGCATGTACTCCGCCGCTCCCCCCCCTTGGGAAACCTTGCGCCGACGCACCACGAGCTCGTGCCTTCCATCCAGGCACAGCAGGGACCTGAAGAGCCCCGGAAGGTCCCCTTCCGGCGGGGTGTCGAGGCCTCCCTTCGGGAAGCTAAAGCTGACCCGCGTGCCCCAACCGGGGCGGGATTCGAGGCTCCATCCGCCTCCAGCCTGCTCCACTCCCTGCACCAGGAAGGGGAGGCCGAGGCCCACAGACCTGCCGGGGTGCTTGATGCCGTCGGTGTGGAAGGGATCAAGGGCGCGGGAGCGGATCTCCGCGCTCATGCCGCTGCCGTCATCGATCACCTCGACCTCGATCGCGTCGCCGGCGCTACCGTATTCGACGCGCACATTCCTCGCGCCTGCCTCGAGCGCATTCTGCGCGATATCGAGCACGTAGTCCGCGACGCAATAGTGCATGGGGACCATGGGCCTCTAGATCTCTCGGTACTTCGCGATGATCTCGGGCAGGGCATCCTTCTCGACCTTGCCGTACACCTCGTTGCCGATCATGAGGACGGGCGCGAGGCCGCAGCAGCCGAGACAGCGCACCTCGTCGATGCTGAATAGGCCGTCGTCGGTGACTTCTTCGTCCTTCAGGTTGAGTATGGCCCTCGCCTCATCGACGAGGTCCTGGGCTCCCCGCAGGTAGCATGCGGTGCCAAGACAGACCGCGATGCGATGCTTGCCGGGCTTCGTCGTCTTGAAGAAGTGGTAGAAGGTGACCACCCCGTAGATCTTGGCGAGGGGAAGTCCGACCGACCGGGACAGACGCTCGGCGGCGAGCCTCGGGATAAAGCCAAACTCCTCCTGGATGCGGTGGAGCATCATGATCAGGCTGCCGGGTTTTGCCTTCCATTCGTCGATAAATGCGGTGAGCTCCTTCGAGAACTCAATCTGAGCCGCTGGCATAGATACTCCTCTATAGATAAGGATATATCGATATATTGTTCGCGGCATTATATCCATAGAAACATGTCGTGGCAATAGCGGAGTCAGAATCCCGCGCAGACGAAACTTAGGCGACAGCCCGGTATCTGCCATGTGTCCGACCCAGACCATCTCAGGCTATACTCCGGCCCATGAATGACAAAACGGGATTGCGGGGATTTTCCCGCTGGGAGCAAGGCGGATTCGTCGCGGCCCTGATCCTATCGCTCGGCTTCAGCCTCCCCGCGCTGGGGCAGGCGATCAACGCAAACATCGCGTATAGCCCGGACAAGGGTCCCATCCTCCTCCTCGGCGAATGGGAGCGGTACGATGGCTACCTGACCGAGGAAGGCATCACCTCAGCGGCTGGAATCCCCGCGATCGCCGACGTGCCGATCCGGGAGGGTCTCGTGCCCTCCCCTCCCCTCCAGTCCGGGAAGTACAGCTATCACCTCCTGGTATCGCCTTCGGGCCCTCCCGCCGAGAGGGAATACGCCTTCGCCCTCCCGGGGATAGACGGATACCGGGCGGTCCTCGTGGATTCCCATCAGCTCTATGATTCCTCAAGCGGCGCCCCTTCCCCCTCGATGTACTATTTCCGGGCCGCCGGCGACCGCATTTCGATCATCGTGCAATGTGTGCCGGGGGGACGGCTCCTCGAACATGCGCCCCTGGTTCCATCAAACCCGGTCTTCGGCGAGGTCGCCGCGATCGGGAGGGGACAGACCCTCGCATCCGCCGGAGCCTTCTCGCTCATGGGATTCTTCCTTGTGCAGGGCATCCTCGTGCTCGCCATGTTCGCCTTCTGGCGAAAAAACCTCGAGTTCCTCTCCTTCGCCGCCTACCTCGTGGCGACGGCGGTCTTCACCTACTTCAAGAACGGGGCGATCCTCCACGGTCTGCCGGGGCTATCGAGCGTGCAGGCGATCGAGACCGGATACGCGATCGCGATGGACTTCCAGTACCTTGGCCTCACTCTCTTCCTCGTCTCGCTCTTCCACCACCTTCTCCCGAGACAGGTCTCGGTGGCAGTCCTTGTCCCCCCCGTCCTGCTCTCCTGCGCCGTCCTGGTCCTCCCATCCCATCTTGATGAGGTGTACGAGGTATCCTGGATCTACTTTGGCCTCTTTCTTCTCGCCTCCCTCGTCTTCATTGCAAACCACGCGTTCCGAGGCGCACGCAGGGCTCGGTGGATGGCTCTCTCTCTGATCCCCCCAACGGCCGGCTTCGCATTCCGCCTCCTCGCGCCCGCTTCCCTGCTTGGCGCCTGGGCGATCGAGCCAGCCGGCCACCTCGTGTTCGCCTTCATCTCGATGCTCATGCTGGTGAAGAAGGTGGCCGACAGTTTCGAATCAGTCGAAACCCTTTCGGACTACGTGAGCTCGGTTTCGCGCACGATGAGCAGCTTCATCCCCAAGGAATTCCTCGAGTACCTTGACAAGACCGACGTCACCGATCTGCGCCTAGGCGACCATGTCCGCAAGAAGATGACCATCTTCTTCTCCGACATCAGGGCCTTCACTTCCCTCTCGGAACGGCTCACCGTCGAGGAGAACTTCGCCTTCATCAATTCCTACCTTTCCCGCGTGGTTCCGATCATCCGGGAGAACGGCGGCTTCGTCGACAAGTACATCGGTGACGCGATCATGGCCCTCTATTCAGGCAGCGCCGGGGCGGACCAGGCCATCCGCAGCGCCATCGCGATGCAGGCGAAGATCGTCGAGTACAATGGCCACCGCGCCAAGATGGGCTACGCGCCGATCTCCATGGGTGTCGGCATCCACACAGGGGATCTCATGCTCGGGGTCGTCGGAGTGCACGACCGGATGGAGAACACCGTCATCTCCGATTCTGTCAACCTGGCCTCGAGACTTCAGGCAATCACCAAGGCCTTCAACATCTCCCTCGCGATCTCAGAGCAGTCGTTCAAGGAGCTCGAGGACCCGGGATCCTACAAGTACCGCTTCATCGGCAAGGTCAAGGTGAAGGGCAAGGCCGCCCCGGTGTCTGTGTTCGAGATCTTCGACGGCATCGCGGCCGAGCTCTTCGAGCGCAAGATGAAGGCCAACACCTTTTTCGAGCAGGGGATGCTTTCCTACTACCAGAAGGATTTCGCCGGGGCCATGTACTATTTCAAGCGTGTCCTTGACATCACCCCCGAGGACGGAGCCTCGGGCTTCTATCTCGACAACTGCATGAACAAGGCCTCGCTGTAGGGAGAATCACCAGAATGGCAACGAGTCCCAGCTTCGGCGTCGATTGGTATCCCGAGCAGTGGCCGCAGTCCATGTGGGCATCCGACGCTGACAGGATGCGCGAGCGCGGCATCGAGGCCGTGAGGATCATGGAGTTCGCATGGTCCATCCTCGAGCCAGCCAAGGGTTCCTTCGATTTCTCCCTCTTCGACAAGGCGATCGAGGTCCTCGCAGATCGCGGTCTCTCCGTGATCCTGGGCACCCCGACAGCCACCTTCCCAGCCTGGCTGCTCGACGAGGAGCCCTCGGTGCTTCAGCTTGCCGTGGACGGCCGGCGGCGGGATTTCGGTTCCAGGCGCATGGCCTGCTTCAACAGCACCGCATATCGCGAGGCGGCACGCGGGATCGTCAAAGCCTGCGCCGGGCATTTCGCCAACGATCCGCGCGTCATCGGCTGGCAGGTCGACAACGAGATCGGCCACGAGGGCTCTGACCGCTGCGTCTGCGAGTCCTGCAGGAAGGCCTGGCACAGCTGGCTCGCGCGCCGCTACCCCAGCGTCGAGGCACTCAACGCGCGCTGGGGCAGCGTCTTCTGGGGGACGGCGCTCTCGCGCTTCGACCAGGCCCCTGTCCCGAGGCGCCAGGTTGCCTCGGGCTTCAATCCAGGCCTCCTCCTCGACTATGACCGTTTTTGCTCCGACTCTGCTGTCTCCTTTGTCGAGGAGCAGGTCTCGATCCTCAGGTCCAGGATAGGGCCGGATCGCTTCATCACGACCAACCTCTATCCACCGCCCCTTGGCTCGGCCATCGACATGGAGAGGCTGACCGGTTCGATGGAGTTCGCCAGCTGGGACAACTACCCCGTCTGGGGCGAGCAGAACGAACCCTACCCCTACCTATTCCAGAGCTTCGCCGAGTCCTACATCAGGGACCTGCACGACGGCAAGCCCTTCACCGTGATGGAGGAGTTCGCGGGCATCCAGGGCCACAACTGCCTCGGCCACCTGCCCCCGGAGGAGCAGGCCGTCCTGTGGACCAACCAGGCGATCGCGCGGGGAGCCGACAGGATCGTCTACTTCCGCTGGCGCACGGCCCCATACGGCCAGGAACAGCTCTGCTACGGTCTCTTCGACACCGACAACCGGGACACGGCCAGGGCCGAGGCCCTCTTCCGAAACATGCGGGAGGCAAGGGATGCCTTCTCGTGCTTCGCCTCGACACCCTTCGAGAGCGAGGCCTGCCTTGTCTACTCCAAGGACGACGCCCGGGTTATCCGCGAGCAGGAACTCTCCGAGGGGCTGGCCATGAGGCCCACCGACTGGGCAAACGCCGGCTATGACGTCGAGCTCGCCAAGTGGTTCGCCCCCTTCTGCCTGTTCAATGTCAATGCCGACGTGAAGAGCGTCGCTTCCGTCGATCTCGCAAGGTACAGGATCATCAGCCTCCCCCTCTACCAGATGGCCGACCCCGTCTTCGTCGAAGGGCTTGACGCATGGGTGCGCGAAGGCGGCCATCTCGTCCTGGGATACCGCGCAGGGGCGCGCGATGAGCGCAACTGGAACGTCGCGCAGACCCTGCCTGGGCTCTTCGGCGAGATGGCGGGCCTGCGCGTGCCGAGATTCGAGTCCCTCAACAAGACAAAGGTCGGGATCTCCATCGGCCTCTTCCCTGCCAAGGGGGAGGTGTGGGCCGACCTCATCGAGCCGACTACCGCAAGGGTCCTCGCCCGCTACAGGGACAGGCGCAAGTTCTACTCAGGCGTCCCCTGCGCGACCGTCAACGAGCACGGCAAGGGCAAGGTCTGGTATATTGGCACGAGCCTCGACGCGACCGGGCTCTTCCTCCTGTACCGGAGGATACTCCGCAACGCCCGCGTGTCGCCCAGGTTCCACGGCTATGGGCTTGAGGTCGTGGAGCGGCGCCGCACGGACGGACGGAAGGTCAGGATCGTCATGAATCACAACTCGAAAACCAGGCTCGTCCTCGGACGCAGGCTGAAACCCTTTGGATGGACGGTGGTCGAATGAATCCCGAAGACATTCTTGGCGAGAACCCAGCCCCGAAAAAACCCGAGAGCGCCGCGAAGCTCAATGCCCGCGGCATGGATCTCACCGCGGGCGAGAAATACGAGGAAGCGATCCTCGCCTTCTCGCGGGCCCTCGAGCTCGAACCCCGGAATCCGGGCCTGCTCTACAACCGCGGCGAGGCCTTCCGGCGGGCGGGCCGCTCGGCCGAGGCCGTGGCCGACCTCGAGGCCGTGCTCGAGATCGAGGGGGAGACGGCTGACCTCATGCTCGCCCTCGGCCTCGTGGCCTACGAGGCCGACGACTACGCCCTCGCCGAGGAGCGTTACGAACGCGCCTTGGTGCTCAAGGAGGACTTTCCCGAGGCCTGGAACGACCTTGGCGTCATCGCCTTCCGCGGAGCTGAATACGCAAAGGCGCGAAAGCGATTCGAGAAGGCTGTCGAGCTCAGGCCCGACTACGAGGAAGCCCTGTTCAACCTCGCGGATACCTTTGACGAACTCGGCCTCCAGGGCCAGCGGCGGGCTGCCCAGGCGAGGCTCAAGGAAATAGGGGCGAAACGGGAGGCCGATGAGGATTGAGGAGGCGGCGCCGATCGCGCGGAGCAGAGGATTCTCCTCGCTTGTGGCGCTCGGGTGACACTGGAGTCCCTACCCAGGTCCGGGATACGGGTGTAGAATAAGCCCCCATTCAAGGCTCCATACACGAATCAAGGAGGCATCAATGAAAGCATCATTCACTGGACGTGCGGCTATCGTCCTCGCCCTCGTCCTGGCGCTCGCCCTGTCCATGGGTTGCGCGACATCACCTTACGGCAAGTTCGCCGACAAGCCACTCGTGCTCTCCTTCATAGAAACGAGCGACATCCACGGCGCGATCTATCCCTACAACTTCATCACGGCCAAGCCGATGAAGACCTCCCTCGCCCAGGTGGCGACCCTTGTCGCCGGCGAGCGCGCCGACAAGGGTCGCGAGCTGATCCTCATGGACGGCGGCGACGCCCTCCAGGGCCAGCCGACCGTCTACTACTACAACTTCGTCAAGACCGACGTGCCCCACGTATGGTCGGAGGCCACGAACTTCCTGGGCTATGATGTCGCGACGGTCGGAAACCACGACCTCGAGACCGGACATCCGGTCTACGACAAGCTCTACAAGGAAATGAAGGCGAGCATCATCTGCGCGAACGCCGTGAAGGAAGACGGCACGCCCTACTTCACCCCCTACAAGATCATCGTCCGCCAGGGCGTGAAGATCGCCATCCTCGGCATGATCACCCCCAGGATCCCCGACTGGCTACCCTCGCAGTTCTGGACCGGGATGAAGTTCGTCGACATGGTAGAGACCGCGAAGAAGTGGGTCCCGATCATCATGGAGAAGGAGAAGCCCGACGTCCTCGTGGGCCTCTTCCATTCAGGAGTCGACTACAGCTACGGCGGAGCCACCAAGGACACGCCCAGCAACGAGAACGGCAGCCAGCTCGTCGCGGAGCAGGTCCCCGGATTCGACCTCATCTTCGTCGGCCATGACCACATGGGCTGGGACGGGATGGGCTGGAACACCACGACCAAGCAGAGGGCCGCGGTCAAGGATCCCAAGGGCAACACAGTCTACATCTTCGGGCCGGTGGACGCCGCCAAAAAGATCCCCGTCGTGAACCTCAGCATGACCTGGAACAAGGACACCAAGTCCTGGACCAAGACCGTTCGCGGCGCCCTCATCGACATGGAGAAGGTTCCCGCCGATCCCGCCTTCACGGCAAAGTTCCAGGGCACCTATGACGCGGTCAAGACCTGGGTCGACCGCCCCGTTGGCAAGCTCGCCGGCAAGATCACCACCCGAGACTCCATGTTCGGAGACTCCGCCTTCGTCGACCTCATACACAGGATCCAGCTCGAGCTGAGCGCCGACCCCGCGATGGGCCTCAAGAAGGCCGACGTCTCCTTCGCCGCCCCCCTCACCTTCGACGCCACGATCCCCACCAGCACCGACGGGACCATGTACGTCCGCGACATGTTCAACCTCTACCAGTACGAGAACTTCCTCTACACGATGAACATGACGGGCAAGCAGATCAAGGACTTCCTTGAGTACTCCTACAAGTTCTGGTTCGACACCCTCCCGAACGACGGCAACCACCTCATTGCCTTCCAGAAGGACAAGGACGGGAAACTGATCACCGATGCCCGTTCAGGCGCCTACCAGACCGCCACCCGATCCTACAACTACGACTCGGCCGCAGGCATCAACTACACCGTCGACGTCTCCAAGCCGGCCGGAGCTCGCATCGTCATCAGCGGCATGTCCGACGGCTCAGCCTTCGATCCTGCCAAGACCTATGTCGTCGCCATCAACTCCTACCGCGGCCAGGGCGGCGGCGGCCACCTCACGACGGGCGCCGGCCTCGACAAGACGGCCGTGCAGAAGCTCCAGTTCGTGAACGGAGCCACCACGAAGGACCTTCGCTTCTTCCTTCTCTCCTGGTTCGAGAAGCAGTCGGGAGCCGTCACCGTGAACCCGATCGGCAACTGGAAGCTCATCCCCGCTGACCTTGCCGCCCAGGGCCAGAGCGTAGACTTCCCCCTTCTCTACCCGAGCAAGTAGTCCCAGAGCAAGCGCGAAGCAAGGGGGCTGTCCAAATGGGCAGCCCCCTTTGTGCATGGCCCCCTGTTAATGGCCAGATGGCCTTTTAGGGGGCGACGCGGTCATGTAAGCCTTGCCTGAAATGCGCCGGGGCATTACGTTTAAAGGGACGAAGGGCGCCCTGCAGGGGCCTTTTGTCTGCGCCGCTCCGTATGGAGGGCGAAAAGCGTTTCTGTGGGATCCCGCAAGGGAGTCCCTCGGAGCATCCTCGCTTCCCGGGAGGAAGACGTGAAAGGCAACCGGACCTACATAGACATCGGCGCGATACTCGACGAAATCTTCGAGGCGACAAAGGATTTCGGCGAGAAGATGAAGGGACTTGGTCCGGAGATGGGACCCCAGGCCTGGCACCGCCCCTGGTTCGACATGGCCCAGGACGACAACGCCGACTACTATCCCGGATACTCCTACCCGCCCATGAACATATACCTCACCCAGGAACGGAGCATCGTCTTCGAGTTCGCGGTCGCTGGCTTCGACGAAAAGGACATCAGCCTCACCTTCCAGGGTGACTACATGGTCTTCTCTGCCAAGATCGGCATCGAGGAGATTCCCGAGGACGATGTCAGGTATTTCAAGCGCCGTCTCAAGCTAAAGGACATCGAGAAGCAGAAGTACTATGTCCCCGCTGACAAGTTCGCCCAGGAACGGGTCAAGGCCCTTTTCAAGAACGGCATCTTGAAGGTCGTGGTTCCGCCAAAGAACGAGACCGAGGGAAGCGAAGGCATCAGGATCGAGATCCTGAAAGAGGGGGACTAGCAGCCATTGGGCTAGCCCCTGCGGGGCACTTTGAGATGCGAGGCGCCGCCACGATCCCGTGGCGGCGCCTGTTTGCATCTGCCCCTTCAGCGAAACCTGGTACGGCGGGTGACGAAGGACTGGACCTCGTCGAGGTGGGTCGCGACAAAGTAGGCGGCGTACGAGGTCAGGACGACACCGAGGACCAGGGACAGCGGCAGGGAAAAACCCGCACCGAACAAGGCCATGACCTTGGCGAAATCTTGGCCAAAAGGGATCAGGCCCATCGACAAGGCCATCACGAAGCCGGCTATCAACCAGTCTCGCGGTGCGAAGAAGTCGTTCCGCGGAACCGGCATGAGCCTGACCTCGGCCATGATCCTTTCGTCGAGGAAGGCGAGCCTGGGCGAATGCTTCGAATCTGGGGACACAATGCCGGGGCTGCCCACGGAGTAAGCACTTGGTTCTTCAAATGCGGCCTGGCTCAGCATCGCGGCCCTCCGGCAGGATGGGCAACCCGCCAAATGGGATCGCATCGAGGCGCCCGGGCGCCCTCCGGCGTCAAGACCGTCGAGACGGTTGAGAAAGTCCTCACAACGCACCATCGACCTCCACTCTCCCCTCCAGCCGTTCCCGGAGCAGGCGCTTTGCCCGGAACACATGTGACTTGATGGTATTCACCGGGAATCCGGTGACTTCGCTTATCTCCGAATACTTCAGATTGTGGAAAAAAAACAATTCAATGCAAATGCCCTGCTTCTGGGGCAGATCGGCCATCGCTTCCCTGACCGCCCTGGCGGCCTCGTCCCGCAGGTGGGTCTCGTCTGTGCCTGGAGCACCCTTCACCTCATCCTCGCATTCGAGGCGTACCTGATCCTTGCGGCGCTTCTTGGCGTTGATCGCCGTATTGTAGGCGATCCTGAGGAGCCATGTGCTGAACTGCGACCTCCCCTTGAAGGTTCCAAGTGCCAGATAGGCCTTCACAAATACATCCTGCGTGAAATCGGCAGCATCGTCCTCGTCCCGGAAAAAGCTCATTCCAAGCCTGAGCACTCTTTTGTCATGGCGCCGGACGAGGAAAGAAAAAGCCTCGCGATCCCCCTGGAGGACCATTGCTATCACCTCCTCGTCGCTCGGCTCGAGGAGCTTCTGTGTTTCCGCGGACAGGGACCGCTGCCGATTCATGTTCCCGTCCGGTTTCTCCGCAGTGCGAAAAAGGCAAGTAGACTTGCCCCGACGGCGAGGGGAATCGCCCCGCCGAGCAGGGAGTAGGAGAATCCATCGATGGCGATGAAGATCGCGGAGAGCACCGCGCCCACAAAGGCAAGAAGAAGGCCTGCGAGAAGGCTGTAGGTGTCGATATCGAGGCGGCTTGGCTCATAAAGGCCGCGCTCAATGAGCACGAGCTTTTCCTTGTGGCTCCACAGCAGATGGAAGAAGACAACGACGCTCCCCATCACTATCCCCACGATGGGGATGATTGAGATGATTACCTGCGCCGCGACTGATGGGATGGACATTGAATACATCTCCTTGTGCTCTTTGTTGGTGCGCACCGATAGGGACACGGTTGGCCGCGATAAGGTTGCTCCCCATGACGCAATTGCTCTGCCTTTAGGCGATGCTGCGGGTCACGATGACATCGATTCCTGTCCCGAGCGCATCCTTGACGAGTATCTTCCCACGCTCCACAGGCAATTCCAGCTCAATGCCATAGAGCAGGGAGAGCAACTCGCCTACGCGTTCGCGGGGGAAGGCAGAAAGGGTCCTGCAGGGTACGCGTCTGGGAAGCTCGGCTCCCCCGCCGCCTTCGGCGGCTTTCACCACCGTCCGCGCCCGCACCGTTGCGGTCACCGTCCTTTTCGGGGACAGGAGCTCTTCCCTCGCATAGGCAGCGCCCCGCGGGCAGCGGTTCCCGGTCACCACGAGGCTTCCTCCGTCCTCACGCTCAATGCTCAGGGAGCAGCCGATGGGGCAGGTAATGCAGGTCATGCTTTGGCTCATTGTGCCTCATTCCACTTCAGCGTATCGATATTTCGACCACGGGTTCGGCTCGCGAAGAGCCTGCCCCGAGTTCACCTGGCTTCAGCTCCAGGGAGATCATCTCCGAGGGCTGGACATGGTTCTTCCTGATGCTCCGTACGAGGGCCTTGTCCAGCCTAACCTCGAGGGTCGCGTCGTTCTTGACCACAAGGCTGCGAAGGTAGATTTTGTTCTCGCGCGCAAGGTCGACGCGGCCGGGGCTGACATAGCGGACATTCGCCCCGATCTTGACCCTTGCCTCGGCTTTCGGCCTTTGCCCATCAAGCCAGTCAGCCGCGTAGCCCCCGGCTCTCCTGGACTCCTCGACCACAAAGTCCACGAGGTCGTGCACGTGAAGCACGTTTCCGCATGCGAAGACCCCGCCCAGATTTGTCATCATCGTGGAATCCACCGCAGGGCCATTGGTCGCCGGATTTATATCGATCCCCGCCTTCTTTGACAGCTCGTTTTCAGGAACCAGGCCAACGGAAAGCAGCACCGTGTCACAGGGGATCTCGAAGGCCTTGGCCGGCACCAAGGCCCCATTCTCGAGGGGCGTCACCTCGACTCCCTCGACCCTGTCCCTGCCGTAAATTCGCGTGGTGAGATGGGAAAGATAGAGCGGGATGTCGAAGTCGTGGAGGCACTGCACGATGTTTCTCGTGAGCCCGGATGGATAGGGAAGGATCTCGACGACGGCATGCACCTCGCATCCAACCCAGCTCATGCGCCTCGCCATGATCAGCCCGATGTCCCCCGATCCGATGATCACGATATCCCTGCCGGGCAGATAGCCCTCGATGTTGACCAGCCTCTGGGCCAGACCGGCAGTGAATACCCCGGCCGGCCTCGTGCCCGGAATCCTGATGTTGCCCCGGTTGCGCTCGCGGCAGCCCATCGCCAGCACGACGACCCGGCACTTCAGGCGCAGGATCCCCAGGGAGGACGAGACGCACACCAGGGTCTTCTCCTCGCCAGCGGCTTCGAGGTCGATGACAGTCGCGGCGCAAAATGCCTCGATGCGTGATTTCCTCACGCCCTCCTCGATGCGCTCCGCGAATTCGGGGCCGCTCAGCTCCTCGTCGAATTCAATCAGCCCGAAGCCATTGTGTATGCATTGCAGGAGTATTCCACCCAGTCCCGCCTCCCGGTCGACGAGGGCGACTGTCCTGCCCCTTGAGTCAAGGGCGAGGGCCGCGGCCATCCCTGCCGCCCCGCCGCCGACGACGACCGCATCGAAAGAGAACTCCCTCACAGCTCGCCTCCGAGGACCCTGCTCCCTTCGCCCCGCTTGGTGATCTCATCCCAGGCCATTCCCGTCTCCCTCATTATGATCTTGAGGATCCTGTAGGTGCAGAAGCCGCCCTGGCAGCGCCCCATCTGTGCCCGAGTGAAGTATTTGATCCCATCGAGGGTCGTGTGCCCCCGTCTGATGGCGGCCACTATCTCCGCCTCCGTCACCCGCTCGCAACGGCATACGATGTTTCCAAAGGCGGGATCGGCCTTCACGAATTCATCGAGCTCAAAGGGCGTCAGGTCCTTCGCCCTCGGGACCTTGTCCACGAATGGATCCCAGTCCGCCTTCTCCACGAGCCTTAGACCCGCCTTCTTGAGGAGGTCCTTCACGTACTCGCCGATGGCCGGGCTCGCTGTCAGTCCGGGCGACTGGATCCCCGCGACCTGGATGAGGGCAGGAGCCTTGCCGGATACATCGATGTAGAAATCCTCGCCGAGCACCGACCTGATGCCGGCGAAGCTGGTGATGACGTCGCTCTCGGAGATCGCAGGAACCAGATTCTTCGCGCTGCGCAGAATGGTCTCGAGCTCCACGCGGCTTGTCGCGAAATCCTCCTTGTCATCGGTGCTTGTAGCCGTGGGGCCGAGGAGCACGGTTCCCTCGACCGTGGGTATGACGAGCATTCCCTTGGAGCTCGCGCTGGGCACGGGGAACACAACCCGGTCCGGCTTCGCCTTGGTGAGCCTGTCAAGGAGATAGTACTCGCCCTTGCGGCCCTGGATCCTGAAATCCTCGGCGCCGAAGGCCCGGGAGACATCATCGGCGTGGAGTCCGGCCGCGTTGACGACATAGCTCGCCTCTACGATCCTCCCGTCGCTGGATCGAAGCCGCCATGCCAGCTCTTCCCGCGCTGCGGAGACCAGCTTCCAGCCGGTGAAGAGCACCACGCCGTTCTTGCGCGCCGATTCCACAAGGGAGAAGACAAAGCGGTAGGGTTCGATGATGCCGCCCCCGGGGGCGTACAGGCCACCGACGCAATCCGGGGAGAGCCTGGGCTCGAGTTCGAGAAGGCGCTCCCTCGAGCACATCTCGATCCCGATCGCCCCGTTCTCTACACCCTGGGAATAGAGCTGACCTATTCCACGCAATTCATCGTCGTGCATCGCGGCCACGACGATGCCACAGCGGACGAAGGGGAAATCCAGCTCGGCCTTGAGGCGGTCGAACATCATTCCACCTTGGACCTCGAGCCTGGCTTTGAGATATTTCTTGTTGTGGTGGAATCCGCCATGGACAATCCCGGAGTTGGCCTTGGATACACCAAAGGAGACATCCTCTTCCTTTTCGATGAGGGCAACCCGCAACTCATAGGCCGAAAGGCGCCTGGCAATGCAGGCACCGCTCACCCCCGCGCCGATCACCGCGACATCGAACCGGCCCTCGATCCCTTCGCGTGATGGACTCATGCAGACTTCCCCTTCCCCGGCTCATCACTGGGGATTCGTATTCTAACGCAAGCCCCGCGGGACGGAAAGATTTCTACCCTTCCTCCGTGCTTTTTCGCGAGCCTCTGGGCGATCTTGAGGCCAAGGCCCTCGGCCCCTTCGGGGAGGAATCCTTCCGGAAAGCCCGGCCCGTCGTCCCTTACTTCCGCGAGGATCTCGGCCCCGGAGACGCCTACCTTGACCTCGACCAGCCCCCCGCCTCGGGGAAGAAGGCCGTGGACATAGGCGTTGGCGACTATCTCAGTCAGGACAAGGCCGAAGTCGATGCATAGCTCGGTCGATACCGTCAGGGGCTCGACCGAGATAGCCATTCTCCCGGCCTTTCGATCGGGATCAAAGCTCAGAGAGAGCTGTTCGAGGAGCTCCCGCGTATAGTCAGCAAGATCGAGTGATTCCCCGATCGCGATCGCATAAAGCCTCTCGTGCACCAGGCTGATGGCCCTGATCCGGTTCCTGATCGAGGCATAGACCCGCCCCAGCCTTTCATCCTCCACCCTGTGGGCCTGGAGGCCAACAATGCTTGAGACAATCTGGAGGCTGTTCTTGACCCGATGGTGGACCTCTCTGAAGAGATGGTCCCGCTCCGCGACCAGGGCTTCGAGCTCGGCCCCGGCTTCTGCCTGGCTTTGGGTCTCCCCTTTGAGCCGGCGGTCCATATCGTCAAGAGCGGCCCTGCCTGCCCTGAGCCTCCCGAACTCAGCCCCGGCTTCCCGCGCGGAGGCCCAGGCAAGGGATCCCAGGAAGAGGGCCAGTCCCCAGGGGAGGAGGCCGCCGCTTCCGCCGGGGGGAGATTTGGAAAGCAGATCATCAAGCGCAGCCCCCACCGCAAGCAGGCTCCCCACGAGGACGGCGAGGCTGCCGCGCCTTTTCCTGAGAAGGGCCCTGCCCAGGACCAGGCTTGAGGCAAGGATGACAATGACCGCAAAGGGGGAAAACACGGCGGGACTTGCCAGCAGGAAGGGCATCGGGGCGAAAAGCGGAAGGGCCGAGAATCCGGCGCCAAGCAGCATGAAAGCGATGACGACGGCCCTATTCCTAGCCAGGCGGACTCCCTCGCGCGGGTACAGGCTTGAATAGAGCAGGTAGGCGAGGGCGAGGGCGGCATAGGAGCTGGAGTATTGGAGACGGGTGGCCAGGGCAGATGAGACGCACGGCAGGATGCCGTGAAGGCTAGCCTCGTCACCAAGCACGCTGGCCAGGGCGGAGAGGACCGCAAGAACCGAGGACCAGAGAAATTTCTTTTCCCGGCACAGGAAAAGGAAGACGAGGAGCGAAAACGCGGCGGCAACGATCATGCCCCCGGCCAGTGCGCTAAAAGCCATGCCGCCCGCGCCCGTCTTCGCCAGGGGGCTGAAGCCCGCTGTGCCGGGCAATCACGGTATCAAGGCATGGCTTCAATCTCGCTCCCATTCGAGAGCTGGGGCCTAGGCTCCCTAGGCCCAGCGCACGAGACCCGGCACGAAGGGGCTGACCAGAGCCGGATGCTTTGGAAGGACACGCACAGAATAGCCATGCTGCCCGGTCCTGCCGCAAATCACCGTGACACGGTATTCCCAGAGCTTCCCCTTCCTTTCTGCGGCAGTCATCTCATTCCGCTCCGGGCCAAGTATGTCGCCCTTGTTCGACAGGGCACCATGATAGAGCTCCACAGCGACCTCGGCCGGCTCGAGACCGCCGAGGTCCACCACTGCCCTGGCCGTGACCTGGTCTCCGCGCTCCATGATGGGTTTCGCATCGGTATCCAGCTCGCCGACCGAGATCTCCGGCCAGGCCTTTCTGACCTTGGCCAGATAGGCCGCGAGATCCTTGGCCGGAGCGAACTTCGCCTCGGAAAGTTTGCGCCAGTTGTCCAGGGCGGGGAAATAGAAACGCTCGGAGTATTCCTTGAGCATGCGATGGGTCGAGAAGTCCTTCCCCGTGCTCCTGATCGAGGCCTTCATGCGCTTGATCCAGTCCCGGGGCAGGCCGTCGCGCCCCCGTTTGTAGAAGAGCGGCACGATCTCGCGCTCGAGGAGATCGTAGAGCGCCTCGCTCTCGATCCTGTCCTGGAGTTCCTCGTCCTGGTATTCCTCGCCCGAGCCGATCGCCCAGCCAACATCGGGGCCGTAGCCCTCGGCCCACCAGCCGTCGAGGACGGAACAGTTCAGGACTCCGTTGACCCCCGCTTTCATTCCGCTTGTGCCGGACGCCTCAAGGGGCCTTCGGGGTGTATTGAGCCAGACATCAGAACCCGAGGTCAGGTAGCGGGACATCGTCATGTCATAGTCCTCGAGGAATACGATCCGGCTCTGGACCTCCTCCTTCCTGGAGAAATGCACGAGCTCCTTGATGATCTCCTTGCCGGGAAGGTCGTGGGGGTGGGCCTTGCCGGCGAAGATGATCTGCACGGGCCTCTGCTTGTCCGAGAGCAGCCGGAGCAGGCGCTCCGGATCGCGCAGCAGGAGATTGCCGCGCTTGTAGGTCGCGAAACGCCGGGCGAAGGCTATGGTCAGGGCCGAGGGGGACAGGGCGTCCTCGGCGCGGTAGAGGGCCGAATCATGGGTGCCCGACCTCTTCATCGTGCTCATGAGCCGGTCGCGGGCGTAGACGACGAGGCGCTCACGCCTCCGCTCGTGGGTGCGCCATAGCTCCTCATCAGAGATCCTGTCCATGCGGTCCCACATGTCGAGGTTCGCCGGTTCCTCATAGAACCTGGGACCGAAATAGCGGTCCAGGAGCTCGAGCATGTTGTGGGAAGACCAGGTACGCGGATGAACGCCGTTGGTGATCGAGGAGATCGGGATCTCGTCGATCGGAAGTCCTGGCCAAAGACCTGCCCACATGGCCCTGGAAACCTCCCCGTGCAGGGCGGACACGCCATTGCTGTAGGCAGAGAGCTTGAGCGCGAGCACAGTCATGCAGTAGAGCTCGCTGTCGTCGTCTGGCCTCTCCCTCCCGAGCGCAAGGAATTCCTTCCATTCAAGGCCGAGCTGCTGGGCCCAGGACCGGAAGTAGCGCTCCATGAGGTCGATGCCGAAGCGCTCGTTGCCCGCAGGAACAGGCGTGTGGGTCGTGAAGATATTCGTCGGCCAGACGACCTGGGCAGCCTCGGCGAAGCTGAACTTCCGCTCGAACATGAGCTCCCTGATGCGCTCGAGGGCAAGGAAGGCGGAGTGCCCCTCGTTCATGTGCGTGACGGCTGGCTTGATGCCGAGGGCGTTCAATGCCCTTATTCCGCCTATCCCAAGCACGATTTCCTGCTTGATCCTGGTTTCCCTGTCGCCGCCGTAAAGGGCGGCCGTGATAGTCCTGTCGTCGGGGGAGTTCTCGTCGATGTTGGTATCGAGCAGGTAGAGGGAGGAACGGCCTACCTTGACCTCCCAGATCTGGGCAGCGACTGTCCTTCCGGCGATATCGACCTGGATCAGGATGGGCTTTCCCTCCTGATCGAAGCAGCGGTACACCGGCATGTTGTACCAGTCATTCTCGGGATAGAGTTCCTGCTGGAAGCCGTCGGGGTTGAGGTATTGCTTAAAGTAGCCTTGGCGATACAGGAGCCCGACTCCGACCAGGGGCAGTCCCATATCGCTCGCGGTCTTCATGTGGTCGCCGGAAAGGATGCCGAGTCCGCCGGAATAGGTAGGCAGGGATACGTCGAGCCCATACTCCATGGAGAAGTAGGCGACAACCCCGTCCTTCTGGCCCTTGTACCAGGTCTCGCCCTTCTTGTATCGCTCGAATCGCTCTGTGGTCTCGTTCAGGGCCGCCAGATATGAGTCATCCTGGGCGAGCTCGTCATAGCGCTCCTGCGAGACCATGCCGAGCATCTTGGCGGGATTCTGGGCCGACTTGAGCCAGACCTCGTAATCGAGGCGGATGAAGAGCATGATCGCCTGGAAATTCCACGAGAGCCACAGGTTGTGCGCCATCTCCTCGAGGGAGGCGAGAGCCGGAGGTATCTTGGGTTTTACCGTGTGGGAAACGATCTTCATGTCCGCCGCCTTCGATGGTAAGTGGCCCGTGCGCGATCTGGGCTCGCGGGCTTCCTTCGAAAGACTAGTCGAGCAAGGGGTCGGCGTCAATATTGAACCGGTTTAGCAGGCCCTGGGCCGTGGCTCGTAGAGCGCTGCTACGCCAAGGGCCTTTAGTCCCCGATCGGGACTGGAGGCCCCAATTCCTGTGAGCTTACCGCCCTAGTCTTTTTTTCGGAGCGAGCCAAACAAGCGCCCAAATATCCCCTTGGCCTGCTCGGGAGCCTGTTCGCCTCTGGACTTCTCGGGAGGCGGGCCCGCCGCCTGTGAGGGCCGTGAGGAGCCGGAGGCCTCTGCCTGGGGTCTTGGACCGCGGCGCCCGCCATCGCGGGGCCCCCGAGGGGTCCCGGGATTCCTCCCCTGGCCCTTTCGGCTCTCCTGCTTTCCCCCGCCGCCCTTTCCCCCTGGCTGCTGTCCCTGCCGTCCGCCCTGCTGGCGATTTTCGTCGGAGCGCTCGTTGCCTAGCCTGCGTCCGTATTTTTCCCGATAGCGACGCATGCGCTCTTCCATCGACATGTCGTAGGGATTGCCGGAAGGCTCAGGGGGCCTTTGCGGCGCCTCACGCCTCGAATCGGCTCGGCGGGCGGCTGGCTTCACTTCCGGCTTCGCGGCCCCACGCCTGCCCCCCTTCGAATCGCCAGCGCCTCGGCCGTCCTTGCGTCCACCCTCACGTCGCGCCGACGGAGGATTCGGCTTCCGCTCTGGCCGGTTTCTCTCGGGACCTTTCGCAAGAGGACCGCGGGGGATGTCGTTGAAGTCCAGAGAGCCGCCCGTGGCCTCGGCGATGCTTCGCCTTATGTCAGGGCTGCGGTCGTCGCGGAGGGCTGGATCCCTTGGCCTTCGCTGATCCCGCGAGGGGCCTTCGGCAGCAAGCCGCGGCGGTCCTCGGCGCTCCTGGGACCGCCGGCCATCGGCGCGGTTGCCGTCCTGGGGCGCGCGGGGACTTCGCCCCGGCCTGTCCCTTCCCGGGGACCTTTGCTGGTTATCGAAGTGCATCCCGGAGCTCCGGTCCACAGCCAAGAGGAGGGATTCGTCCACCGTCTTCGCATCAAGCTTCATCTCGATGTACTGCTCGATCGCCGGCAGGCCGATGGCATAGCGGTCACAGGCCATGCTCACGATCTTCGCTCCCGTAGCGTCCCGGTCGAGCATCTCCATGCGGCGCACAAAGAATTCCGGTTCAAGGGGAATGTCGTAATTGATGCAAAGCGGGAACTCAGCTTTGGGGATTTCCTGCGCGCCCTCGTCCGTGAGCACGAGCACGAGCTGCTCACCCGAGCGGCACTTTTCGAGGATCGCGAAATTGCGCTCCTCGGCAAGGGAACCGAGTATGTAGTCACTGGAGACCCCGTTCGCCACCAGACGCTTTGAGAGCTCGGTCGCGGTGCCCTTGAGATTGCAGAACACGCAGACCCTGGCTGGTTTTTCGCGATCGAAGAGTCCGAGGAGGAACCTGACCTTGTCCTCGGCCGGAAGGTACCAGGTCTCGCACTGCGCGCTCTGCGCCTTGACCACATCGCCCTCGATCTGGATTTCCGAGGGATTGTCTGCAAGGTCGAGGGAGAGGTTCCTAGTCTTCACGGTGATCCTCGCACAGGCAAGGAGGGTCCGCCTTTCCCAGGAAGGGAGAAGCGAGCTCGAAAAACGGCGCAGGAAGTCGCTGCTCATTTCTGCGAGCCGATCGGCAGCGTCGACGACCAGAAAGCCGTATTGCCTAAGATCGATCGTGCCCGAGGACGAAGCAGCCAGGAGAGCAGAGGGGAGGCCGACAACGATCTGCGCCGAAGGTTCCCCCTCGTAGACGGGCACTCCGGTCTCGCTGTCGTCTGCGATGAGGCAGACATCGACATCGATGGCCAGGGCCAGGCGTCGCGCCGTGGCCGCGATCTTCTCGGCCGAGACCTCGTCGGGGACCGCGATGAGGACCCTCTGCCCAGCCTGGGCGGTGTTCTCTCCCGAGGCGAGCCATTGCAGGGCGGGAAGGAGGATGACTTCTTCTCGTCCCTCCCCCAGCGAGACCTTCGCGCAGACGTTCTCTTTCTTCTGAATCGCGTGGACAAGCATCTTTTCGTGAAAGACCGCTCCTGAAACAAAACCGGCGGCGAGGCCCGCGAGCCTCTCATCAATGCCGAAACGCTGGAAATCCATGGCAGCACTCGCTCTGGATGCAGATTAGTGGCCCCACCCACGGGGGCTGTCGGCGGGGCGAATTCGGAGCCCCGGTTCCGTATCGGGAAGACCGTCACCGGTCATAGGTCGACTCGGGTCTCGGCAGGGAAAGCCTGTTGACGGATTATGATACATCGGAGCAGGCAAAAAGTGAAGTCCAGCAACATGAGCGTGTTGCAGGGGATATGCCGGCAGGCGAAGGACTCCGGAAAATCGGCTTCGCTTCGTAATCCATATGGCCCTTCCTTGACTTTCAGGTTACAATTCGACCATTATCGGTCGGTTTCAATACCTTCAACGAATCGACTGCACCCAAAAAGTCCAACTCCTACAAGACACACAAGGAGCGATCCGCGATGGGCGAGAAGAAGAAGATCCTGATTCTTGGAGGCGGCTACGGCGGCGTCTGGGCTGGCAAGATCCTAGAAAAGCATTTCAGGAAGCGTGAGGACATCGCAATAACCCTCGTGGACAAGCGCCCCTTCCACACACTCATGACGGAATTGCATGAGGTCGCTGGCTGGCGCACCGAGCCCGAATCCGTGCAGGTGAGCTTCAGGAAGATCTTCGGCGCGAAGCGCATAGAGACCGTCGTCGACACCATCGAGAGAATCGACTTCGATGCCAAGAAGGCCTATTCGGCGCGGAGCGAATATCCCTTCGATTACATCGTCATCGGCGCGGGAGCCGAGCCCGAATACTTCGGCATCCCCGGAGTCAAGGAAAACTCCTTCTCGCTCTGGTCCTTCGACGACGCGCTCAGGATCAGGCATCATCTCGAGCACACCTACGCAAGGGCAGCCATGGAGCCCGATCCGGCCCGCCGCAGGCAGATGCTCACCTTTACCGTCGCGGGCGCCGGCTTCACCGGCAGCGAGATGGTCGGCGAACTGCTCGAGTACCGCGATTCCATGTGCAAGAAGCTCTTCATCGACCCGAAGGAAGTCAGGATCATCGTGATCGAGGCCTTGCCGGCCATCCTGCCAATCCTCGAGGCCCCCCTGCGCGCCAAGGCCGAGAACTACCTCGTGAAGCACGGCGCCGAGATACTGCTCGGCAAGGCGATCGTCGGTGCCGAGCCGGGGAAGGTCATCCTCAAGGATGGTGGCGTGGTCGAGACCGACACCTTCATCTGGACCTGCGGCGTCAAGGGCTCCTCCTTCTCTGGCTCCCTGCCATTGCCCATGGGCAAGCGGGGCCGCATCGAGACCGACGCAGAGATGAAGTCGCCGAAATACCCCTTTGTCTATGTGGTGGGTGACAACGCCTGGTACCTCCTCAATGAGGTGGCGATCGCCCAGATCGTCGAGAGCTGCCACTTCTCCGCGGAAGCCGCTGCGAAGAACATCATCGCCGACATCGACGGAGGGGAACGCCACAAGTTCAAGGCGACCTACCACGGCTTCATGATCTCCCTTGGCGGACGCTATGCAGTCTCGAACGCGGGCGGCATGAAGACCACGGGTTTCGTCGCGATCGCGATGAAGCACTTGATCAACCTCTACTACCTCTTCTGCATCGCGGGCGCCAACCAGGCCTGGGAATACCTAAAGCACGAGATCCTCGACATGAGGGAAAACCGCTCCCTCATCGGTGGCTTCGCTTCATACAAGGTCCGGGGATACTGGCCCCTCCTGCTTCGGCTCTGGCTCGGTTTCATGTGGGTCGTCGAGGCAACGAACAAGATGACCGAAGGCTGGCTCGATTTCTCGAGCGGCCTCAGCAAGACAGGATGGATGTTCTCCCAGGGCGTAATGCAGGCCGGCCAGAAACTCGCCGACGCGACGGGGGCGGCTTCGGCTGCCACCGGCGATGCCGCTGGTGCTGTCGCCGCCACGGCCGTCGAGGCGACAAGCGCCGCGAGCGCCACAGCTGCCGCTCCCGCCGCAGCAGTCCTTGGCCCCTGGTTCGACACGACCAAGAACATCCTCGACCCGGCTTCTGGACTGGTCACCTGGTTCAGACATACCTTCATGGACGGCATTTTTGCCCACATGCCATATACCGGATTTCAGCTCATGATCGTCCTCACCGAGCTATTCATCGGCCTCGCCCTGCTCGGAGGTTTCTTCACCTGGTTCGCGGCTGTCGCGAGCATAGCGATGTGCCTCATCTTCACCCTCTCCGGCATGTTCGCCTGGAACCAGCTCTGGTTCCTTTTCGCGGCCATCCTGTGCATGGGCGGAGTCGGAAGGGCATTTGGACTGGACTACTGGTCCGTCCCCTTCTTCAAGAAGTGGTGGAATGGCACGAAGATCGCCCGCCGCACCCACCTCTATGGGGACGACCCCACGAAATAGGATTCTCCGCTGGATGGAAAGTGAAGCCCTGCGCATTCTAAAGGCCCCGGACACCGCTCCTGCGTGGTGCCTGGGGCCGCTGGGCCAGTTTCAAACCACGGAAATCCTTGAAATTGGCCAAAGGACCGCATGACGGATTTCTGGAACGACTCGCCGAGCCTCGGATCCCGGATCGAGGGCGTCGTCTCACTCATGGACGAGTCGATAGGATCGGCAGACTTCCCCCTCGCGGGCGCCCTCCGCGAACTGATCCGCTCCAACGGGAAGATGCTTCGACCGGCCCTCATCCTCATCGGAGCCCGCTTCGGCAAGGCCGCCGACGGTCGCCGCATCACCGCGCTTGCCGCCTCGATCGAGCTCCTCCACGTCGCGACCCTCATCCATGATGACATACTGGATGAAGCCGAGCTCAGGCGCGGCGTACCGACGATGCACACGAGGTTCGGGACAAAGGAGGCTGTGCTCGCCGGCGACTGGCTCCTCTCCCGGAGTTTCAGGCTCGCATCTGAGAGCGCAGCGCCCGGCAACGCCCAGGCCCTGGGCCGTCTCATCGGCGCCATCTGCTCCGCGGAAATTTCTCAGGACTTGGGGAAATTTCACTACGAAATGAGCGTGAGGCGCTACCTGCGCACTATTGCGGGAAAGACCGCGGCCCTCTTTTCCCTCGCCCTGCACGCGGGTGCGACAGAGACAAAAGTCCAGCCCAAGGTAGTCCAGCGTCTTCGCAGGGCAGGATACGGCGTCGGCATGGCCTTCCAGATCATCGATGATATCCTGGACTTCGAGAGCAGCGAGGGAGTAATGGGCAAGCCGGTGGGCAAGGATCTGCGCGAGGGCCTGTGCACCCTGCCCCTCATCCATGCCCTCAGGGCCGACAGGGGCTCAATCGAGGTCCTACTCCCGCGATCAGCGGCTGAGGGTTCGAGGCTTGGCCAGGAGGCCATCGACGAAATCGTGGGTCTGGCAGCCAGGCTCGGGGGCATCGACCGCGCGCGGGAGACAGCCCACCATTTCACCTCGCGGACACTCGCCGAGATCGACGGCCTCCCCGACCTCCCCGCCCGCGCTGAGCTCGCCGCGCTTGCCTCCAAGCTTCTCGACCGGAAATACTGATCCCCGGTGACCTGACCCGGCCACGGCGTGGCGGGGGACCATCGGCCACTAGTTCTTCAAATCAGCGAGCTTGACGGGCTTCGGCTCCGAGTCCTCACCTTCGATCTCGCGCAGCTGTTCGAGGAGTTCCTTGCCCTTGCGGCTAAGCTTGGCTGGGACCTGGACCAGAAGCTTGAGATAGAGGTCACCCCGGTGTCCTCCGGCCGTGGGTATGCCCTCTTCGCGTATCCGCAGCATCTTGCCGTGCTGGGAGCCGGCGGGGACAGCGACCTTTATCTTCTTGCCCTCGATGGTGGAAAAAATGATTTCCCCCCCAATCGCAGCCATCGTGAGGCTCACAGGAAGGGCGCAGTAGAGGTCAGCTCCATCGCGCTCGAAATAATCATGCGGGCGCACGTGGATGAATACATAGAGATCACCCGGCACCCCGCCATTCGGTCCCGTATCCCCCTGGGCGGGTATGACGACCCGTTTGCCATCCTCAACGCCCGGCGGGATCGTCACCTTGATCTTCTGCTTCTTCTTCGCAAGGCCCGAGCCTCCGCACTCGCGGCAGGGCTTCTCGATGATGGAACCCTCGCCTCGGCAGTTTGGGCAGGCCTGGGCGATGGAGAAGAAACCCGAGCTCCGGCGAACCTGTCCCGAGCCCTGGCAGGTCGGGCACACCCGTTTGCCGCTGCCATCTGAGGATCCGCTCCCGGCGCAGGCCTTGCAGGAATCATTCTTGGAATAGGCGATTTCCACCGCAGCGCCAAACACAGCCTGCTCGAAAGGCAGCTCGAGGTCATAGCGCAGGTTCGCGCCTCGGCTCCGTTCCCGGGCACCGCCGCGACCGCGGCTGCCCTGGCCGCCAAAAAAGGAATCGAAGATGTTCGAGAAATCCCCGAAGCCCCCGAAGATATCCTCGAAGTCCTTGAAGACGGAGGAGAAATCCTGGGCAGACCCTGTGCCGCCCATTCCCTCCACGCCCGCGAAGCCGAACTGGTCGTAGGCCTGGCGTCGCTGCTCGTCGCCGAGCACCTCGTAGGCCTCTGTCGCCTCCTTGAAGCGCTCCTCCGCAGCCTTGTCCCCGGGGTTCTTGTCGGGGTGGTTCAGGATCGCGAGTCGCCGGTAGGCCTTCTTGATGTCGTCTTTGGTCACATCCTTTGCGACACCGAGAACTTCGTAATAATCGCGCTTGGCCACGGGGACTTCCTTAATCTATTCGAACCACAGGGCTCGGTTTAGGAGTCCCCGTGGTCTTCCTGCATTCTATTTCTTGTCCTCGTCGTCGACGACCCGATAGTCCACATCCTCGGCTGAGCCTGAGGCCGAAGGTCCAGATCCCTGTCCCGTCGATCCCGCACCGCCATCGCCCTCTCCAGCCGCCCCTGCGGCGCCGGCCTGTGCGCCCGCATTCTTGTAGACTTCCTCCGCAACCTTGTAGGAGGCAGTCTTCAGGGCCTCGGTCTTCTGCTTGATGAGCTCGACATCCTGGCCTTCCATGGCCTGCTTGAGTTCGGCCATCGCGGTTTCTATGGCTGCCTTGTCCTGGGCAGAGACCTTGTCACCGAGGTCCTTCAGGGACTTCTCGGTCGTATAGACGAGACCATCGGCCTCGTTGTGGGCGTCGGCTCGCTCCCGTTCGCGCTTGTCCTCGGCTGCGTGGGCCTCGGCTTCCTTGACCATCTTCTCTATCTGGTCATCGTTCAGCCCGCTGGAAGCCTCGATCCTGATCTTCTGTTCCTTGCCCGTACCCAGGTCCTTGGCCGAGACATGGACTATTCCATTGGCGTCGATGTCAAAAGTGACCTCGACCTGGGGCACTCCGCGCGGGGCGGGGGGGATGCCAACGAGGTCGAAGCGTCCCAGGGTGCGGTTCTGGCCCGCCATCTCTCGCTCGCCTTGGAGGACATGGATCGAGACGGCGGTCTGCCCGTCGGCCGCCGTGGAGAAGATCTGGCTCTTGCGGCAGGGAATCGTCGTGTTTCTTGTGATGAGCCGGGTGAACACGCCGCCCAGGGTCTCGATACCGAGGGAAAGGGGTGTGACATCCAGAAGAAGGACATCCTTCACGTCCCCGCCGAGGATTCCTCCCTGGATTGCGGCGCCAACAGCTACTGCCTCATCGGGATTTACCCCCTTCGAAGGCTCCTTGCCGAAGAGGTCCCGGACGATGGTCTGGACCTTGGGGATACGGGTCGATCCACCGACGAGGATGACTTCGTCGATCTGGTCGGCGGTGAGGCCGGCGTCTGACAGGGCCTTCTTGCAGGGCTCCCGGGAACGGTCGAGGAGGTCATCGATCATGCGCTCGAAGGCCGAGCGCGTAAGGGTCTTCTGGAGGTGCTTGGGTCCCGAGGCATCAGCCGTAATGAAGGGGAGGTTGATCTCGGTCTGCTGGACGTTCGAAAGCTCGATCTTCGCCTTCTCGGCGACGTCCTTGAGGCGCTGGAGGGCCATTCGGTCCTTCGAGAGGTCGATGCCCGAGTCCTTCTTGAATTCGGAGACGAGCCACTCCATGATGCGGCGGTCGAAATCGTCTCCGCCCAGATGTGTGTCCCCGTTCGTCGATTTGACCTCGAAGACGCCCTCTCCAAGCTCGAGGATTGAAATATCAAATGTTCCGCCGCCAAGATCGTAGACGGCGATGACCTTTTCCTTCTTCTGGTCCTTGTTGAAGCCGTAGGCGAGTGAGGCTGCCGTGGGCTCGTTGATGATTCGCTTCACCTCGAGGCCCGCGATCCGGCCGGCGTCCTTGGTCGCCTGGCGCTGGGAATCATTGAAGTAGGCGGGGACGGTGATGACAGCCTCGGTGACGGCCTCGCCAAGGTAGTCCTCGGCGGTCTTCCTCATTTTCTGGAGGATGAAGGCCGAGATTTCCTGGGGGCTGTAGCCCTTTCCCGAGATGTCGACCCTGACATCATTGCCGTTGTCGACGACGTGGTAGGGAACAAGGGTGGTCTCGCTGTGAACCTCTGCATAGCGGCGCCCCATGAAGCGCTTGATAGAATAAACAGTGTTCTCGGGATTGGTTATGATCTGGTTCTTTGCGGGCTGTCCGACGACCCTTTCGCCCTTCGTGGTAAACCCGACGATGGATGGCGTCGTCCGCTGCCCTTCGGAATTGGAGATGACTACGGGCTCCCCGCCTTCCATGACAGCCACACAGGAATTGGTCGTCCCGAGATCGATTCCGATTATCCTACCCATTTCTTCGCTCCTTCATTTCCATCATAACGCTAGTCTCGCGACCGCTCTAGACGGTCTCGGCTGCCCCGTCTGCGGCATCATTGCGGTTTGCATTTCCTTCGCCATCTGCCGCGGCGCTTGCGGCTTGGCCGGGATCCTTCCCAGGCCGAGAGGCATCCTCTCCGGCCCCCTGCGCGGCTTCGTCTGGACGCTTCGCCTGGCCAGGCATCCTCACCTTAACCTTGGCGGTCCTGATGACTCTGTCGTGCAAGCCGTAACCGGGCAGGAATTCCTCGGCGACGGTCGGTTCGGTGACCTCGTCGACGAGCTCCACCGAAACCGCTTCATGGTGATTGGGATCAAAGGGCTTGCCAAGCGCCTCAAGACGCTTGAGGCCATACTTGTTCTCGAGGAGCTGGCCAAACTGCCGCCTGATGAGAACGATTCCATCGTGGAGAATCGTGTAGTCTCTGGCTGTCTCGGCGCTCATCACTGCGCGATCGAAGTCGTCGAGGATCGGGATGAGGTCCCCAAGGAGGGACACGACCGCGAACCTCTGGCTGTCTTCCTTTTCCCGCGCCATTCGCTTTCGGAAATTGACGTCATCGGCGAGCTTCCTCAGGTATTTGTCATTCACTGAGGCGAGCTCGGTCTTCGCCGCGAGCAGCTCCACCTGGAGGAGCTCCAGCCTTGCCTCGGCAGAAAGGGCTCTGCCCTCAACTGCCACGGCATCGTCTTCGGTCAGACATTCGCTTGCCGGCTGGGGCTGCATCACCGTATCTGTCTCTGGCTTCGCTGATTCCGGGTCTTGCGCATGTTCTGTCTTCCTATGTTGGTCATGAGGCTCATGGTGCTTGCTCGACATCGTTCCACCTGGGGTCAGCGGCCTTGAGTGTGCCGTTTAAGGTATCAATAAAGTAATAATGATTGTCAGATCAGGTCAATACAAAATCGGTCTTGAGTCTTCCTTCCTTCACGCGAAAGGGGCACTTTCTTCCCGTTCGGCACGGTTCCTGCTAACATTTACAGGTTTCTGCAATCGTTATCAGGCTTGACAAGTCAGAAATGCGGGCCAACACTTAGACAAGAATTGCGTGCAGGGAGGTCTCGGTGCAGCTCCAGAAGCCGGTGCTCATTACGGAACAGCGCCAAAAGCTCAGCCCTCAAATGATCCAGTCCATAAAGCTCATGGCGCTGCCCCTTCAGGAGCTGAAGGAGCAGATACAGGTCGAGATCGAATCCAACCCGGCCCTCGAGGTCATCTCAGACCCCTCGACAGTCTCCCTTGAAAGCCTCCCCGAGGGTGGCACGAAGGAGCAGGACTCCGCCGACCTCTTCGAGAATGCCTCCGACCCTGGCTTTGCATCGCGATCGGGATCAGACGACGATTCCAAGCGGATGTTCATCGAAGGCGCCATCGCGCGGCCGGAGACCCTCCAGGAGCACCTGCTCTGGCAACTAAGGCTGCAGAAGCTCGACCAGCATCGCCGCGAGCTCGGTGAAAGGCTTATCCAGAACCTCAGTGATGACGGATTCCACAAGGAAGATCCCTACCTCCTGTGCTCGGGCGAGAGCGAGGCCCTTGTCAAGGAGATCATCGGCCTGGTCCAGGGGCTCGAGCCTGTCGGGACCTGCAGCTCCGATTACAGGGACAGCCTCCTCGTACAGGCTGCCCTCGACCCCGCCTGTCCCGCCGCGGTTCCGGCCATCCTCGCCAACTACATTGAGCTCCTAGAGAAGGGAAAGCACGGGGAAATCCAGAAGCGCCTCAAGCTCGACGACAAAGAAATGCGGGAGGCCCTCACCTTCATCAAGGGACTTGCCCCCTTCCCCGGCAGGGCCTACTCGACGGAGGAACCCCGCTACGTCCTGCCCGACATCATGGTCAAGCTCAAGGAAGGTGATTTCGTCATCGTCCTAAACGACGAGGAGATACCCGTCCTGGGCATCGATCCCTTCTTCGACAGCCTCGCCGAGCGAAGCGACGCGGAGAAGGTCCGAGACCGGGCGACCAACGCGTATGTCCGCGACAACATCAAGCGGGCGAAGTTCTTCATCAGGAGCATCCACCAGCGCAACCAGACCCTCCTCAAGGTGGCAAGGGCCGTGGTCGAGTACCAGCGCGCCTTCTTCGCCGAGGGCCCCAAGCGGCTCGCGCCCCTTACGCTCCGGGACGTCGCCGACGAGGTCGGTGTGCACGAGACCACGGTTTCGCGCATCGCGAACCGCAAGTACCTGCAGACGGACTGGGGCATTTTCGAGCTGCGCTATTTCTTCACCAATTCAATCTCGGGCGCCGGGTCCCGGGGATCGAGCTTTTCCAAGGAGGGAGTCAAACAGGTCATCAAGGAGATCATCGAGTCGGAGCAGGCCGTCCTTTCCGACAGGGACATCATGGAGGTTCTCGCCCGCAGGGGGATCAAGCTGGCCCGCCGCACGGTCGCCAAGTACCGAGGCGAGCTCGATCTCGATTCCTCCTTCGGCCGCAAGCGGGGATGAGTCCGGCCAGCTTTGGAAACGTAGCAGAAGGACGCCCTTTCGGGAGTCCGACCCTGGCAAGGAGGTTCGCATGACCATCGACGTCCGTTCCGTGCATTTCGAGCTGAGCGAAAAGAGCAGAGCCTACCTGGATTCCAAACTTGAACGGATCGCCTACGCGGACGGCCTGATCGTCGATCTCATATTCATTCTCACCAAGGAAAAGGACTACAAGCTCGAGGCGACGGCGAATTTCCGCTGGGGCGTCCAGGCGCACGTCGAGGAACGGGCATTCGATATCACTTCGGGCATGGACAAGCTGATCGACAAGCTTGAGCAGAAGATCTCCAAGGAAAAGGAAAAGGTCCAGGAGAAGAAATAGGCCTTCCAGACAGCATGCCCGCGGTGTCCCCAGCAAGGGAGGCCCGCGGGCCATGATTGCCGCGAACCAAAGTCCATAGTAGACTCCCACCGTGGCGACAAAAGACGAGAAGCGATTCACGGTCCTGGATCTGCTTGACCTCGACCTCAAGGAGCAGAACGCCCTGAACCTCCGCTGCATTGGAGGAAGGAAGGGACTGCCTCGCGTGATCACCACCCCGGACCTCAACCGCCCGGGTCTTGCCCTCTCAGGCTTTTACGAGTCCTTCGCCTGGCAGCGCCTGCAAATCTTCGGCCGCGGAGAGAACGCATATTTGAAGATGCTAGCCGAGGAGGGGAAGACCGAGGTGCTCGAGAAGCTCTTCACCTACCCCATGCCCTGTTGCATCTTCACCCACAACCTCGCCCCCAACCGCGAGTTCTTCGACTCGGCCGAGGCTGCCGATTGTCCCATCCTCCAGACCGACCTCAGTTCGAGCGAGCTCTCGAGCAGGGTCCTGCGCGTCCTCTCCGACATCTTCTCGCCACAGACCACGCTCCACGGGGTTCTGGTCGAGGTCTACGGCATCGGCATCCTCCTGTCGGGAGACTCGGGCGTAGGCAAGAGCGAGACGGCCCTGGAGCTCGTCGAGCGCGGCCACAGGCTCGTGGCTGACGATGTCGTCGAGATCCGATGCGTCAATGGTTCCATCCTGATGGGCCAGGGCGCCAACAAGGTCATTGGGCACCACATGGAGATCCGGGGGCTTGGCATCATCAACGTCACCCACCTCTTCGGAGTCGGGGCGATCCGGGACAAGAAGCAGATCCAGCTGGTCTGCGGGCTTGAGGAATGGGACGCGAACAAGGTCTACGACCGAATCGGGACAGAGGAGATGACCACCGAGATCCTTGGTGTCCGTGTCCCAAAGCTTGAGATTCCCGTGAAACCGGGACGCAACATCCCGATCATCATCGAGACCGCAGCGATGAACGAGAGGCTCAAGAAGATGGGCTATCACTCGGCCCAGGAATTCAACCAGAATGTCCTGCGCTGGCTCGAGAGCGAGAATGCCCGGGCGCTATACTTCAACAGGGACGACTATCTGTAGAAAGGATCACTCATGTCCCGCGCCGGGCGCGGTAATCGCAGGGCTGCAGGCGCCCTCCTCGCCTGCGACTGGGGAAGGCGCTATGAACGAGGCGACGGTGACGATCAAGAACAGGGCCGGCATCCACGCAAGGCCGGCCGCACTCATCGTCCAGACAGCGAGCAAGTACTCCTCGAAGATATGGCTGGAGAAGGACTCCGATCGCATCAACGCCAAATCGATCATGGGGATCATTACCCTCGGCGCGAGTTTTGGCACGCCCATCCGGATAATCTCGGATGGAAGCGATGAAGAGGCCGCTACCGCGGCAATCCTCGCGCTCTTCGAATCGAAGTTCGAAGAGGACTAGGGTCGAGCTCCGGCGATGGCAGGTCCCGTCGCGCCTCGTCGACGCCTCTTTCCCGACCTGCTCACCATCGGCCTCATTTACGTCCTTGTCTCTTTCGGAGCGTACATCCTCGCCAGGCAGGTCCTTGGCGACGCCCCCTTCTTCCCGGGCATCGAGAAGCAGCTGCCCATCGCTGTCCTCGCGATACTCCCCCTGTCCCTCGCCCTCATACTCGCGCTTCGCGTCCGTACCTTCATCCTCGAGTGGCGGATCGGGCGATATGGCGCCAGGTTGCGTGCGAGGCTCGCTGCGCTCTTCCTCCTGACCGTCGTCGCGGCCTCGGTCCCCCAGGGCATCTTCCTCCTTCGACTGGCCGCACGAGCCCAGTCCGCGTCCTCATCGGCAGAGGTCCGGAGCGCCCTCGCTTCCGGAAGCAAGCTGGCGCTCGCCTGGTACGACGAGGAGCTGTCGCGGATCGAGCGAACCGCGGCCGCGCTACCGGGCATGTACCTAGCAGGAGCCAGGGCGGCCGAACTGCTCGATGCCGTGCGCACACGGGAGCCACAGATCGAGGCTCTCGAGATCTTCTCACGCACCAAGAGCCTGGACTTCGCCGGAGAGCCTGCTGCTCGCCTCGCGGCACAGGCGCCAATGCCCCCGCGGGGCAGCCGCGGAACCCTCCTTCCCGCATCAGCCTCGGGGGATGCAAGCAGGATCCGCTATGCCGCGGCCTGGAGCCCCAGGGGCCTTGAGGGCTTTACTATCCTGACACTCCGTCTCCCGGAGAGCCTAGACCAGGCCGCCGAGTTGCTTGGCCGGGCGTCGAGGACCGCCGAGCTCCTCGTGCCTTTTTCCTCCCAGTGGTCCCTGCTTCTGGGTCTCTTCTATACCTTCCTCATCCTTCCCCTGCTGTTCCTCGCCGGCCTGCTCAGCCTCGCGGCGGCCGACCTTGTCGCCGAACCCCTCGCCAGCCTCGAAGATGCGACCAGACGGGTCGCCGCGGGAGACTTCGGAGTGCGCCTCATAGTGAAGCCCGGCGACGAGACCGGCCACCTTGTCGCCTCCTTCAACCGCATGCTCGGAGAGATCGAGCGATACCGCGACGACGAACTCCGAAAGGAGAAGATAGACGCATGGAAGGACATCGCCCAGCGCCTCGCCCATGAGCTCAAGAATCCCCTGACACCAATCCGCCTCGCCGCCGAACGGGTCCTGCGCAGGTGGCAGAGCGACCAGGATTCGGCTGCGGCGATCGTTGAGTCATCCATGCTTGCGATAGTGAAAGAGGTCGAGAGCATGGACGCCCTGCTCTCGGATTTCCGCTCCTTCGCTTCGCTGCCCGAGCCCCAGCGCTTCTGGGTTCAGCTTCGGCCCCTTGTCGAGGAATCGATAGCCCTGTATGCGGCCTCGTATCCCGAGGTGCGCTTCTCGGTTGAGGGCGTCTCCGAAGGCCTCTCCCTGCGGGTGGATCGGGCCGCGGTCAAGAGGGCGCTCGGCAACCTCATCTCCAACGCGATAGACGCCATGGAGGGCGCCGGGGAGATCGAATTCTCCGCCGACCTTGTTAAGGCGGCCGATTCACGCTATTGTAGGCTTCGAGTCAGGGATACCGGCAGGGGCATACCGGCCTCGGTGGGGGACAAGGTCTTTGTTCCCTACTTCACCACCAAGCCCTCGGGCACGGGACTTGGCCTTGCAATCGTCGAGCGCATCGTCGCCGACCACGGCGGCGAGATACGATTCGAATCGGAGGAGGGCTCGGGCGCAACCTTCTTCGTCGACCTCCCGCTCGATCGCTAGTGAAGCAGGAACGCGATGGCTACGATTCTGGTGATCGACGATGAACCGGGCATCAGGACCACGGTCAGGGACATTCTCGAGGATGAGGGCCATCGGGTCCTTCTCGCGGAGGATGCCATCCTGGGCCTCGAGCTTATGACCACGGATCGTCCTGACCTCGCGATCCTCGATGTGTGGCTTCCACGCATGGGCGGTCTCGACGCCCTGGCGGAGATGAAGCGGCGCAGACCCGAACTTGAGGTGGTTGTGGTCACAGGCCATGGCACGATCGACATGGCCGTGAGGGCCCTCAAGCTTGGCGCCTTCGACTTCATAGAGAAGCCTCTCTCGATGGACCGCCTCCTCACCTCCGCGCGCAACGCCCTGGAGATAGGCGAGCTTCGCCGGGAGAACAGGAACCTGAAACAGGCCGCGGCCAAGCTCGCGGGTGTCGAGCCCCTGATCGGCTCCTCGCCCGCCATGGCGGAGATACGCTCCCTCATCGATCAGGCAGCGGGAAGCGATGCGCGCATCCTGATCACCGGGGAGAATGGGACAGGCAAGGAGCTTGTCGCCCGTCACATCCACCGGAGCAGCAGGAGGGCCGACCGTCCCTTTGTCGAGGTGAATTGCGCCGCCATACCGGATACCCTCCTTGAAAGCGAGCTCTTTGGACACGAAAGGGGCGCCTTCACCGACGCCATCTCCCGCAGGGCCGGCCGCTTCGAGACCGCGGACGGAGGGACCCTGTTCCTCGACGAGGTCGCCGACCTTTCCCTGGCCGCCCAGGCGAAGGTTCTCCGTGTCCTCCAGGAAATGCGCTTCGAGCGACTGGGTTCTGAGAAGACCATCAGCGTCGATGTCAGGGTCGTGGCGGCGACCAACAAGAACATCCGCGCCGAAATCGCTGCGGGCCGCTTCCGGGAGGATCTCTACTTCCGCCTTGCCGTCGTGCCAATACATGTCCCGGCCCTTCGCGAGCGCCGCGGGGACGTCCTGGATCTTTGCCGCTTCTTCCTGGAGAAGGCGGCGGCGGCGGGCGCCCCGGTCAGGGAGATTTCGGCCGAGGGCCTGGAGCTCCTCTGCGCCCGCGATTGGCAGGGCAATGTCAGGGAGTTGGCGAACTTCATGGAGCGCCTGGCGGTCATGAGCGACGAGCGGCTCGTTTCCGGTGCCACGGTCGCCCGTGTGCTCGGTGAGGGAGGCATAAGACGCCAGGAGCCAGAACTCAGGGCGCGCTACGGGAAGCTCAACCTCGCGGAGGCCCGCGAGCTATTTGAGCGGGACTACCTTGTGCAAAAACTCCGGGAATGCGCCTATAATATCCCCAAGGCAGCGGAAGCCGCGGGCATCAGTCCCAGCGGCCTCCATGCCAAAGTCAAGAAGTATGGAATAGAGCAAGAACGATGAAGACACTGACAGTTCGCCAGCAGGAAGTGCACGACTTCATCGCCTCCTTCCTCTCGGAGCATGCCTACCCTCCGACGATCCGCGAGATCGCGGACAGGTTCTCCATCTCCGTGAAGGGTGCCTATGACCACGTGAAGGCCCTCGAGCGCAAAGGTTTCCTCAGGCTGGGAGAGAACCGTTCCAGGGCCCTCGAGTTGCTGCGCCGCGAGAAACCCGAGCTCATGGTCGTGGAGTTGCCGCTTCTCGGAGTGGTTGCCGCGGGGCGACCCATTTACGCGGACGAAAACTTCTCGGGAACCGTGCAGGTCCCCGCCGACATTGTCAGGACGAGCTCCTGTTTCGCCCTGGCCGTGAGAGGCGACAGCATGAAGGACGCCGGCATCTTTCACGGGGACATCGCGGTCATTGAGCAGCGGCAGACCGCGGACAATGGGGAGATCGTGGTCGCGATGATCGATGAGTCGGTCACGCTCAAACGCTTCTTCCGGGAGAACAACAGGGTGAAGCTGGTGGCCGAAAACCCCGCCTACGCGCCCATCTACACCCAGGATGCCAAGATCATCGGGCGCCTGCGCGGCCTGATCCGCAAGTACTAGGATCCGGCCATGAAGATCGATAGCGTCTACCTCCTTGCGGGGCCGGAAGTCGGGAAGAGAAAGTCCTTCATCGACGAGCTGCGCTCCGCCATCACCCGCTCAGATGGCCAGGCCGCCGAGGAGCACCGGCTGTATGCGGCCGAGACGGGAGTTGGCGAACTGCTCGGTCTGCTGCGGAACGGCTCGCTCTTCTCCTCAAGGCGCATGATTGAGTACAGGGGCGCCGAGCTCGCCAAGGGGAAAGACGACCTCAAGGAGCTCGCCGACTATCTCGCCAGCCCCGCACCCGACGCTGTGCTCATCCTCGTCACCGATGCCTTCTATGTCGAGAAGGCACTTGAAGAGGCGGTCGGCAAGGACCGAAAGAAGACCTTCTACGAGATGTTCGAGAGCGAGAAGCCACGCTGGATCAGGGCCAAGCTCAGGGAGCTCGGCTTTGGCATAGACGACGAGGGAGTGGAAGCCCTCCTCGTGCTTGTGGAAAACGACAGCTCGGCCCTGGAGGCGGCCTGTGGCCGCCTGGCGATAGTCTACAAGCCGGGAAGCGAGCTGGGAGCCGATGAGGTGGAAGCAGCGATCTCCCACACCCGCCAGGAAGATGCCTTCAGCCTTTTTGACCGCCTCGTGACCGGGGAGCTAGAGGAGGCCCTTGAGGTCCTCGAGGCAGTCCTCGCCGATCGGAGGGGCGACGCGGTCCAGGTCATCTCCGCCCTTATCTGGGGCTTTCGCCGCCTGCATCGCCTTCACCTCCTGATCGAGGAGGGCGAGACCTTCGAGTCCGCGTGCATGAAGCTCCAGATGCGGAGCAAGACAATGCAGCGCCAAAGCGCCGCCGCCCTGCGCCGTTTCACACGCCTCGAATGCGCGCGCATAATTGGGCTCGCGTCCACCTTCGACAGCCAGGCCAGGGCCCTTGGCTCAGCCTTCGAGCACAGCCTCCTGCAGCTGCTCGTGCTCGGCATCGTCAGCGGGAAGGGCGAGCTCGGCGTCGCGTCGCTTGCGGGCCAGCAGAATCAGCTAGCCTAAAGAGGCCAGATTCCACAAGCAGGACCTCTCCGGGAGCGAGCCTTGTCGGGCCTCGGTCGAGACTGTCCCCAGCCTCCCTCTCTGACCCCAAGAGCACCCTACCGCCCAAGGCGATATCGACCGGCCGTGCCCGCTTCGAGAAATTGAGCAGGACAATGGTGGCTAAGCGACCGAGCCGCCTCTCGTAGGCGAGGACATCGGTGTCTAGGTCGAGGAAGCGAATCTCGCCCGAACGCAACTCCTGTCTGGACGCGCGCAGGGCTAGGAGGCGGCGATACCAGGAGAGAAGGGAAAGGGGGTCGGCGAGCTGGTCCTCGACATTGCGGTCCAGGTAATCGGGGTTCGGCGGAAGCCAGGGCTCACCTGCGCCGAAGCCGGCGTTCTCACTTCGGTCCCACTGCATCGGTGTGCGTTCGGGATCCCTGCCTATGAAGCCCTTCGGCCAGGTGACGATCCCTATGGGATCGACAAGCCGCTTTCGCGGTATGCGGAAGCAGCTCATGCCGATCTCCTCCCCGTAATAGAGAAAGGGAGTTCCCCTGAGTGTCAGGAGCATCGCGGCCGCGACCTGCGCCCTCGCCGCGGTGACCCTCGGATCCCTGCTCCGGTATCTCCAGACATGGCGGGGCTGGTCGTGGTTGCTAAGGGTGAAATTCGGCCAGGCTCCCTCGGGGAGGCTGGCATACCAGCGTTCCGCCGATGCCCGGAAAGCAGCTGCCTTCCAGGGCCTGTTGAGGAAGTCGAAGTTGAAGGCCATGTGGAGCTCGTCTCCATGCTGGCCATGGCAGGACGCGGCGAGTGCGACATCGCTGCCGTGGGTCTCGCCGATCAGGACCTTTTCCTCTCCCTTCTTTGATGCCTCATCCGCCACCGACCTGAGTTCCCTGAAGATCTCGTGGACCTCTGGCCTATTCCTGTCGTAGATGTGCCTCTGGAAGAAGTCGGGGATCGCCTTGAATGAAAAGGGATTGGAGCGAAGCCGGTCGTCCTTGATGAATCCAGTGGCGACATCGAGCCGGAAGCCATCGACCCCAAGATCAAACCAGTATCGCATGATGTCATAGAAGGCCTCCCTGACCTCCCTCAGCCTCCAGTCGAACTCCGGCTGATGGCGGGTGAAGGTGCCAAGGTAGCGTTCTCCGGTGGCCGGATTGCGGTGCCAGGCTGAGCGCAATTCGAAGATCGCGATCCAGTTGTTGGGCGGGCGGCCGGTATCGGGGACCCATAGATACCAGGGATGCCGGGGATTGTCCTTGGAGGATCGGGCCTCGACGAACCATGGGTGCGCATCGGAGCTGTGGTTCGCCACGAGGTCCAGGACGATCCTGATGCCTCGGGACTTGGCCGCTGCCGAGAGTTCACGGAAATCCTCGAGCCTGCCAAAGATCGGGTCGACGTCACGGTAGTCGGAGACATCGTAGCCAAAATCCTTCATGGGGCTGGTGAAGAAGGGGGAAATCCAGAGCGCGTTGATGCCGAGCTCCGCGAGGTAGTCGAGCCGGGAGACGATGCCCGGGAGGTCGCCTATCCCGTCGCCATTTGAGTCTGCAAAGCTCCGCGGATAGATCTGGTAGAACACCGCCTCTTCCCACCAATGCTGCATGCTCGCCTCCGTTCTCCCGTCTGGGCCACGGGCCTTTAGCTCGGCTTTCCATCACCCGCGCGCGTCAGGAGGATCTCGACTTCGACCTCCCGGGACACATGGGCCTGGCAAGCTAGCCTGAGCGATCCGCCTTCTCGGGCCTCAGTGGACCGGCTCCCGTCGCCGGAGAGGATCGCCGCCAGGCGCTCAGCCTCGCGCGGTAGTATCGGCGAGAGCCCCGCGGCCCCCGAAATCACCCTGAGACGGCAGGTGCCGCAGAGCGCCTTGCCCCCGCAATCATGCCTTATCCCAATCCCCTCCCTCAGAAAGGCGTTGAGGATTGACACGGCGCTGCTTGATTCGACAGTACTGCCGTCGTTCGCGATCCTGATCCTGGCCATCGGCTCTTCAGTCCGCAGCGCTGGTCCGGTCGCGCCCGCTTTGCTTGGAGAAATAGAGGGCGCGGTCGGCCCGATCGATGAGGGATTTTCCGGAGATGTCCCGGGCTGGATTGTACTGCGCAAGCCCGAGCGAAATGGTCACCCAGAGCCTCGTGCCCTCGTACTCCGAGGGGGTATCGGCCACGCTCTTGCGGATGCGCTCCGCGATGATCAGGGCCCGCTCCCTGTCCGTGTCGGGAAGGAGGATGCAGAATTCCTCACCGCCATAGCGGGCGGCCAGGTCCATCCCCCGTATGCATGCTTGCAGGATCTTCGCCACCTGCTTGAGCACCGCGTCCCCGCAGGAATGGCCGTAGGTATCGTTGAACTTCTTGAAGAAATCGATGTCGATCATGATGACGGATAGGGGCCGGCCCGAGAGGGCGGAGTGCTCCATCTTCTCGATGAGCACGGTGTAGAAGTAGTGCTTCATCTTGAGCCTGGTCATCATGTCGGTGGTGGTCATCTCGAAAAGGAAAGCATTGTTGATCGCTATCGCCGCGAAGGTGGCGATGTTGAGGACGTATTCTTTCTCGCTTTCCTCGAAATGGGCTTCATCGATCCGGTCACCGAGAACGATGATTCCGTTGACGACGCCCTTTGCCTTGAGGGGTACGAGGAGGGTCGGCTGGAGGGAGGCGAGGCCCTCGAGGCCCTTGAGGGAACCGATCCTCTCCTGGGCCTCTGGCATCGTGAAGCAGCGGTTGTTGCGGGAGAAGAGCTTGATAAGCTGGTTGTCCTCGGCTATTGCGTAATTGACTGCATGGTCGATGTCGAAGCCCTTGTAGTTACGGTGCAGGCTAAAATGGGTCGCGTCGAGACCCTTCTTGGCGAAGAGGCCCGCCTTGAGCACGCGCATCTGTCCCATGATGGTAAGTAGGATCGAGTCGATCAGGATATGGTAGTCCAAGGTGGAATTGAGGCTTTTGGATACCTCGAGAAGCTGCCGGAGGTCGTATAGCTGCTTTTCGTACTCTTCGCGAACCAGGTCTAGGTCGCTTGTTTCCGTCATCGGCAGGAACTCCCATGAGCGGGATTTTTTCTAATTATACAGGGTCGCTCCGAACTTCACCATAGCGCCTCGGCTCTGGCAAGCCACCGAAACCCGAAATCGGGTTGGGCCTCCCGGCTTTAGGATGAATCCCTTGCCACACCGACGCCCTTTTCGAATAGCTCGATGCCCGGCCTGTCCCGGTTTCCCCTTCTGCGCTGTGGGTGGTTCTCCCTGATGAGGAATGCCTCGGGGTGGGGCATGAGGCCAAGAACCCTTCCCGTAGGATCGCAGATTCCGGCCACATCACGTTCGGAGCCGTTGGGATTATCTCCTTTCGCATAGCGTAGCGCGATCAGGCCTTCGGCCTCCATGGAATCAAGGCTCGCCTCGTCGCGGGTCATGAACCTTCCCTCACCATGCCTCACCGGGAGGGACCGGCTCGAAAGACCCCGCGTCCACACGCAGCGGCTCCCTGCCTCGAATTCGACCTCGACCCAGTCATCGATGAAGCGCCCCGAGGCGTTGTGGACCAGGCTCGCCTCGATCGTCCAAGTTCCGCCCCCGAGCCCTGAATCCCGGTTTGGCAGCATCCCCATGCGCAGGAGGGCCTGGAAACCGTTGCAGACGCCGATGACAAGCCCGCCGTCCTCGGCAAAACGCTTCAAGGCCGGCCTCAGTCTGCGCCGGCATAAAAGGGCCACGACCTGACCTGATCCCAGATGGTCTCCGAAGGAAAAACCGCCGGGGAAGGCAAGGATGCGCGCCGACTCCAGGCGCTGCGGCGAGGCCAGAAGCTCGGAGAGATGGACCCTCTCGACCACGGCCCCCGCGAGCCGGAAAGCCTCTGCCAGTTCTGCGTCGGCGTTAAAGCCGTAGCCTGAAACGACAATCGCCCTCACTTCCATTTCAATCCCCCTGGACAATGGGCGTCTTGAAGGCGCGCTCCAGCTCTCCGAGGGCGGCACCGATCAACGTCCTGCCTCCAAGGCTCACCTCGAGCCTCGGTTCCCCGCCCACCTCTCCGATGCAGCGTATCGATGACATGCTGCGCTCGAAACGCTCGCGATCCCCGTATCGAATCGAGACCAGGAAGCGCCCCGGATCCTCGGCGAAAAGGAGGCGGGCGGCCAGGGGAATTCCGGTTTCTGCTTCCGGGCCCCCGCTCATCGGAAGATCGTCAAGCCTTACCTTCGCTCCGAGCCTCCCGCCAAGACAGGACTCGGCCAGGGCGACTGCGAGGCCGCCATCGGAGAGATCGTGGCAGGAGCGCACCAGCTTCCCGGAAATCGCCTTCGCAAGCTTGCGGTACAATTCGAGATTCTCGGCTGGCCGGGCGACAGGGCAGGGACCAAGCTTGCCTTCGCCTCTCGCGGCGAGGACCCGCTCGAGGATCGATGCGCCAAGGCAACCCTGTCCTCTTCCCACGATGTACAGGAGGTCACCCGCCTCCAGAAGATCGGTCGATGGAGCCTTGCGCACATCATCAATGATCCCCACAAGGGTCACGAGGAGGGTCGGCTTCACCGATATCCTGCGGCCTCCCGCGAAGGCGTCGTTCTTCATCGAGTCCTTTCCGGAGACCAGGGGCAGGCCATAGACCAGACAAGCCTCACGAAGGGAGCGGCAGGCCCTGACGAGCTGGGCGAGCTTGAACTGGCCATCGGGATTGACAGGTGTTTCGACAGGATCGGGCCAGCAGAAATTGTCCAGGGCCACTGCGCGATCGGGGTCACCGCCAAGGGCAATGTGGGCCCGATAGGCCTCGTCGACGGCTGCCAGGGCCATGGTGCCCGCATCGTGATCCGACAGTCTTGGATTGATCCCGTGGGTCACCGTCAGGCCACGCCAGTCGCCATAAAGGGGCTTGAGCACGGCCCCGTCGCTTGGCGCGTCGCGCTCGACTCCGGTAAGGGGCTTCTCGATCGAGATCCCTTTCACCTCGTGGTCGTACTGCCTGACCAGGGATTCCTTCGAGGCGACTTCGGGATCGGCCAGAATCTCGAGGAGGGTCCCTGTCCAGTCACCACAGTCCGCAAGCTTCGCTGGACCGATATGGGGAGCCTCCCACTTCGCCTTGAGCATGAGCCGGGGCACGCCACGATGAAGGAATTCAAGGTCGATCAGGCCGACAGTCCTACCGCCGGAGCAAAGCTCGATGCTGCCAGTGTCGGTGAACTCCCCGACCGCTGTCGCCTCGACACCCCTTCTCCGCGCAAGGGCAAAAAGACCCTCCGCGCACTCCCTGAGCACCGAGAGGCTCATCCTCTCCTGGCTCTCGGAGACAAGGATCTCCCATGGAGACAGGCCCGCATATTTCAGGGGGCAGGCGTCGAGGTCAATCCTGATCCCGCCTGCCGTCTCGGCCATCTCGCCGAGGCTCGAGGAAAGCCCCCCCGCCCCGTTGTCGGTGATCCCCTGATAGAGGCCGAGGTCACGAGCCTCGAGGAGGAAGTCAGTCATCCGCCTCTGGATTATCGGGTCGCCGATCTGGACAGCCGAGGCCGGGCTTGCCTCATCGAGGGCTAGGCTCGAGAAGGTAGCGCCGTGGATGCCGTCCTTGCCGATGCGCCCGCCCACCATGACGGCGAGCATGCCTGCCTCGATCCGCTTTTCCCAAGAGGGCTTTCCGTTGACGATGAGGGGCATGATGCCGCCGGTGCCGCAGAAAACGAGGGGCTTTCCGATGAAGCTGCTGTCGAATACGAAAGCCCCGGCGGCCACCGGGATTCCCGACTGATTGCCGCCATCCACGATGCCGCGGTGGACGCCGGCGAGCAGCTCGCGCGGGGGGATAAGCCCCCTGGGGACCTCGGCATCGGGGGTCGAAGGGGAGGCGAAACAGAGCACGTCGGTGTTGAACAAGGGCGAGGCGCCGATGCCCGTGCCGAGGATGTCGCGGTTGACCCCTACTATGCCGGTGATGGCCCCGCCATAGGGATCGAGGGCCGAGGGGGAGTTATGCGTCTCGGCCTTCACGCAGATGGCATATTCATCATTGAAGGCGAATACACCAGCGTTGTCAGTGAAGACCGAGAGGAGGTCGGGCCTGAGGGCCCTGAGCTCCTCGGTGGTGGCCCTGATATAGCTCTTGTACAGCGAGTCGATGCTCTCGCGCGATTGGCCTTGGCCTGATGGCACGGCCTCCTCGTACTCGATCCATGCGTTGAATATCTTGTGCTTGCAGTGCTCGCTCCAGGTCTGGGCGATCAGCTCGATCTCGACATCCGTCGCCGCGGCTGCGAGGCCCTTCGGGGCGCGGGCTGCAATGGTCTCCGCCTTGCCAAACCAGGCCTGCACGGCCCGCATCTCCTCGAGGCTCAGCGCGAGGAGGCGGGCTTCCGAAAGCTCGAGCAGCCCGCTGTCGCCCAACGCGGCAATATCGATGATCTCGGGCACGAGGGGGTCGTGGAGTTCGACCCGCGGATAGAGCTCGGGGAGGCGGAGCCCCCCCTCCCATTCGGCGCGGGAGATGAAGACAGCCGATTGTATGAGTGGGTTCCAGAGGGGCCTGAATGCCCGCTTGAGTGCGTCGCGACCGGCATCCTCTGCGAAGACTAGGTAGAGCCTGGCCGTCTGGACCAGCCGCTCCTGGGCGCTTCCATCGGTGGCGATGTCCAGGGCTTCGCGCGCCGTCAGCGCGAGGGTGTCGGTGACTCCGGGCCGGTATGCCACCTCGACAAGCCAGTCCCAGCCGGAAAAGAGCGCGAGCTCGGGCGCGGGCCCACCGGCGATTCCCTGGACAACCGGGTCGGAGAATATCTCCCTCTGCAAAGAAAGTGGAAGGATGGAGTCGGTGAGGACGACGTCCACGATCTCCACCCTCAGGGGCTCCGAAAGCGCCCGCGCAATGATCTGGCTTGGGCCCAGGCTCCTGCCATCGAGGCCGGGGCGAGTGAAATAGGTCTCGATACGCATGGGGCACTCTACAGAATGCCCCCAAACCCAGTCAAGCTCGGGCCGCGAAGGCCTTTTCTCAGAAGAACAGCTTGACCGTCTCGCTGAGCTTCTTGTGCTTCATCTTCACGTACAATGCGGTTGCAGGCTTCCGGTAGAGGTAACCCGAGGCATCGTAGCTTTCGAAGTCATTGTCCGGACTATAGTCGATGTCGTACAGCTGGATGTTGGTGAAGGCCTTCATCCCGTAGATGGCCATGTAGTGGGCGCGACCCTGTGGGAAGTCCGCGGTGAAGACGAATCGGTTCGCCTTTGCGTCGACCGTCAGTGAGGGAGAGCAGGTCCAGGACCAGGCACCGGGCGCTATGTCGCGATAGAAGGAGACCTCTCTGGGATAGTAGGGATTGCCGGCGACCAGGGAATAGATATCTTCGGGAGCCAGGGTGCCGCTTTTTTGTTCCAGGTCTCCGGAGCGCACCGTCACCTTGGCAGGGGCGAAGGCCTGGGCATCGCCAAGGCCGAGCACGCCTTCTACCAGGCTCTGCCCGACGCCGACGAGCATGTCCTTACCTTCGTTGGAACCATACCTGAGCAGATAGGAGCCGGCCATGAGGGAAACCCTCAGGTCGGTGCTGCCATCATCCTCGGTAAGGAGGAAGAATCCGCTGCCAGTCTTCTTGACCGAGGCGACGATGCGGTCCGCTGCGGCGCCAAAGGCCTTGAAGGGGTTCTCCTCGTCCTTGAGATAGGACCTCGACTCGACGATGCAACCAAGGAGGCCCACGGTCTGCCTTATGCTGAGTTTTGACGGATCTATGCCGGCGGCGTATCGAAGGGCGTCCTGGGCCAGGGCGAAGGGTGAACGATCGAGGAGGAAGTGGATCAGGTTCTCCTTCTCGAAGATGGCAGGCGACTTGTCCTGGATGAGTTGGGAGATCCTCTTGACCTCGAGGAGGTCGGCCGCCTCGAGGGCCTGCATCTTCGGCAGGAGGCCGCCCACATAGGGAGCGCTCAGATAGCTCATCCTGTCTGGCCAGCGGTCGCGGGCTGCGCGGACCCGGGCGAAGACCTCGGGACCGGCATCGCGCGCAAGGGCCTCTGAGTAGTATCCGAGGTAGGCTCTCTCGGAGAATCGGCTCGACCCGTCGGGCAGGCTCCAGGTGACCTTGTCAGGATCGAATCGGCTAGAGCTTAGTGCCGCCCAGACCTTGTCCCTCCATGCGGCTATCTCGGTCTTGAAGGTGGCGGGATCCTTGGGCGCCTGGGCGATGAAGGTTTCGGCGACCTTGGCCGCGGGGGGCATGGCTGTCTGAGGGGCACGGCCCACGAAGGCGATGCCGCTCGAGGAGGAATCGCGGGGGTCGAGGATGAGGGTCCCCCGGTCTTTCGACAGGGCGGCCGCAGGCAGGGAGATGTCGTAGCTCCCCCGGCCCGAATCCAGCACAAGGCGGCCGTCCTTCTCACCGAGCCTTGCCTTTCCTTGGAGCGAATATCGCAGCCGCACCCCGGTGCTGCCATCGGGAGCCGAGGCGCCGAGGGTATATCGCTCTCCGTTCGAAGGATCGACCGTGACCTTGAGCTCAAGGCCCCCCTCAAGACGGACCCTCACCCCGCCCCTTATCTTCTCCACGGATTTCAGCGCCACGACCTTCGCAGCCCCATCCTGGCCCAGCAGTTCCACCGGTGATGCGGCATCGGCGGCGATCTGGAAGCCAGCATAGTTCAGCCTGAGTGTATCAGGCGCCGCTCCAGCGTCTCCGCGCCCCGTCCTCGGATAGGTGGCGTTCACGGAGAGTTGGTTGAATTTCTCCGAAAAACCGGGCCCTCGTGAAAACTGCACGATGACGATGAGGACGAATATACCGATATAGAGGAACGTGAGCCCTAGGGCTCGTTTTATGGCGCCGCTGTTCATTGCGGCTAAACACTATAGCCCCTTACTATACCTTGCGCAAGCTTGTGCAAGGGCTTGGTATCGGGGTAGCATCGAGCACTCGCGGCTTCGAAAGTCGCAGACCGAGGCCCCGCTCGCAGGGAGAAAATCGAAGATGATAGCTCTTCACCCAGCCTCAGCCATCACCAGCAAGCCCGCAGCGGTCTTTGCCTTGATTCTGTCCGCGACCGCCGTGGCGACAGGCCTCGGCGGCTGCGCGTCGGGCGCCAAGCCCGAGCAGAATCCCGCTGCTGTCGCGGTCGCTCGGCCAAACAGCGTCGGAAAACCCGGGGCCGAGGACCCCAAGGTGCAGGGACTGGAGAAAGCCTCTGCCCTCCTTAAGGAAGGCAAGACCGAAGAGGCTGCGGCGAGCCTCCAGGCCCTGGCAGCCGCCGATCCCTCATCGGCCGAGCTCCGCCTCGTCCACGCCGCTGCCCTCGTTTCGGGCGGCAAGCTGGCCGAGGCAAGGACCGAGGTCTCTGCCGTCCTTGAGTCCGAGCCGAAGAACGTAAAGGCCCTTTCCATGGCGGCGGAGCTCGCGCGATTCGCTGGCGACGAGAAGGCGCGGAAACGATACCTCGATGCCGCCATCGCAGTGGCCCCCGTCGATTCCGGAGTTCTCGCAGCCTGGGGCCAGCTCAGCCTCGATCAGAAGAACTGGCCGGCGGCCGAGGACTTCTTCCGGCGCTCGCAGGCGGCCGACCCGAAGAATCCCGACGCCCCCCTCGGCCTGGGCAGGGCCCTCTATCGCCAGGCCAAATACGCGGAGGCCGACGCCCAGCTCAACCTGGCGATCGCCCTCGCACCAGACGAGGCCATGGCCTACTCAGACCGAAGCAGGGCCCGCTACCAACTCGGGCGCTACGATGAATCAGCCGCTGACCTCGATACCGCGATCGCAAAAGCCCCAGACGCTCCCTGGCTTTATCTCGACAGGGGGAGGCTGCGTCTGGACAGCGGCAGGAAGGCAGAGGCCGAGCTCGATTTCACGAGATCGATCGACCTCGATCCCGGCTACTTCCTGCCCTTCGTCTTCCGTGGCGGCATCAGGGAGGAGGGAGGACGGGACGACGAAGCCC